>CANFLM010000001.1 GCA_947447895.1 Hyphomicrobiales bacterium
AAGTGGAGGTTTCTGTTGCCAGGCACCTCCGAGCCCCGCCTTACGCGGCTAAACGCAAGGACTTTGATTTCGGCACCAGCACCGCTTAAGCGGCGACAGCAACCGGAGCATAGTTGTCATTGGCAACTATAGAAAGGTCCGGTAACGGTGGAACCATGCCGAGCAAAAGAGCACCCTTTACACCCTCGTCGATCCTGTTTCGCCCCCGCCGGAGCCCAGCTAGACAGGCCAATGAGATGGCCTACTGGGTTCGGGTGGAGGCGCCGGGTACCGCCCCCGGGTCCGAATGGTTTATTTCGATGTCCGTTTATCGCCATAGTCATCTTGCGATGACAGGCCCAATATAGGGATAGATTGTGTCCGGTGAAAGGCCTGATCGGGATAAAAACCGCCAACCGGATTTTGCTTGTCGAAAAAGACTGGCGTATTGTGCGGGCCGTCGAGGGAGAATCGGAACGCCATGCTTGCCTATCATGATCTTTTGCGCCGCGTCTTGAATGAGGGCACACGCAAGACCGACCGCACCGGAACCGGGACCCTGTCGGTGTTCGGGCACCAGATGCGGTTTGATCTGGCCAAGGGGTTTCCGCTTGTCACCACCAAGAAACTGCATCTGAAGTCCATCATCCACGAATTGCTGTGGTTTCTGGCAGGCGACACCAATATTGCCTATCTCAAAGCCCATGGTGTGTCGATCTGGGATGAATGGGCCGATGCGACCGGTGAGTTGGGTCCGGTCTATGGCAAGCAGTGGCGGTCCTGGGCCAAGCCGGATGGCGGCACGGTCGACCAGATCCGCTGGCTGGTCGACGAGATTGCCCGCAATCCCGATTCCCGCCGACTGATTGTCAGCGCATGGAACCCGGCTGATCTCGACAAGATGGCGCTGGCTCCGTGCCATTGTCTGTTCCAGTTCTATGTGGCCGACGGCAAGCTATCGTGCCAGCTCTATCAACGCTCGGCCGATATTTTCCTCGGCGTGCCGTTCAATATCGCCAGCTATGCCCTGTTGACCCATATGCTGGCCCAGACCAGCGGACTTGAAGTGGGAGATTTTGTCCATTCCTTCGGCGATGCGCATCTCTATCTGAACCACCTCGAGCAGGCTCAATTGCAGCTGTCGCGCGAGATCAGGCCCTTGCCGCAGCTCAAACTCAATCCGGATGTGCGTTCCCTGTTCGATTTCACTTTCGAGGATGTGGCGATCGAGGGGTATGATCCGCACCCGCTGATCCGCGCACCGGTTGCGGTTTAATCATGAGCAAATTGTCAGACACGATCCGCCCCGCCGATCCTGCCGATGCGCCGCGCATCTATGCGTTGATCCTCGCGCTGGCCGATTACGAGCATCTGCTCGATGCGGTCGATGCCTCCGAGGAGATGATCACCCACGCTCTGTTCGGCCCCAATCCAAGGCTGTTCTGCGATGTTGCGGAGCATGACGGTCAAGTGGTGGGTCTGGCGGTCTGGTTCTATAATTTCTCGACCTTCCGGGGTCGCCACGGCATCTATCTCGAGGATCTGTTTGTCGAGCCCGAACATCGCGGCAAAGGCTTGGGCAAGGCCCTCTTGCATCGTCTGGCGCAGCGTTGCATCAGCGAGGGTCTGGCGCGGCTCGAATGGTCCGTGCTCGACTGGAACGCGCCGTCGATTGCTTTTTACAAAGGCCTTGGTGCCGAATTGATGGAGGAATGGACCATCTGCCGCGTGTCTGATCAGGCCTTGTGGCGGTTGGCGGGGCATGGCCCCTATACAGGCCATCCCGAAGCGGATGCCAAAGCATGAGCCTGCCTGTCTTTGTTCTGGCTGCCATTGCCGATAACGGAGTGATCGGGGACGATAACCGGTTGATCTGGCAGCTGTCGTCGGATTTGAAACGGTTTCGTCAACTTACCCTGGGCCATCCGATGCTGATGGGGCGCAAGACCTTCCAATCGATCGGCAAGGCCTTGCCGGGGCGCGAAACCGTTGTGCTGACCCGCGATCCCGGGTTTGCCGCCGAAGGCGTGCATGTGGCCCATACGCTCGCCGGTGCGTTGGATCTGTGCCGGGATCTGGCGGGGGCGATGCAGGCTTCGGGCATTGCGGTGGTCGGCGGGGCCGAGATCTATGCGCAAACCCTGCCGCTGGCCGAGCGTCTGCATCTCACAGAAGTCCATGCCAGTCCGCATGGGGATGCTTTTTTTCCCGTTTGGGATAAAAGTCGTTTCAAAGTGATCTCGAAAGATGATTTTTCTAGTGGTCCGAGAGACCAATATGCCTATTCTTTTGTCGATTATCAGCGTGTTGGCACATGAAAGTACGACAGACCGTTGACGAATAACAAATAAGACCCCACTTCATGGGGTAAGGATTTCACAAACACGCCGTCAGGCGCTGTTTGGCAAGACAAAAAGGGAAGACTTCATGCCGTGGAGCAATCAAGGCGATGGCGGTGGGCCATGGGGGAAAAAGTCTGGTTCCGGCCCGTCCGATCCGAAGGGGTCGGGGCAGAAAGGGTCCGGTCCGGGTGGTCAGGGCCCGTGGGGTGGCGGATCGTCCGGCGGTGGTCAGGGTCCGCAAGGACTCGATCAGCTGTTCCAGCAGGGGCAGGACCATCTGAAGAATTTGATGCCCGACGGGCCGATGTCGGGCCGTGGTGGCTCGCTGATCGGGGCTTTGGCCGTGGTCGGCTGGATGGCCACAGGCCTTTACATTGTCCATCCCGACGAGATCGGCCTCAATCTGGTGTTCGGCCGCTATGAAGGCTCGACCCAGCCGGGCTTGAACTATAACTGGCCCGCCCCCATCGGCTCGGTCATCAAGCCACGCGTGACGGCGGTCAATACCACCGATGTCGGTGTCGGTGTGTCCGACAACCGCACCGGACG
Source organism: Hyphomicrobiales bacterium (assembly GCA_947447895.1). Taxonomy (GTDB): domain Bacteria; phylum Pseudomonadota; class Alphaproteobacteria; order Rhizobiales; family Beijerinckiaceae; genus CAIYZJ01. The sequence goes on from CANFLM010000001.1 coordinate 2,871, forward strand.
CGGTGATGCCTCCAGTCTGATGCTGACCGGTGACGAAAACATCGTCTATGTCGATTTTGCCGTGCAGTGGCAGATCAATCCGGCCAAGGCGGCTGATTACGCCTTCAATATCCGCAATCCGCAAGGTTCGGTGCGGGCGGTGGCGGAAGCCGCCATGCGCGAAGTGATCGGACGGCGCAACATCCAGCTGGTGCTGACCACCGACCGTTCGGCGATCGAAGCCGAAGTCAAACATCTTATCCAGGATGTGCTCAACAATTACAAAGCCGGCGTGGAAGTGCGGCTGGTGCAGCTGCAAAAGGTCGATCCGCCCGGGCAGGTACTTGAAGCCTTCCGTGATGTGCAGGCCGCACGTCAGGATCAGGACCGCTTGCGCAACGAGGCCGAAACCTATGCCAGCCGTGTCGTGCCCGAAGCGCGCGGCGAGGCGGCGCGGATCGTGCAGGAGGCCGAGGCCTATCGTGAACGCGTGGTCGCCGAAGCCAACGGGCAGGCCAGCCGTTTCACGCAAGTCTATGACGAATACAAGAAGGCACCGGATGTGACCCGCCAGCGGATCTATCTCGAGACGCTCGAAAAGGTGATGGGCAATATCGACAAGGTGATTATCGACCGCGATACCGGACAGGGCGTTGTGCCCTATATGGCTTTGCCCGAGTTGAAGCGGAACCAGGGAGCGCCAAAATGAGCTCGACCTCGCGCATGGGATGGCTGGTGCTGGTCAGCATAGCAGCCTTGTTGCTTTTTTCTGCCGCTTTCACGGTGCACCAGACGCAATCCGCGCTGGTGTTCCAGTTGGGTAAAATCGTCCGTGCCCCGATTTCGGAGCCGGGTCTGTATTGGCGGATCCCGTTTGTCCAGAACGTTGTCTTCTTCGACAACCGCATCCAGGATCTGGAGTTGCAGGAGCAGGAAGTCATTGCGGCCGACCAGAAACGGTTGGTGATCGATGCCTTTACCCGCTACCGCATCACCGATCCGTTGCGCTTCTACCAGAGCGTCAACAATGTGACCGGTGCGAATATGCGTCTGGCCTCCATCGTCAATTCGACCGTCCGTACCGTGCTGGCGGAGGCCAGTTTCATGGCCGTGGTGCGGACCGATCGCGCCAAATTGATGGTCAAAATCCGCGAGGATGCCAATCGCGAGGCGATGGGTCTGGGCATGGAAGTGATCGATGTCCGGTTGCGTCGCGCCGATTTGCCGGCTCCCAACTCGCAGGCGGTGTTCCAGCGCATGCAGACCGAGCGCCAGCGCGAAGCCGCCGACATCCGGGCCAATGGCTCGCAAGTCTCCCAAACCATCCGTGCGCGGGCTGACCGTGATGTGACGGTGCTGCGCGCCGATGCGATGCGCAAATCCGAAGAATTGCGCGGGCAGGGCGATGCCGAGAAAAACCGTATTCTGGCAGACGCCTTTACACGTGATCCCGATTTCTTCCGCTTCTACCGCTCGATGCAGGCTTATGAAATTGCCTTGCGGCCCGGTGAAACGCGGATGATTCTCAATCCGGATCATGAGTTTTTCCGGTATTTGCGTGATCCGTTTGCGCGCTCGAATACCAATCCATCGCCAGCAGCCAAACCATAAGCCGCCGGTAAGAGAGGAGATTTTCCATGGATGATTTCTTCTCGGCCATCGGCCTTGTGCTTTTCATCGAGGGCCTGCTGTTTGCCGCCTTTCCGGGCTTCGTGCGGGCGCGGATCGAGGATGTGCTGGAATCTACCGAAGGCCGGATGCGGGCGGTGGGGCTGATCGCCGCCTGTATCGGCCTCGGGATCGTGTTTTATATCCGTCACGCATATTAATCCCGCACCGGCACTATGTGTGCCGGAGGGCTGCCGTTCTTCTGCCCTAATTGTGGGATGATGTGCGTGATGTCCGGAAGTGGCGGGGGCCACCAACGACTTTCACATTTGGAGCCAGTCCTATGATATTCCATTTTTTAAAGCCTGCGCGCTTTTCCCGTGCGGTGATCGGGGTCTTGCTGGCCGCATCACTGGTCCTGTCGCCTGTTGTCTCCTTGCCAGCCTCGGCAGCCGCACGCGGGCCGGACAGTCTGGCCGATGTGGTCGATCAGGTGCTTGACGCCGTCGTCAATATCTCGGCCTCAACCACGGTCAGCGAGCAACGCTCGGTGCAGCTGCCGCAATTGCCGCCGGGTTCGCCGTTCCAGGATTTCTTCGAGGAGTTCTTCGGACCGAATGGCCCCAATGGCCAGCAGGGTGGCGGTCAAGGTGGTGGCCAGCGTCCGCAGCGCAAGTCCAGCTCGCTCGGTTCCGGCTTCATTATTGATGCGTCCGGTATTGTGGTGACCAACAATCATGTGATCGCCGATGCCAACGAGATCACCGTCATTCTGACCGACGGCACGCGTTTGAAAGCCGAATTGGTCGGCCGCGATACCAAGGTCGATCTCGCCGTGTTGCGGGTCAAATCCGACAAACCGCTGAAAGCCGTGAAATTCGGTGATTCCGACAAGGCCCGTCTGGGCGACTGGGTTGTCGCCATCGGCAATCCGTTCGGTCTGGGCGGTACGGTGACGACCGGGATCGTCTCGGCGCGCAACCGTGACATTTCCGACAATTCCTACGGCCAATATATCCAGACCGATGCCTCCATCAACAAGGGCAATTCGGGTGGTCCTTTGTTCAACCTGCAGGGCGAGGTGATCGGCGTCAACACGGCTATTCTCTCTCCCACAGGCGGCTCGATCGGCATCGGGTTCTCCGTGCCGTCCACCATGGCCAAAGGCGTGGTGGAACAGCTGATCCAGTTCGGCGAGACACGGCGCGGCTGGCTGGGTGTCCGTATCCAGAATGTCGACGAGACCATAGCCGAGAGCCTTGGTCTGGGCACAGCACGCGGAGCCTTGGTGGCCGATGTCGATCCCAAAGGTCCTGCCAAACCCGCCGGGATCGAGGCCGGCGACGTGATTTTGAAATTTGACGGGCGCGATGTGAAGGATTCCAAGGACCTTCCGCGGCTTGTCGGCCAGACAGCGGTCGGCAAAACCGTCGATATCGTCGTAATGCGCAAGGGCAAGGAATTGACCAAGACCGCCAAGCTCGAGCGCTTGCAGGAAACCGACAAGGTCGCCAAAGCCGAGGAAAGCAAATCCGAAAAGAACGCACCGGTCCTGAGCCGCAAGGTGGTCGGCATGGAAGTCCAGCCGCTGTCGGACGAATGGCGCAAAAAGTTTTCGGTCAAGGACAGCGTCAAAGGCCTGGTCGTGACCAAGGTCGAGCCCAACTCGGTTGCTGCCGACAAGCGCATCACTGCCGGTGATGTGATCGTCGAAGTGCAGCAGGAGCCAGCGACCTCCGCCGACGCCTTGGCCCGGCGGATCGAGACCCTCAAGAAGGACGGCAAGAAATCCGTCCTGTTGCTGGTCTCCAATGCACAGGGCGATACCCGTTTTGTCGCGGTGTCGATTGAATAGGCTTTGAGCTTATCGGCCTGTTGGCCGGAGCGAGCTTCAAAATCCCGGGCCGTTGGTCCGGGATTTTTTAGTTTCAGAAGCCGGAAAATTCGTCTTTGCAATAGCCTTGGGCATAGAGCAGGGCTGTCAGATCGGCATGATTGATGCGGGCATGGGCCGCAGCTGCCACGGCAGGTTTGGCGTAGAAGGCCACGCCCAAGCCGGCCTCGCCCAGCATGGCCAGATCATTGGCCCCGTCACCGACGGCCATGGTCAGCGAGGGATGGAGGCCGCGCGCACTGCGCAGGCTGATCAGGCTGGCCCGTTTGGCCTCTTTGCCCAGAATGGGATCTTCGACCCGTCCCGCCAGCTTGCCTGCATTGAGCGACAGGCTGTTGGACCGGTGCTCGTGAAACCCCAGATGCTGCGAGACCGGACCCGTGAACAGCGTAAATCCGCCCGAAACCAAAGCGGTATAGGCGCCATGGGCTTTCATGGTCATCACCAGCGCGCGTCCGCCCGGGGTATAGGTGATGCGGCTTTGCAGGATTTGCCCGATCACAGCGAGATCAAGCCCCTCCAGAAGGGCTACACGCTCGCGCAAGGCCGGCTCGAAATCCAGTTCGCCGCGCATGGCGCGCTCGGTGATTGCGGAGACCTTGGCCTTCAGCCCGACAAAATCAGCCAATTCGTCAATACATTCCTGTCCGATCATGGTTGAATCCATATCGGCCAGAAACAGCTGCTTGCGGCGGTTTTCAGCCGGCTGGACGATCACATCGACAGGCGCGTCCCCCAAGGCTTGGCGGACCGTTTCGGCCCATCTGCCATGGTCGGCATTGCCATCGCTCTCGAAGACCAGATCGGCGGCAATGCCCTGATCGAGGATTTTTTGCTCTGAGGGCGCAGGCAAGGCTTGCGCCGCCTGCCTAATCAGGGCATCGCTGAGGCAGGGTGTCAGGGGATTGGCAACGAGTGTGGCAACAGTGACGGACATGGATCGGGTCTTCTTTTTCGGTTTGCGTATATTCAATCCGCATGGGGCAGGGTGATGCAGACCCGCATGCAGGCCCTTCTCATCGCAGGACCGACGGCAAGCGGCAAGTCCGCTCTTGCCATCCATTTGGCTAAAAAGCTCGATGGTGTGGTGGTCAATGCGGATTCCATGCAAGTCTATCAGCCTTTGCGTGTGTTGACAGCCCGTCCGAGCGTGGAGGAGGAGGCCGAGGTTCCCCATGCGCTGTTCGGCCATGTCGGGGCCGGTCAGCCCTATTCGGTCGCCCATTGGCTTGCCGATGCCACTGCCGCCTTGGACCGGATTATGGCGCGGGGCCAATTACCGATCGTGACAGGCGGCACGGGCATGTATTTCCGCGCCATGACGCAAGGCCTGTCCGATATTCCCGCCGTGCCCGAGGCTGTGCGCGCCAGAATTCGCGCTTTGGAGGCCGAGATCGGTGTGACAGCCCTGCATGCCCGCTTGCAGGCCTGCGATCCCGAAACCGCCTCCAGCCTGAACCCCACCGATCCGCAACGGGTGATCCGCGCCATGGAAGTGTTCGAGGCGACAGGCCGTTCGATCCGCTCGTTTCAGGGGCCCCGCCATGGTGCGGTGGTCGATCCGGCCCGCAGTCTGGCGGTGTTTCTGGAGCCCGACCGTGACGTGTTGCGCGAGCGCATTGACGCGAGGTTCCTGCAGATGATGCGCCAGGGGGCCCTGGAGGAGGTCGAGGCTCTGGCCCGTCTCGGGCTCGATCCGGCTTTGCCGGTGATGCGGGCGCATGGCGTACCCGGATTGATGGCCGCCTTGCGCGGGGAACTGTCGATGGATCAGGCCATCGACAAAGGCAAGGCCGATACCCGCCGCTATGCCAAACGCCAGCATACCTGGTTCCGTCATCAGGCCCCCGATTTTGTCTGGATGACACCGGATGGGGCGCAGGCACGGATCGAGAGCCTGCTGGAGGCAGTCCCATCCCCGCAACAGGCTTGGACCGCCCCGCATAAAGACCAATGATCTTGTGCTTGACGCCGGACAAAAGCGTGATTAGCATGATCGGATGAATTTCGGGGAAACTCACGCAATGGCACGGTTGCAGCTTGTAGTAAGATGGCGTCAGGAGCGGGACGGTCGATAGACCGGCTACCCGAGACTGGCGCTGACCCTGAAGCCCCCCGAGCGGGGCTTTTTTATTGGGCCATCCTGCTGACGACCAAACCAGACCAGACCCCACACGATCAAGACATTCTGACCAGACAATTCGGTTGAGACAACGGAGCGAGACATGAGCAAGGAAATGACCGGCGCTGAAATGGTGATCCAGGCCCTGCAGGACCAGGGGGTCGACCGGATTTTCGGCTATCCGGGCGGTGCGGTGCTTCCCATCTATGACGCGATTTTCCAGCAGGAGGTGGTCAATCACGTGCTGGTCCGGCATGAGCAGGCGGCAGTCCATGCGGCCGAAGGCTATGCCCGTTCCTCCGGTAAGGTCGGCTGTGTGCTGGTCACATCGGGTCCCGGTGCGACCAATGCCGTGACAGGCCTGACCGATGCCATGATGGATTCCATTCCGCTGGTCTGCATCACCGGCCAGGTTCCCACCCATCTGATCGGCTCGGATGCTTTCCAGGAATGTGACACGGTCGGCATCACCCGCCATTGCACCAAACACAACTATCTGGTCCGTTCGATCGAGGATCTGCCGCGTATTCTGCACGAGGCGTTTTTCGTGGCCTCCAATGGCCGTCCCGGCCCGGTGGTGATCGACATTCCCAAGGATGTGCAGTTTGCCAAAGGCAAATATGCCCGCCCGCTAGACAACCAGCACAAGACCTATCGTCCGCGTGTCAATGGCGATCAGGACAAGATCGCGGCTGCGGTGGAATTGATGGGCAAGGCCAAGCGTCCGGTGTTCTACACCGGCGGCGGCGTGATCAATGCCGGTCCGGAAGCCTCGAGCCTGCTGCGCGAACTGGTGCAGTTGACCGGCTATCCCATCACCTCGACCCTGATGGGTCTGGGTGCCTATCCGGCTGCCGACGACCAGTGGCTCGGCATGTTGGGCATGCACGGCACCTATGAGGCCAATCTGGCCATGCATGATTGCGATGTGATGATCTGCATCGGCGCGCGGTTCGATGACCGCATCACCGGACGGCTCGACGCGTTTTCACCCCGTTCCAAAAAGATCCACGTCGACATTGATCCGTCGTCCATCAATAAAAACGTCAAGGCCGATATCGGCATCATCGGCGATTGCCGTTCTGTGCTGGCCGACATGCTCACAGCATGGAAAAAGGCCAATCCGACGGTTGACCGCAAGGCCCTCGCTACCTGGTGGGACAAGATCGGTGAATGGCGCCAGCGTCAGTGTCTGGCCTATAACCAGAACAAAGAGACCATCAAGCCGCAATATGCGGTCGAGCGTCTGTACGAGTTGACCAAAGGCCGCAACGTCTATGTCACCACGGAAGTCGGTCAGCACCAGATGTGGGCCGCTCAGTATTTCCGCTTTGAGGAGCCGAACCGCTGGCTGACCTCGGGTGGTTTGGGCACAATGGGCTATGGCTTTCCTGCCGCCATCGGCGTGCAGATGGCCCATCCCGACGCACTGGTGATCGATATTGCCGGTGAGGCCTCGATCCAGATGAATATCCAGGAGCTCTCGACCGCCATGCAATATCGTTTGCCGGTCAAGATTTTCATCCTGAACAACGAATATATGGGCATGGTGCGCCAGTGGCAGGAATTGCTGCATGGCTCGCGCTATTCCGAAAGCTATTCGGAATCGCTGCCCGATTTCGTCAAGCTGGCCGAAGCCTACGGGGCCAAGGGCATCCGCTGCTCCGATCCCGCCAAGCTCGACGAGGCGATCATGGAAATGATCGATAGTCCGTTGCCGGTGCTGTTCGATTGTCTGGTCGATAAAAAGGAAAACTGCTTCCCGATGATCCCGTCGGGCAAGGCCCATAACGAGATGATTCTGGCCGATGCCGCGCAGGACATCGGCTCGGTCATCGACAGCAAGGGCAAAGCTCTCGTTTAATCGGCTCTCGTTTAACCGGCTCCCGTTCAATCGGGGCTCGTTCAATCGGCAATCAGGTGATCGGCAATGAAGACAATCGGTCTTATCGGCGGGTTGAGTTGGGAATCGACAGCCACCTATTACGCGGAAATCAACCGCGGGGTGCGAGAGGTTCTCGGCGGCCTGCATTCGGCCAAACTGCTGCTGCACTCGTTCGACTTTGCCGAAATAGCGGCATTGCAGACCGAGGAAGGCTGGCCGGAGGCCGGGCGCAGGCTGGCCGATGCCGGCCGCAAGCTCGAAGCATCGGGGGCTGATTGCCTGTTGATCTGCTCCAATCTGATGCACCGTGTTGCTCCGTCGGTTGAAGCGGCTTGCTCTGTGCCGCTGATCCATATTGCCGATGCGCTGGGCCAAGCCTTGCAGGAGGGGGGTGCCAAACGCCCTCTGCTGCTTGCCACCCGGTCGGTGATGGAGGAGCCGTTTTATCTCGATCGCTTGCGGGATGGCTTTGGCATGAACGCCTTGGTGCCCGATGCAGATGACCGGCAGGAGATCAACCGCATCATCTTTGACGAGCTGGTGCGCGGGGTCATCTCGCCGGTTTCGAAAGCTGTCTATCTTGATGCCGTACGCAAGGGGCGAGAGGCGGGTGCCGATAGCGTGGTGTTTGCCTGCACGGAAATCGGACTTTTGCTGGCGCCCGACGATATCGACTGCCCGAGTTTCGATACGGCCAAGCTGCATGCACAGGCTGCTGTTGCGTTTGCGTTGAACACGAACCCCGCTCAAAGGTGATTGCATCATGAAGCTTGTCATTGCCAATAAAGCCTATTCGTCCTGGTCTTTGCGTCCATGGATTTTGATGAAAGCCCTCGACATTCCGTTCGTCGAGGATGTGATCCCGCTCGATACCCCCGAATTTCGCCCGCGCGTCGATGCCTACGGGGCGGGATCAACCGTGCCGATCCTGGTGGACGGCGATGTGGTGGTCTGGGAATCGCTGGCGATCATGGATGAATTGGCCGAGCGTTTCCCCGACAAGGCCGTCTGGCCGAAAGACCGCAAGGCGCGCGCGCTGGCCCGTGCCATGTCGGGAGAGATGCATGCCGGTTTTCGCGGTCTGCGTCAGGCCTGCCCGATGAATGTGCGCAAGCAACACCCGGCCAAGGACCGTGGTGAGGCGGTGGTCAAGGATGTCGCGCGGATCGTAACCCTGTGGAAGCGTGCCCTTGACGGCTTCGGCAAGCCCTCGGGGCAGGGGCCGTTCCTGTTTGGCGCTTTTGGCGCGGCCGATGCGATGTTCGCGCCGGTCGTGACGCGGTTGAATACCTTTTCCATCCCCGTCGATGCCCAAATCCGCGCCTATATGGATGCGGTGTTGGGTACGCCCGCCTTCCGCCAATGGCAAAAGGAGGCCATGGCCGAGGCTTGGGTGGTGGCCCATGACGAGGCGGACGAGCCGGTGATCGGCGCGTTCCCGATGCCCTCCTGATCCCCGAGACCTGAATTTTCCGTATTGATGTCTGCTGTATGAAAGAAAAATCCATGAAATCGCATTATTCTGATCCGCCCAAACATCAGACCGTTCGCCGCCATACTCTGTCGGTTCTGGTCGACAACGAACCCGGCGTTCTAGCCCGCATTGCAGGGCTGTTTTCGGGGCGCGGATACAATATCGAAAGCCTGACCGTATCGGAGACCGAGCATCAAAAGCACGTCTCGCGGATCACCGTGGTCACGACAGGGTCAGCACAGGTGATCGAACAGATCATCCACCAGCTCGAACGGCTGGTGCCGGTGCATCGGGTGATCGATCTGACCAGCCATGGCGAATCGGTCGAGCGTGAAGTGGCTCTGGTCAAAGTGGTCGGCAAAGGTGAAAGCCGCGTCGAAGCCCTGCGTCTGGCCAGTGCTTTTGGTGCCAAAACCCTTGATGCGACACTCACCTCGTTCATTTTCGAACTGACCGGAACCTCGGAGGAGATCGACCGCTTTCTGGCCATTCTGGCCGAGATCGGTCTGGTCGAGGTCTCGCGGACCGGCGTTGCGGCGATGAGCCGGGGTGCCGAAAGCTTCTGACCGGTTGCTGGGAGGCTGTGATGATCTATGATGTCTCTGCCTTGTAGATCATCGAGCGTCTGGTTCGCGCTGTGCCATGCGCATCTGTGTCGCCAAATGGGGCTATCCAGCCGCTGTCACGCCGGGCTTTTGTCGTGCCGGTGGCGTCGCGGATCAGGAATTGGCCGGCGCAAATGCCTATGCCTGAAAGGATGCGGACCAAAGCTGTGCGAATGGTCGATCAGGCCCGTTTTATCGGGCGAGAGGGCCGGATCTTCGGCTTTGTCGAAGTGGCTCACCCGTCAGTTGTGTTGGTTGTGCGTTCAATTCTGGTGGTCCTGCTGGCCCTGCCGCAAGCCCATGCCTGATCAATTCGGAACGGAAAGAACACGGTGATGAACCCCGATCTGCTGTTGGCTCTGATAGGTTTTGCTTTCGTCTCCTCGATCACGCCCGGGCCGAATAACATGATGCTGCTGGCCTCGGGCGTCAATTTCGGGATGCGGTCGACCATGCCGCACATGATGGGGGTGTGTCTGGGGTTCACCCTGATGCTGGTGATTGTCGGCCTCGGGCTTGGTGCGGCCATGCTGGCGGTGCCTCTGCTTCATACAGCCCTCAAAATCGGGTCGGGCGGTTATCTGCTGTGGCTGGCATGGTCTTTGGCCTGTAGTGGCAGTCTCGGAGGCTCTCAGGCTGGTGCAAGGCCGATGCGCTTTATTGAGGCAGCTCTGTTCCAGTGGATCAACCCCAAAGCCTGGGTGATGGCCGTCACGGCCATGGCGGTCTACACACTGCCGGAGGCCATGGTGACCAGTGTTTTGCTGGTCAGCGGGCTGTTCGGGGCGATTAACCTGCCTTGTATTGCCGTCTGGGTGGGTTTCGGTGTCGGTTTGCGCGGTTTTCTCGAGGATCCGTTCAGATTGCGTGTGTTCAATATCATCATGGCTGTGCTGCTGCTGCTCTCTACAATGCCGCTGCTGCTCGATGTAATATGATGCTGTTTCTAGGCACAAATGCGCTTTAGGGCTTGATTCTCGGACGCGTGCCGCTTAATCGCTCAAGCACCTATTTATAAAAGGCAGTCCAAGGAGAGCGAACCATGCGCGTTTATTACGACCGCGATGCAGACATCAATCTGATCAAGAACAAAAAAGTGGCCATCATCGGCTATGGTTCGCAAGGCCATGCCCATGCTTTGAACCTGCGTGACTCTGGTGTGAAAGAAATCGCCATCGGTCTGCGTGCCGGTTCGGCCACGGCCAAGAAGGCGGAAGCCGAAGGCCTGAAGGTGATGGACGTCGCCTCCTGCGCCAAATGGGCCGATGTGGTCATGATGCTGACCCCAGACGAATTGCAGGCTGAAATCTACAACGACCATCTGGCTGCCAACATGAAGAAGGGCGCGGCTTTGATGTTCGCCCATGGCCTGAATGTGCATTTCAACCTGATCGAGCCCCGCGCCGATCTCGACGTGCTGATGGTTGCGCCCAAGGGTCCCGGCCACACCGTGCGTTCCGAATACCAGCGTGGCGGCGGCGTGCCGTCTTTGCTGGCCATCCATCAGGATGCCAGCGGCAACGCCCATGACATCGGTCTGAGCTATGCGTCTGCCAATGGCGGCGGCCGCGCGGGCGTGATCGAAACCACCTTCAAGGAAGAGTGCGAAACCGATCTGTTCGGCGAACAGGTTGTGCTGTGCGGCGGTCTGGTCGAATTGATCCGCGCCGGCTTCGAAACACTGGTGGAAGCCGGTTATGCGCCTGAAATGGCCTATTTCGAATGCTTGCATGAAGTGAAGCTGATCGTCGATCTGATTTTCGAAGGCGGCATTGCCAATATGAACTATTCGATCTCGAACACCGCTGAATACGGCGAATATGTCACTGGCCCACGCATCATCACCGCAGACACCAAAGCGGAAATGAAGCGCGTCCTGACCGACATCCAGAGCGGCAAGTTCACCCGTGACTGGATGCTGGAAAACAAGGTCAGCCAGACCTCGTTCAAGGCCACCCGCGCCCGCCATGCGGCCCACCAGATCGAAGAAGTGGGCGCACGCCTGCGCGACATGATGCCTTGGATCAAGGAAAAGGCTCTGGTCGACAAGTCCAAGAACTAATCCTGTCCTGCGGTTGCAGGTTCGGACACAGCCAAACGGGGCCCCGCGCAAGCGGGGCCTTTTTTGTGTTCGGGCCGGATCATTTTAAGGGATAGGATTTCGGCGCCTGTTCTCTTATAAAAAGTAAATCCGTTATGACCCACGATCGTGATCATGCTGCCCGACATCGCCATCTCGCTTGAACAGATCGACATCATCTACCGCGCCAGGGCTCAAGCGGTGGGTGGTGCGCGTGACAGCGGACCAGCGCGTGCGGGCGATTACCATGCGGTCAGTCAGGCGACATTGGCGGTTCATGAGGGCGAATTCGTTTCGATTGTCGGGCCGACAGGCTGCGGCAAATCGACGCTGCTGAATGCGGCCGCAGGCTTGTTGCAACCGGCCAATGGCGATGTGTCGATCTTTGGCAAGCCGCTGGAAGGCCTGAATGCGCAAGCGGGCTATCTTTTCCAGCAGGATGCCCTGATGCCATGGAAAACCGCTTTGGAAAATGTCGCCATCGGGCTGGAAGTGGCGGGCATTGATACGGCCACCGCCCGAGAGAAGGCCGAGCATTGGCTGGCGCAGGTCGGCCTCAAGGGCTTCGGGGCGCGCTATCCGCACCAACTGTCGGGCGGGCAGCGCAAGCGGGTCGGTCTGGCGCAGGTGTTGATCCGCAATCCTGCGATTTTGCTGATGGATGAACCGTTCGGGCCGCTTGATGCCCAGACGCGCCAGATCATGGGCAATCTCTTGCTCTCGCTCTGGGCGCAGGAGCGCAAGGCGGTGCTGTTTGTCACCCATGATCTGGAGGAGGCGATTGCCCTGTCCGACCGGGTGGTGATCATGTCGTCCGGTCCCGGGGCCACCATCATCGGTGATTACACCATCGATCTCGCCCGCCCGCGCGACGCCATGGATGTTCGGCTGGACCCGGGCTTCCACGCCATCCACAAGGCGATCTGGGACCAGTTGCGCGGCGAAGTCATGAAAGCCTATCAGGAGGTGGAGGCATGAGCGTGTCAAAACACACTCTGCTGGCTTTGCAAATTCTGGTGGCCGTTGTCGCGCTCGGCATCTGGCATATCGGCTCGTCGGTTCCGATTTTCGGTGTCTATTTCCTGCCCAAATTTTTCTTCTCGACCCCTTGGGATGTGGCCGCGCGGATTGTGAAACTGTTTTCCGGCACCCTGATCTGGAAGCATCTGGGCATTACGCTGACCGAAACGCTGCTGGCCTTCGTGATCGGGGCAGGGGGCGGCGTGCTTGTCGGCTTCTGGTTTGCCCGCCGACCGCTGGTCAATGCGGTGTTTGACCCTTACGTCAAAATGGCCAATGCCCTGCCACGTGTGGTGCTGGCGCCGATCTTTATGCTGTGGCTGGGTCTCGGCATCTGGTCGAAAGTGGCTCTGGGTGTGACGCTGGTATTTTTCATCGTGTTTTTCAACGTCTATCAGGGCGTCAAAGAGGTTTCGCAGGCTGTTCTGTCCAATGCGCGCATGCTGGGCATGACCGAAAAACAGCTATTTCGCCATGTCTATTGGCCCTCGGCACTGTCCTGGATGTTCTCCTCGCTGCATACCTCGGTCGGTTTTGCGCTGGTCGGAGCGGTGGTGGGAGAATATCTCGGTTCAGCGGCGGGTCTCGGTTATATGATCCACGAGGCCGAAGGCGTGTTCGACACAACCGGTGTGTTTGCCGGGATGGTGATCCTCGCGGCCTTTGTGCTGCTGGTCGATGCCATCGTCACCGCCATCGAACACCGGTTGCTGGTCTGGCGTCCCGATGCCGCGGGACGCAACGCCTAATATCCATAAAATAACGGGAGGAAATACCATGGGCATGTTCAATAAAAGATGGATCCTGGCTGCGGGCTTGCTGCTGTCTGTTGCGGGACCCCTGGCATCGGCGAATGCACAGACGCTCGACAAATCCACGATCGAGAAACCCAAGCTGACCATCGGTGTCGGTGGCAAGGCCTTGCTCTATTATCTGCCGCTGACGATTGCCGAGCGCAAAGGCTATTTCAAGGAAGCCGGTCTGGATGTCGAGATCAATGATTTCGCGGGCGGTGCAAAATCCTTGCAGGCCCTGGTCGGCGGTTCCATCGACATGGTGACGGGGGCTTACGAACACACGATCAGGATGCAGGCCAAGGGGCAGGATATCCGCTCGGTGCTGGAACTGGGCCGTTTTCCGGGGATCGCCATCGGGATAGGCAAGGCCAAAGCCGCGTCCTACAAGGGGCCGGCTGATCTCAAGGGGATGAAGATCGGCGTGACGGCACCCGGCTCCTCCACCAATATGATGGTCAATTTCGTGTTGGCCCAGGCCGGTCTGACACCGCAGGATGTCTCGTTCATCGGGGTCGGCAGTGCGGCTTCGGCAGTGGCGGCGATCCGCAATGGCCAGATCGATGCGATCTCGCATCTCGAGCCGGTGCTGTCGATGCTGGAAAAGGACGGCGATATCAAGGTGGTGGTCGACACCCGCACCGAGGAAGGCACCCGCGCTCTGTTCGGCGGTTCCAACCCTGCGGCCGTGCTCTATATCAAGAAAGACTTTATCGACAAAAACCCCAACACCGTTCAGGCGGCCACCAATGCACTCTACAAGGCGCTGGCCTGGATCGCCCAGGCCACTCCAGAGGAGATTGCCGCCACCGTGCCCGAGGAATTCACCCTCGGTGACAAGGCGCTTTATGTGCTGGCCGTCAAGAATTCCAAGCCGACCTATTCGCAAACCGGCATTATCGCAGCAGCAGGCATGAAAAGCGCCAATGACATGCTGGTGAAATATGACGAAGAACTGAGGGGCAGCAATGTCGATCTCGCCAAGACCTTCGATGACCGCTTCGCCAAAATCGCCGCCCAAACGGTGAAATAAGCATCAAGGACCGATCAATGATCCCGCATCCTTTGTCGGTCCTGTCGATCCAGTCCCACGTGGTCTATGGGCATGTGGGCAATAGCGCTGCGGTGTTTCCGCTCCAGCGCTTGGGGGCCGAGGTCTGGCCGCTGCACACCGTGCAGTTTTCCAACCATACCGGCTATAGCGGGTTCGAGGGGCAGGTGTTCGGGGACGGTTTGATCCACGCGCTGGTCGCCGGATTGAAGGCGCGTGGCGTTTTGGGCCGCTGTGACGGCGTGTTGACGGGCTATCTGGGATCGGCAGCGATCGGTGCGGCGGTCCTTGATGCGGTGGAAGAGGTGCGTTTCCACAATCCGCATGCTCTGTGGTGCTGCGATCCGGTGATGGGCGATGAGGGCAAGGGCCTGTTCGTCCAACCGGAACTGGTGGCCTTTTTCAAAGAACAGGCCATGCCGCGGGCCTCCATCCTGACGCCGAATCTGTTTGAATTGTCGCTTCTGTCTGGCGAGGATTGCCGCACTCTGGCCTCGTTGCGCCGGGCTTTCGCGCTGGTGCATGACGCTGGCCCCGATTGGGTGATGCTGACCTCGCTGGAGGCTGGCAACCGGCCTGTCGGGGACGAGGCTGAGCAGGATTTCGATCTGCTGCTGTCCGCCCCTGACGGGATCCATCGGTTGCGGCTGCCACGTCTGGCTTTGGCCCCCAATGGCGCGGGTGATCTGATCGCGGCCTTGCTGCTCTATCATCGCCTCGAGAAACGATCGGCGCTGGACGCTCTGTCTCTCGCGGGATCAAGCGTGCATGCCGTGCTGACCCGAATGCTTTCGATCGGATGCGCCGAATTGCCGCTGGTGGAAATGCAGGATGAACTGGCCTTGCCTGAAATCATCTATCAGGCAGAACGGATCTGACGGGGTGTGCGCCAACGGGCCGATCAATCGACCAGTTCTGAACGGGCAGGCATGCCTTGCATCTCCGCTGGCGTGCGCCTGATCAGGAAGATCAGATTATCGGCTTTGCCGATTGGCTTGTATCCACGCAGCAATTCGCCCAGCGAGGCATTCATGCGCACCCAGGCGAGCCAGTTCACGTAGCTGATGTTCTGGAGAAGGATCAGATCCGGCGGGGTTTTTGCGGCCGCGCGGGCAGTGAGGTCGCGTTCCCATTCGATCAGTCTCGCAAAGCGAATCCTTTGTTCGTGGGTCGTGGGGTCTTCCATTTTGATCATCAGGCCAAGCGTGACCCACGGGTTCAGCCCGTGATTGACCAGCCGACCGCCCAGATCGCGGATGAGTGGATGCCCGTCACCCAGATCATCTGAAAGCAACAATATATTCGGGCGGTCGAGGTTGAGCGAGCGAGCGAATGCCGTGGCCTCGGCGCGATAGGGGTTGCTGATCAGCATGATCCAGGCGGACATGGCCAGAAAGACCGCCTCGTAGAGCTTGATGGCCGCCGGACGCTCGCTGTGGTTTTGGGCGGCGGCCAGCGCCATCAGGATGCAGGAAGCCGGAGGCAGATAGCGAAAGGGCAGGTTGCGGGTAAAGGCGAAATAGGCCACAGAAAAACCAAGACCCGCCACCAGCAGCAGTCTTGTGCGGCAATCCTGAAGGCGCTTGTCGTCCTTGGCCAGGGCGATCAGCAGATAGAATGTCGTCAGGACAAGCAGGCCATTCGACAGGATGTAAATCAGCGTCGGATGTCCGGCAAAATAGGCATCCAGCAGGATCGGATACATCCATTCGAAATAGGCCGGATGCAGCAGTTTGACGCTGGCCAGATAGGCCACACAAAACAATGCGGCCATGATGTTTTCAAGGCCGAACACCGGCTTGATCGACCCTTTGGCACGGCACAGGAACAGGCAGCCGAAAATAGGGCCGAGTATGAAATAGAATTTGATGCAGCCGCCCAACCCGGCCATCAGGCCGATGCCGGCATCCACCCAGGCCGGATGGGTGCGGGGCTTGACCATGTCCTCCGCATACAGCACCAGCATCGGCCACATCAGCACAAAGGTCAGCTGGTCGCGTGATCCGAACGAGGTCATCGGCATGATCAGCAAGGTCACCAGAATGATGCCGACGCGTCTGGCACTGGCCGCATCACGCGGGATTGCGTTCCCTGTCCTAAGCCACTCCCCGAGACCTGTGACACACAGGCATAGTGCGAAGGCCAGGATGTCCTGCCAATATTCTCCGCGCAAGCCGGTCCACTGCTCCAGCAAGGCCGAGGGCACATGCATGTAGAAGGTCATCGGCGGATTGTTCTCGATGATGTCGAGATAGGGCCGCTCTCCTGCCAGATATTTGGCTGTAATGCTCTGACCCGCCGAAAAATCGGGGTGAAAGGGGATCGCGAGCAAAATCGCGGCCGCTGCAGCAAGGATCAGCCAGAGACGCAAAAACGGATCAAGGACAAGCCGCTGCAGCTGCGGGTTGTCCAGCAAACGGGAGAGGGCAATCATGGGGCATCCGCAAAAAGGGATTGGGGACAACGCAATCAATTTCAAAAAACAGACACAACGCAATCAAAGAGGGCAACCCGTGAGCTTTTATCCCATTACCCGCCGGTTGGATAGCCGAAGCGGGATTTGAGCGCGCGCACGGCAGCCGAGGCTTCACTGTCATGGGCGGGGTCGCATGTCCTGCTGATCCTGTCCAACTCGGCATGGATGTCGTGATGGACCTTATCTGTCGTGTGGCCGGAGGCCAGATCATTGTCCATCACCGCGCGGAAGCGGGCGATGTCACCGCTGCAGCCCTTGCCGGTCGGTAGTTGGAAGCCTTTCGGCGTAACGCCTGCAGGCAGGTTGGCATAATCATTGGCATTGACGCTGCTGGACGGGCTGGCAGAGGGCGGCGCAGCAGACTGGCAGGCGGCCAGCGACAGGACCAGCAGGCCCATGCCCGCCAGGCCGAGAGCCCTGGCACCGCTGGTCCGGATCGGGGCGGAACGGGAGGGGTGAAGCCGCATGGTCTGATTCCTTCTTCCTGTCATCAAAGGCTGAATAGTGGTCTAGTTTCTCGATCCGTCAAGCATCGGCCCGCTGTGCGGGCCTGCTACGATTTCGATCTTGCCGAATTGATCCGGCCTGTTATATTAGGAAATCGCATATGAGATGCGTGATGAGGGATTCGCAGTGGGCGCTGACGCCACCTTGACCGATGCACGTTTGACAGGCCGCTTGAATGAAGGTCTGAAGACGCTTGCTCTGTCGCTGCTGCTCCTTAGCCGCCCCTGAGGGCCGGCCGGGCATATGCCTGGGCGCTCAGGGGATTGATCTTCTCGACCGAGTTAAGATTACAGGCAGGATTATCGAGGCTTTCCACCCATCAGGCTTACAGCCAAACCGATAGCCTCACTTGAAAGGTTCAGACATTATGACCAGTTCATCGGACGCCAACCGCGTCATTATTTTCGACACAACCTTGCGTGACGGCGAGCAATCGCCCGGCGCTTCCATGACCCTGGAGGAAAAGCTCGAAGTCGCCACCCTGCTCGACCAGATGGGCGTTGATGTCATCGAAGCCGGTTTTCCGATCGCTTCCAATGGCGATTTCGAAGCCGTCAGCGAGATTGCCAAGCTGGTGCGCAATGCCACCATTGCCGGTTTGGCGCGTGCCGGTAACAAGGATATCGACAGGGCAGGCGAGGCGGTGCGCCATGCGGCCAAGCCGCGCATCCACACCTTCTTGTCGACCTCGCCGGTCCATATGAAATACAAGCTGCAGATGGAGCCTGAACGGGTACTGGAACTGGTGGTGTCCTCGGTGACCCGCGCCCGCAATCTGGTGCCCGATGTCGAATGGTCGGCAGAGGATGGCACCCGCACGGAAATGGATTTCCTGTGCCGTTGCGTCGAAGCGGCCATCAAGGCCGGTGCGACCACCATCAACATCCCAGATACGGTCGGCTATACCGTGCCCGAGGAATACCGCGAACTGTTCCGTGCGGTGCGAGAGCGCGTCCCCAATTCCGACAAGGCGATTTTCTCGGTCCATTGCCACAATGATCTGGGGCTCGCTGTGGCCAATACGCTGGCCGGTGTCGAGGGCGGCGCACGCCAGATCGAATGCACCATCAACGGCATAGGCGAGCGTGCCGGCAATGCCGCGCTTGAAGAGGTTGTCATGGCCCTCAAGACGCGGGCCGATATCCTGCCATACCATTGCGGGATCGACCCGACCATGCTGATGCGGGCCTCCAAACTGGTCTCGGCTGTCAGCTCGTTCCCTGTCCAGTATAACAAGGCGATTGTCGGCCGGAATGCCTTTGCGCATGAAAGCGGCATCCATCAGGACGGCATGCTGAAAAACACCCAGACCTATGAAATCATGACCCCGGAATCGGTGGGCGTCTTGAAAACCTCGCTGGTGATGGGCAAACATTCGGGCCGACACGCTTTCCGCGAGAAGCTCAAGGAATTGGGCTATGAATTGGGCGAAAACGCACTCGAAGATGCGTTCAAACGCTTCAAAGACCTCGCAGACCGCAAAAAGCATGTCTATGACGAGGATATCGAAGCCTTGGCGGATGACGAAATCGACAATGCCGATGACCACATCAAGCTGGTCTCGCTGACCATCGTGGCCGGCACGCAAGGCCCGCAACTGGCGACCATGACGCTCGATGTCGAAGGCCAGCACAAGACCGTGCAGTCGAGCGGCACGGGTCCGGTCGATGCCTGCTTCAAGGCCATTCACGCGATCATTCCGCATGAGGCCAAGCTGGAACTTTATCAAGTTCATGCGGTGACCGAGGGAACCGATGCACAGGCTGAAGTGTCGGTGCGGATTTCGGATACTGAGGGCCGCGTGGTCAATGCCAGAGCGGCAGATCCCGATACGTTGGTGGCCTCCACCCGTTCCTATCTGGCGGCCCTCAACAAGCTGCATTCACGTTCCGCCCGAACGGGTGGGGCGGCTGTCCGCATCCATTCGACCTCGCCTTTGGGCGGTGTATGAGGATCGGCGGGCCAGTCTGAGGTCAAATCCTTCAAGGGGGCTTCTCGGGAAGCCCCCTTTTTCGTGGAAAGGGGGCTTTTTCCCCATGCGGTTGCGCTTCCGGCGCGATCGGGGCTTGCCACTGTGATGACAAGGCTTAGCATGCAGCGGTGATCCGCAATGAACAGCTGCGGTCAGAGGATGGCGACAAGGGAAGGGGCAAGCGATGCGGTTACAGGGTAAAACGGCAATGGTCACCGGTGGCGCATCCGGCTTCGGGCGGGGAATTGCCGAAGCCTTTGGCCGCGAAGGGGCCAATGTGGTCATTCTCGATCTCAATCAGGCCGGAGCGCAGGAGGTTGCCAGCTCGATCAGCAATCACGCGCTGGCCATTGAAGGTGATGTGACCAAAAAATCCGATATCGAACGCGCGGTTGCCCAGACGGTCGAGCAGTTCGGACGTCTCGATATTGTCGTCAACAATGCCGGCTGGACCCATGTCAACCAGCCGATGCTGGAGGTTGACGAGGACGAGTTCGACAAGGTGTTCAACATCAATGTGAAATCGATCTATCTGATGACCCATGCGGTTGTGCCCTTGATGCGCCAGCAGGGCGGCGGGGTGATGATCAATATCGGGTCGACGGCGGGGATCCGTCCGCGTCCGGGTCTGACCTGGTATAACGGCTCCAAGGGTGCGGTGAACCTGATGTCGCGGTCGATGGCGGTGGAATTGGCCCCCGATCGGATCAGGGTCAATGCGGTTGCCCCTGTGATGGGCGAGTCGGCGATGCTGGAGCGGTTTATGGGTCTGCCGGACACGCCGGAAAACCGCGCCAAATTTGTGGCCGGTATTCCGCTGGGCCGGATGTCGAAGCCGTCGGATGTGGCCAATGCCTGTCTGTATCTGGCCTCCGACGAAGCCGAATTTATTACGGGTGTAGTGCTTGAAGTGGATGGCGGCAGAACGATTTGACGTTCGGGCCGGGTTGAGGGTGGTTGATGGATCCGACGCGTGAAGTGCTGGTGGTGGCAGGGCTGAAAGGCCCCGTCGAGATTGTGGTGGACCGTTGGGGCGTGCCGCATATCCGCGCTGGAAACAGCGAGGATCTGTTCTTCGCGCAAGGCTTCAATGTCGCCCGGGACCGTCTGTGGCAGATCGACCTGTGGCGCAAACGCGGTTTGGGCCTTTTGGCGGCTGATTTCGGCCCGGGCTATCTGGCGCAGGATTATGCCTCGCGCCTGTTCCTCTACAAGGGCGATATGGCGGCCGAATGGGCCGCCTATGGCCCGGATGCGCGGATAATCTGCAGCCAGTTTGTGGCAGGCATCAATGCCTATATCGCCCTGACCGGGCAGGACCCGGGCCGTCTGCCGCCCGAATTTGCCATCATGGATACCAAGCCGCAGCCGTGGCAGCCTGAGGATGTGGTCAGAATCCGCAGCCATGGCATGACGCGCAATGCGTTGTCCGAAATTGTGCGGGCCAATGTGCTGGCAGCCACCGATGTGGCGACCGACAGTCTGCGCAAGTTTCTCGAGCCTGTGGTCAAGGTTGAAGCCGCGCCCGATATCGACCTCTCGCAAATCCCGCTGGAAGTGGCCACCTTGTTCAAGCTGGCTTCGGCCAATATCACCTTCGATCCCGACCGTTTGAAGGCGACGCCGGAACAGGCCTGGGGCTGGACCTCGGTCAGCGATCTTGGCGATGTCATGTTCGAGGCCGAGATGAACGGGTCGAACAATTGGGTGATCGCGCCGGAAAAGAGCGCAACCGGCCGCCCGATCATGGCCAATGATCCGCATCGCACCCATTCGATCCCGCCTTTGCGCTATCTGGCGCATCTGACCGCGCCCGGCATTGATGTGATCGGGGCAGGCGAGCCGGTCATTCCCGGTATTTCCATCGGTCATAACGGCCATTCGGCCTTCGGGCTGACGATCTTCTATTCGGATCAGGAAGACGTCTATCTCTACGAGACCAAATCCGACAATCCCGACCTCTACCGTCACAACGGGGTATGGGAGGCGGTGGAATCCATCGAACAAACCTTTGAAATTGCCGGCTATCCCGCCCAAGTGCTGCCCTTGCGGTTTACCCGCCACGGACCAGTGCTGCATGAGGAACCTGACAGCAACCGGATGTTCGCGGTGCGCTCGGTCTGGTTCGAGCCGGGATCCGCGCCCTATCTCAAAAGCCTGGAATCCATGCTGACCAAGGATCTGCCAAGCTATCGCAAAGCCATGCAGGGCTGGGGCGTTCCTTCGGTCAACCATGTCTATGCCGATGTCAGCGGCACGATTGCCTGGGTGCCTGCAGGCTTTACGCCGATCAGGGCGGGATGGAACGGCCTGCTACCGGTGCCCGGTGATGGCCGCTATGAATGGACCGGCTTTCTCGATCAAGAGGCCTTGCCGCGCGTGGTCGATCCCGACAACGGCTTTTTTGCCACCGCCAATGCAATGAACCTGCCGCCCGGCTTCCCCCATGAAGTCGGCTATGAATGGATCGAGCCCTCGCGCGCCGACCGGATCCATCAGGTGCTCAACGCCCAGGTCCAGCATTCGGTGGCCGATTCCTGTGCCTTGCAAACCGATACTGTGTCGATGCACGCGGTGCGGTTGCTGAAACTGTTCGAGAGCATGGGTGCGCCCGCTCCCTCTGCCGGAGCCGAAATTGCGGCAGCCATGATCCTGCTGTTGCGCTGGAACGGTGATCTCACCGCCAAAAGCGGGGCGGCAGCCCTGTTTGAAGTGTGGTGGAGCAAGCATCTCAAACCCATGCTGATGCGCCGTCTGGTGCCCAATGCCAAAATCAGGGCCTTGCTGGCTCCCGGTGATCTGCAAGCCTTGCTGAAGGCGCTGGAAAGACCGGATTCACGCTTTGGCCCCAATCCGCGTGCCGCCCGTGACGAATTGATGCGGGCGACGCTGATCGAAGCGTGGCGGGATTGTTCGGCCCGTATGGGGCCTGACTCGGCCCAATGGGCCTGGGGCAAATTGCATCATGCGCAGTTTGACCATGCGCTGTCCGCTCTGTTGCCCCCTGCCGACCGCGCGGCGATGGATGTCGGGCCGTTTCCGCATGGCGGCAGCAGCTCCACGCCGATGCATACGGGCTATCGGCCGTCCGATTTCCGCACCATGCAGGGCGCGTCGGTCCGCATTGTGGTCGATGTCGGTTCGTGGGATGACAGCCGCTGGATCAATGCGCCGGGCCAGTCGGGTGATCCTCGCTCGCCCCATTACCGCGATCTCGCGCCGATCTGGGCCGAGGGCAAATATGTGCCGATGCTCTATAGCCGCGCGGCTGTTGATGCCGCTGCCAGCCACATCATCGAGATGAAACCGGCATCGGACGGCAATCTGCCGCTTGAGTGAGCCTTCACTCAAGCGTTTGATGATCCATATCAGGGATGTGTGATCAGACCGGCAACAGGCCGATTTTTTCGTCGCGCCGCCGCAACAGGGCGATCAGCGGCAGTGACAGCATGACCATCCAGAGCTTGCCGATCACCTGGCCACCGAGGAACGAGAAGTCGTCGAAAGCCAGCCAGAGGAACAGCAGGCTATCGGCCACCAGACCCGCCAGCGAGCTCAAAAACACAGCCAGAACCAGTTGGCGGCGTTGCAGCGGGGTATAGACGGCAAAATCGGCCAGTTCCGACACAGCAAAGGAGATGGTGGACGCCACAACCAGTTGCGGCGGTGCAATGGCCGCCGACAGCACCGCGCCTGCCAGAATGGCAATCAGCGCCCAGGCCTTACCCAGCCGACGCTGCATCAGATCGCGCAACACGAGGGCCAGTCCGACCATCAGCACGCCGCTCGGGGCATCAATGCCTGGTGCAACGGGGATCAGGCATGGTCCGTTGGGGACACAGAACACGCCGACATTGCCGATCAACCAGTTGGCGAGCGGAATACAGGCGGTGAAAGCAAGCAGGAAGGCAATGCCTTCGACTTTGCGGCGTTGGGTGAGTGTGATCATGGCGGGTCCATAAATCATTTTTGATGATTGCGCCAGCGCATAAAACCGTCAGCCCGCAGCTCGCAGGCAGGACAATGGCCGCAACCATGCCCCCAGTCATGGACTTTGCGTTCGCCCAGATAGCACGAATGGGAAATATCGCGGATCGCCTCGATCAGGGTGGGGCCGCCGAGCTCGTCCGTCAGGTTCCAGGTTTGCGCCTTGTCGATCCACATCAGCGGCGTGTGCAGTACGAAACGCCGTTCCATGCCAAGGCCGAGTGCGACCTGCATGGCCTTGATCGTGTCATCGCGGCAGTCGGGATAGCCGGAATAATCGGTTTCGCACACGCCGGTGACCAGATGGCGGATGCCGCGGCGATAGGCAATGGCAGCGGCAAAGGTCAGGAAGATCAGATTGCGGCCCGGCACGAAACTGTTGGGCAGGCCCTCGCTGCCCATCGCCATTTCCATGTCGCGCGTCAGGCTCGTCTGGGAAATCTCGCCCAGTGCCGACAGGTTGATCATGTGGTCCTGTCCCAGCCGCTGCTGCCAGAGCGGCTTGATCCGGCCCATGGCCTCGCGCAACTGTGCGCGCACCGTCAGTTCAATGGTGTGGCGCTGTCCGTAATCGAAGCCGACGGTTTCGACCCGCTCGAACCGCTCGAGCGCCCAGGCCAGACAGGTGCTGGAATCCTGGCCGCCGGAAAACAGCACCAGTGCGGATTGGTTCTCTGGGGTGGTCTGTGCAGGGTCGGTCATAACAGGCTCATGATTGCAAAGGGACGCCGGGAGTACCCAAAGGGTCAGGCAGGGACCGTCTGGGCCTGATGCTTTTTCCACACCAGCCAGACAATCACCAGCACATTGAGCATGTTCCAGGCAATTCCATTCAAAAACGCCATGCGGTAGGAGCTTGTGGCGTCATAGATGACACCGGAAATATAGCCACCAAAGGCCATGCCGACGATGGTCGCGGCCACCACCAGACCGATCCGCGCGCCCGCCTCGCGCGGGGGCAGGAAGTCGCGGCACATCACCGCATACATCGGCACAATGCCACCCTGGAACAATCCGAATATGCCGGAAATCACATAAAGCGAGGTCAGTCCGTCAAAGAACAGATAAAGCGACAGAGCCAGCATCTGCATCGTCGAACCGATCAGCAAAGTGGGGCCGCCGCCGATCCTGTCGGCCACAAGACCCGACCCGACCCGCGAGATAATGCCGAGCGACAGCATGAAGGAAAGCATTTCCGCGCCGGTGGCGACACCGTAGCCCAAATCGCCGCAATAGGCGACCAGATGCACCTGCGGCATCGACATGGCAACGCAGCAGCCGAAACCGGCTACCACCATCAGGACCAGCAGCATGTTCGGGCTCATGCCGAGATCGGCGCGGGCCAGTTCGGTGGCCGCTTCCGCGTCATTCATCACTTGGGCGGAAGGGCGGCGGCGCAGCAGGAACGCCAGAGGAATAATGGTGCAGGAGACAATCACGCCGATCATGACATAGGTGCCGCGCCAGCCCAGATGCGGCATGGTCTGGTTCATCAATAGCGGCCAGATCGTCCCGGCCAGATAATTGCCAGCCGCCACGACCACCACGGCAAAGCCGCGCCGTTTGACAAACCAGTGCGAGACATCGGCCATCATCGGCGCAAAGCCCGTGCCCGCTCCAATGCCGATCAGCAGGCCATGGGCGGCACTGAACATCCAGAATTGCGGGCCCAGTCCGGCCAGCAGAAAGCCCGAACCCAGCAGGGCTCCGGCAATCACCACAGGCGCGACAATGCCGGTTTTGTCGGCCATCCGGCCCATGGTGATGGTGCCGAATGCAAAGCCCAGCATCATCAGCGTATAGGGCAGCGACACGGCGGCCCTATCGATGCCGAATTCGAGCTGGACGGCCGGCAGAACCACCACAATTGCCCACATGCCGCAGCCGGCAATGGTGGAAATGAGCAAAGACAAACCGAGCCTTACAAAGGCATAGCGGCTGTCGGGCCCATAGGGATCGCTGGTCAGGGGCTCCGGCTCTGCGCTTGTCACTGTCACCGGATGCTCCCTCGGGGTGGTTAGAACAATTGCGGCAGATCGGTTGCCGGATGTTTGGATGTGGCTTTAACCGGTGGTGCACCCAGACCAACGAGTTGTTGTTCGAGATCCTTGATCGATTCCGCCAGCATCAACAGGCGCAAATCATGCTTGATTTGCACGCTGGAGGGAAGGGTCATGCGTTTGCCGAAATGATAGAGGCCAGCCATCGGGTTATCCTTCTGAAAATATTTGAAAAAACAGATCAAAAACAGGAGATGCTACTATGCGCCGATCCAGCCCTGATGGCAAACAGCAAGCGCAGGATCTGTTTATCGGGCTTTTTTCCAGACAAACAGCACAAGGGCGGTGGCCAAACCCAGCAGGCCGAGGCAGGCGATGGCGCCATCATAGCCGATGCCGGCGATGATATAGGTGACGGGCAGGGGCATCCATAACAGGCCAATGTGGAAAATGGCGTTGAAGGCGGCCTGCGGTCCGGCCCGCTCGCTCGGCGGCAGGCTGCCGCTGATCCACGCCGACAGTACCGGATAGACCACGCTATAGCCTCCGCCGAAAAACAGGCCGCACAAGGCCACAATCCAGGCCTGTTGGGTGATCGCGAGCGTCAGATAGGCCCCGGCCATGACCGTCAGCCCGCTGGCCACAACCAGACGGGGGTCGAGCTTCTCGAAATGTTTCATGCCGAGAAACCGCGTCGAGAGCATCGACACGACAGTGGCGATAAAGAACCAGCCGACCGCCACCTCTTTCTGGTTCAAGGCGGGCGCCATATAGGAGGAGATGAAGCCGAACAGGCTGCCTGCCACCATCACCGCAATCATCGGCAACAGCCGTGAGCGTTCAAATGCCACGCCGAAATTCAAGAGCCCGCCGCTCCGGTCGGGTTTGGCCAGTGGCCGCAGCGTATAGGTCAGGGCCACGGCAACCCCTGCCGGCACGGTGCCGATGATGAAGACCAGCCGGTCATCGCCCAGCGTCAGCAGATATTCCACCCAAGGCGGGGCCAGCGCGTGGCCGATCGGCGCCATGCTGGAATAGATGCCGAACAGATAGATAAACCGTTCATTCGAGAGACGGCTCTGCGCATAGGTGACCAGCGAGGAGAACATCAGCCCGTAGCCGACGCCCCATGTCAGCCGCGAGACCAGCGCGGGCCAGAAGGTCCAGGAGGTCAGAGCCAGACTCAAAAATCCTACCATCATCAGGGATATGCCGTAGCGCGCAGTGCCCAGACTGCCAAAACGCGCCGCCGCCGAACCGGTCAGAAAGGTAAACAGCACGACCGGCACGCCGTAAAGCGACAGCAGCAGCCCGATTTGCGGCAATTCCAGACCGTGGCGGGTGAAAATAATCGCCAGCATGCTGGCATGGGCATTGAGGAAAAAGACGCAAAATGTCACCGCCGACAGGCGGATATATTCGCCTTTGGCGCGTTCATCGATAAAGCCGGTATGGCTGGATAGGGGCTGGGCAGACATTGTGCGACTTTAGGCAGGCCACCCGCCCCCGACAATCCCTCCGTCCGCCCCAATTCGGCCTATCAGCCATGCAGATTGCGGGTGAAGGAGATTAAATCTGTATGTGTTTTGTGTATGCAAATGCAATCAAAGACAAAGTCCATGGATTTGACTAGGACGAAGCAAATTCGCCGAAATGCGCCAAGTATGGTGTGTCGAAAGCCTCAATCGAATTTGTGATCAGACATGCCCAATTCGCAGTTGATGACCCCCATCCGGTTGAATAGCGCTATCGAACCGCATTGAAAGCCAATACCGGCCGCCATATCTTGGTTGCCTTCGCTCTGCGCTACAAAGTGGGTTTGAGCCTGATCAGACCAATCAGTCCGCGTTATAGGCATGACAAGGAGATCAGAAGCTATGAAACGCAAATGGCACGTATTGGGTTCCGATGCGGATGCCAAACGTTTTGTCAAAGAGGCGGATCAGTCCGATTATGATTTTGCGGATATGGTGCCGGTTCAATATGAATTTGAACCCAAAGCAACTGCTTTCAACATGCGTTTGCCGAGCAGTCTGCTTGAGGTCCTCAAATCAAAAGTCAAAACCAAGGGGTTCCCTTTACCCGTAATGTCCGCTTGTTGATCGAGCAGGATATTGCGCGCTAGACTGTCCGCTGGCGTCCTTTCCCTCCGACACTCAGGATCATCATGGCCCGCATCGCAATCGCCGGATTTTTGCATGAAACCAATACTTTCGTGCCAGCCTTGACCGAATGGGAGGCCTTTGCGCAGGAGGGGGCTTGGCCCGGTGCTATGGCGGGGGAGGCTATTTTTGGCCGTCTGGCCGGGCTCAATCTCGGCATTGCCGGATTTATGGAGGAAGCCACCAAGCGCAACCATGTGTTGTTGCCGTTGGCCTGGGCGATGGCGCAGCCGTCAGGCGTGGTGTCGAGTGCCGCTTTCGAGCGCGGTGTGGCCGCCATTCTGGAGCCGTTGAAGGGCGAGCGGGTCGATGCGGTCTATGTCGAACTGCACGGCGCGATGGTCAGCGAACATTATGACGACGCCGAAGCCGAATTGCTGCGGCGGCTGCGGGCGCAGATCGGGCCGCATATTCCCATCCTCGGCACGCTGGATCTGCATGCCAATGTCTCGCGCGATCTGGCCATGATCCCGGATTTTCTGACCTCCTACCGCACCTATCCCCATACCGATTGGGGCTTGAGCGGAACCCGCGCGGCCTTGTGGTTCGAGCAGGTGATGGCTTGGGGACCGGATGCCGGAAAGGCGTTCCGGCAGGCGCCGTTTCTGGTGCCTGTCACCACCGGTTGCACCTATACCGAGCCCTCCGGCGGGCTCTACCGTTTGATCGAGACGATCGAGGCCGAAACAGGGGCGGCTCTGTCGCTCAATATGGGTTTTCCGCCCGCCGATATTGCCGATGTCGGTCCAAGCGTGCTGGCCTATGCCGCCAGCCAGGCCAAAGCGGATGAGGCCGCCGACAGGCTGTTTGCGGCCCTGCTGGCGGCAGAAGCTGGCTTTGCCGCCCACCATCCCCGCTTGGTGCAAGAGGCCGTGGCCTATGCCAGACAGCGGGCTGTCTCGGCGGGAAAGCCGGTGATCCTGGCCGATACGCAGGACAATCCGGGAGCCGGCTCGCCCTCCAATACAACGGGACTGATCAAGGAATTGCTGGCCCAGGGAGCCGAGAATGCGCTGGTCGGTATTGTCCATGATCCCGAAGCCGCCCGCAAAGCACATGCCGCGGGGATCGGCGGGGAGATCGACCAATTGGGCGGTGGCGGAACAGGGCCGGGGCAGGAGCCTGCCAAGGGGCCGTGGCGCGTGACAGCCCTGAGCGATGGCCGTTTCAACGGCACCGCGCCGATGCTGCGCAACAAGCATTCATCGATGGGGCCGACGGCCGTCGTCAGGCAAGACGGGGTCGAGGTGTTGGTGGCCAGCATCCGCCAGCAGCCGATCCATCTCGAAACCTTCTCCCATATCGGCCGCGATCCGCGTGACGCGTCTATTCTGGGCCTGAAAAGCTCGGCGCATTTTCGGGCGGGTTTCCAGGCGATCGCAGAGGAAATCATCGTCTGTCTCGCACCGGGCGACAATCCGGAGGATCCCGCGGCTTTGCCGTTCAAAAAGATCCGCAAAGGCCTGCGCCTGAAACCGCAAGGCTGAGGACGCCAGGCTATTTGTGCGGGTGCTCCAGTCTCTCCAAGGTTGTGACCTGCACCTTGAATAGGGCTACCGCTTTCATATCCGGCACGAACATCACTTTTTCGATCGTTCCGGAAAAGCGGAACACGTCTCCTGACACAATCGGTTCCTTGATCAGAGCCTCGGCGGCGATCAGATTGAACAGGCTGCCGCGCCGACCATCGAGGTTGAAACAGTCGAACGAGACAGGTCCGGCCTCTTTGACGCCGCTTGTCTGGCTTTTGGGCGCATCCAGCGTCTTGCACAGCCAGTCCTTGATCGGTTTGGCGGTGAATTGCTCGGTGGTGGTTTGGACGAGCCGGGCATAATTTGCGGCAGCCTCTGCGACCACCTGCGGCGATGTGCTCTGGCTTGCCGTCCCGACGGCCATGAATTGCTTGTCGAGATCGGCTTGATCACTGGGTTTGGACGGTGAACAGGCTGCCAATCCGATGGCAAGCGGAGCCAAAGCCATCAATACGCGACTATGTCGGGATTTGCGGGACCAAACCATCACAACGACCCTTATGCCAGAAACAGAGGCCTACCATTGCCCGTCAACAGGGTGTCATAAAGGCCTTGTCCGATGCAACATGTTTCAAATTGTCATGGCACAATTTGCAAGTTTGTGCCCGCCAGAGATAAAGCGAAAGCGACAAATAGCGGGTTCTTCCCGCTGCGTTGTTTAGCGGTGATGGGCCGGGATTGACGTTCTGGGCGATGCCGCACGTCCCGTTTCACTGTCTTCCAACCATACGACAAAAACGGGCGGGCCATTGTTGTTGAGCCAGCCTGTGACTTGATAGGTTTTGTTCTTGGCAATTGTCGTATTCACGATCCCTTCTGCCGCCAATAACCCTCCACTTGCTGCAATCGTGATGCTGTGCTTGCCCGCACTGACCGGCAGGGCCACATTGCTTGTGGTGGACATGGTGACGGGGGCATCGTCAATCGCGGTGATCAGGAAGCGTTCTGGCGGCAGAATGAACTGGTCTCCTTCACCAGCCCTCTTGGACCGGTAGCCGACCCGCATGACACTGGCGGACAGGTCAGCGGAGGCGGAAGCCTGAAGATTCTGCGTGGTTTGCGGGGCGGGGCTCGTCATACAGGCCGAAAGCGATAGAACAAGCAAACTGCCCGAGATCCATCGGGCGGCCAATGACACAAAACGCTTACAACTCGAAGGCATGACGCACTTCCATCAGGGGGAGGCCAACAGATCGGCTAAAAGCCATTAATGACGGACCGAGGAGCACTGGTCAATCCAGTCCTCGGGGTCATACTCGGCCGATGCGGTCCCGTCTTCTGTCGCGGCTTCGGGGTTAAGAACCGCTTGCTGGCCGCTGACCATGGCATCGCTGAGCATCGCAATCATGCTGAGCGCCGAGTCGGCGGTATGGGTCACACCGATCACATGGGCAAGCTCCACCATCAGGCGGGCGACAAGCTCGTCTTCTTTGATGTCCATGGTTTCGGCCATGCGGGGGATCAGCTGGTCGATCAGCGTTTCAACGAGCTTTTCTGCGCGTTCATGCTCATCATCGGGCGGGTTCTGGATCAGAAACTCGATTTTGCAATCTCTGGCCATAAAGAGTGTCTCCTCTGGCTAACCCCAACTGCAACAGATTGGGATGATTCTCTCGATAATAGAACCCTCGGACCGTAACGGTTCTGTGACAGCGGCATCTCAGGACGCAGCGGTCCATGACGGGTCAACGGCGACGCCTGCCGCAATGCCGGCAAGGATATCGGCCAGATCGACCTTGCTATCCCCATTGGCGTCCCATTGGCTGATCACTGAGGATGGGGTGAGGCTGGCGTCGGAAGGCGGGACAACAGCAAAGCCTGCCTGCACATCATCGTGCGTGAAATAACCTTTATTCGCCGTATCAAACCGCGCCAGATAGGTTTTGGCCTGCTGGCGCAAGCCGGAGACAATCTCGTCCTGCCCGATCTGCCCATCCTGGTTGCTGTCCCAGCCGGCAATAACGTGGGCCGCATCGGGGATGGAGGGCATCAAAATGGAGACGCCGGCGAGGCTTGCCGTGCTGATATAGCCCTGATTGGTCGGATCAAGCTGGGCCATGAACTGATTGGCAAGTCCGCTCAATTCGATGCCGCTGG
Source organism: Hyphomicrobiales bacterium (assembly GCA_947447895.1). GTDB lineage: Bacteria > Pseudomonadota > Alphaproteobacteria > Rhizobiales > Beijerinckiaceae > CAIYZJ01. The sequence continues at coordinate 34,116 of CANFLM010000001.1, forward strand.
TCAATTCGGACAGCGAGACCTCGCCGTCCTTGGACTGGTCCCAGGTGGCAATGGTGCTGGCGGCATCGTCGGGATTGCCCAATTGGGCATTGGCCCGATAGGCGGCCGCCACATCCGCTTGGGTAATAAAGCCCTTCTTGGCAGTGTCGAATGTATCCAGCGTGGCCTGGGCCTTGGCCAGCGCATCCTGATAGATGGTCGAGGCTGTGACCGGCTTGCTTTGGTTGACCGCGATGTAGCCCGACATGCCCGATACGATATCGGACAGCTGCACATGGCCATCACTGTTGGTGTCCCAATAGCCGACCACGCCTTTGGCGGTCAGGCAACCATTGGTGTCTGGATGGGCATCAAGCACCGACTGGATATCGCCCTGATCGAAATAGCCTTTTGCGGAGCTGTCGTATTGCGCCATAATGCTTTTCGCATCCTTGAGAATACCGGCATTGATCTCGTCGGCGGACAGGGCCCCATCGGCGCCGGTGTCCCAGCTTTTCAGGGTGGCCAGATCATAGGGCAGGGCCGCCGTGTTATGGCTGTCGAGCGCGGCTAGACTGACCGATCCTGTGCTTTGCGGGTCCAGAATGGAAAGCATCTGCTTGGTGACCTGATGGGCGGACTGGTTGACCACCATCTCATCCAGCGTCACATGGCCGTCATTGTTCAGATCCCAGGCCGCCAGACGGTCCACGGCGCTGCCGACATCACCCAATGCAGGATTTTTGATGAAGGCATTGGCGATGTCGCCCAGTTCGATATAGCCTTTGGCGGTCAGATCGAAGGTCGCCATGATCTGTTTGGCGGTGTCGGTGGCGGCCGTCAGGGTTGCGTTGGCCATTTTGATCTGCTCGCTCGGGGGAGTAGCAGGATCGGTCTCCGGTTCGGGAATGGCTGAGGGTTTCAGATCTTTGAGCGAGAACACCGTCATCGCCAAGGCCTCATGCAAGGTCACCTTGCCGTCGCCGTTCACATCCCACTGCTTGAGCACATCATCGGCTGTCTGGGCCGAAGGGCCGGATGGATTGGCCGCCATGGCGGCTTTGATATCGGCCAGATCGAAATAGTTCTTGCTGCTTTTGTCATAGGTTTTGACCAGCCCTTGGGCCATGTGCAGGACACCGGACACCACATCCTGCTGGCTGAGCCAGCCATCCTTGTTGCTGTCCCATGCGCTGATCTGCTCCATCGAGAAGGGCAGATCGGTGCGGGTGTCGGTTTTCAGCGCCGCTACCGCTATTGCGCCTTTGCTGGCCGGATCAAGCAAGGTCGACAACTGTTCGGCAATTTTGAGGGCGAAATTATTGGCCATCAATTCGTTCAGATTGGTCTGGCCATCGCCATTGAGGTCAAGGCTCTTGAAGGCGTCTGCCGCACCGGCCGCATCGCCCTTGCTCGGATCGGCTTTCCAGACCGCAGCAATATCGGCTTCGGTCATATAGCCCTTACCGGCTGTGTCATAGGTGTCGAGCGCGGTCTGGGCGTCGGTCTGCGCTTGCTTCAGGATGGCCAGCGCATCTTTGTTGTTGGGGGTCAGGTCGCTTTCCGGCGTTGTGCCGGTCATGGCCGTCATAAATTCGGCATGGGTGACACGGCCCGAATGGTCCGTATCCATGGTTTTGAATGTATTTGCAGCCTTCATCATCGTGCCGACATAATCGGCGATGAACACGCTGCGCTGGGTCAGCGCAAAAACGGTAGGTTGCACCGATGGAAAACTGGTCTGTGCCAGCATCGCATTGTCGGCGTGCTGGCTTTCCTGCTGGGCAGCCATGCCGGCATAGAGCGAATTGAAATCGGCCTGTAGCAGATAGCCGCGCCCGGAACTGTCGATGGTCGAAAACAGGCTTTCCGCTTTTTTGGCAGCCGCCGTCGTTGTCGATCCCGTTGTGGAGCCGACCAGATTCGTCGTGGTGGTTGTTGTTGTGGTTGTGGCCACCCCAAAATCCCTTGCCGCCATCCCATGCCATGCCGCATGGGATTGTCAGCCAACTAGCAAGTTTCGGGCCGTTTTCATTCTTTTAACACCATTGGGGCAAAATATGCTTTCCCTTATGCCTGTGGAATTGGGCTGAAATCACGGTGACAGGTTCAGATGGCGCAGGCGATGCAGTACAGGGCCGATATCGACGGGCTGAGATCGCTGGCGATTGGGCCGATTGTGCTGTTTCACGCCGGTTTCCCGCTATTTTCCGGCGGATTTGTCGGGGTCGATATTTTCTTTGTCATTTCCGGCTATCTGATCACCTCGATCATCGCCAAGGAGATCGCAAACGGCCAGTTTGATCTCTGGCGGTTTTACGAGCGCCGCATCCGGCGGATTTTTCCCGCGCTGATCGTGATGCTGCTGGTGTGCAGCGTGGCGGGGTGGCTTTTGCTGTTTCCGCTCGATCTGCAGGCCTTTGGCCAAAGCATGGTGGCTTCGACCGGATTTGTGGCCAATATCAGCTTCTGGCTGCAAAGCGGCTATTTCGATACCGCTTCCGATCTTAAACCCCTTTTGCATACTTGGTCGCTGGCGGTCGAGGAGCAATTCTATCTGTTTTTTCCGCTGGTTTTGCTGATGGCTGCCCGCAATAACCGTGATCCGCGTGTGATTGTCTGGATCATTCTGCTGCTCTCGTTCGCTTTGAGCCTGGTTGGCGTCAGCCGCAATCCCGATGCCAGCTTCTACCTGATCCCGACCCGTGCCTGGGAATTGCTGATCGGCTCGGTGCTCGCGCTCAAGGCTGTACCGGCGGTGTCCAACCGCACCGCGCGGCAGGGGCTGGCATTGCTCGGGCTCGCATTGATTGCGGTGCCGGTGTTTGTCTACACAAACCAGACCCCGTTTCCGGGCCTCTCGGCCCTCTGGCCCTGTCTTGGCTCGGCCCTGATTATCTGGACCGGCGGCGTGCAGCGCAGCCCGACTTGGGTCGCCCGCCTGTTGATGCAGCCTGCCGTCGTTCTGGTCGGCTTGTTGTCCTATTCGCTCTATCTCTGGCACTGGCCGATCATGGTGTTCAGCCATCATTGGTTTTTGGAAGAGCCGGATGGCTGGAGCAAAATCGTGCTGGTTCTGGCCTCGCTGCTGGCGGCTTTCGCCTCCTGGGTGCTGGTAGAAAAGCCTGCGCGCCACCATGCGACAGGGCTGTCACGCCGTCTTGTTTTCGGGCTGGCAGGTGGGGCCGCCTTGGTCTGCATCGGGATCGGGGTGGTGTTCTGGCAGAACGGTTTTATCCACCGTTATCCCGCCTCGTTGCAACGCCTGTTGCAGACTCACGACATCCAGACCAAGGGCTTTGTCGGATTGCAGGCGACCGTCAACGGCCAGACACGCGATGGGCTGCCCCAAGGCGGTTTTGTCGTGGGTGAAACTGCACAACAGCCACAGCTTGCCATTTGGGGGGATTCCCATGTCGGAGCCATCCTGAACGGGATTGGCGAGGCAGCCAAGCCTGCTCAGGCCCCTGCCATCAGCGTGTTTGCGCTGGGAGGATGCCGCCCGATCATCGACGTCTATCTGGCCTATGAGGCGAGCACGGCCTGCCATGATCACAACCGCGCGGTGTTGTCCTATCTTCTGAAAGGACCCGAACGCAAAGTGGTGCTGGTGTCGCGCTGGCCGATCTCGTTGTTCGGCGATGTCCGTGCCACGGGCAAAGGCGACGGTCAGGCCTCGCTGGCGCTCAAACCTGCCCGGGGTCTGGACGAGGCACAAGCGATCGAGGCATTTGCCCGCAATCTCGGTCGCACCATCGATGCCTTGACCCAATCAGGCAAGGAGGTCATCGTGGTCGAAACCATTGTGGATCTGCCGCTGGATGTCCCGCATCTGGTCTTCAAAACCTTGTTGCGTGAGCCTGAAACGGCGCAGATCACCCGCGATGTATCCGCCTATCGCGAACGGTTTCTTGAGGTTGAGCAACTCTTCGACCGGATGCAGGGCCAGCATCGGTTCGAGCGGATCAGGCTGCGCGACAGCCTGTGCGTGCAATGGCAGTGCCTGCTATACCGCAAGGGGCAGCAAGGGGAGATTCTGTATACAGACAACAACCATTTGAGCGCTTCGGGAAGCGCGATGCTGGCTCCGCTGTTTCGGGGCGTGCTGCCTTAGGCTCAGGATCAATTTTGAAATTTGTTTACTTAATGGTCATGATTTTATACGACTTATTACACGTGTTGGCGTAATGGATTTGATTCGTGTTTCAAATCCCGGCTGGGTCAATTTGAGGCCTTTTTTCCTTGTCGCACGGTGTTCCGCGTATGGATGACGTCAAAAGTGTGCCGGTGATCGCTTTTGTGCGCTCATGTGGTTTTTGTCGTGTCATTGTTTGAATGGTTATGGACTGTGGAAGCAGTCATCATCAGATCATGCGTTGGATCTTGGCGTATTTCATGCCGTCATTTGTAAAAATGTTCAGTATTCAAGGTTGTTCTTCAACACGTTTTATTCGGCGTAATCATTAAACGTATAAATAGGAGAATTTTAATGCTTAAAAATATCATTGTGACTGCATCGCTCAGTCTGGTCGCTACTGCCGTTTCCGCCGCAGATATGCCATCCAAAACTGTTTATAGGGCATCAACCATTGCCAATAATGAAAATTGGTCTGGATTTTATGTGGGTCTACAGGCCGGCCTTTCACAAAATCACAACATCCATTCAGATATCAACGGTTGGTTTGATGGTCTCAAGGATGCCGAGCAGAAAAAGGTTTCTCCTGCCGTCGGTGTGAAGTCCGGTTACGACCATCGGTTTGGATCAGTAATCGCGGGCGTTGTTTCGGAAGTGAAGCTTGGCAATTTCAAAGCGGGTGGACAAGTGACCCCCTATTATCCTTCCTACGACCTCATCACGCGATCCAACTATCTTGGATCTGCGCGTGGCAAGCTCGGCGTGGGTATTTCTGGCGCGACCATCTCAAACACGGCTCTGTCTGACATCGCTCTTTACGCCACGGCCGGTGTTGCCTTTTCAAACAGCAAGCACAGATTGTCCCAAGCTCCGATTGCGCTGAATAATTTTACTTTTGCCTATTACAGTGAGAACGGAAAAAATATCGGCTGGGTTGCGGGACTGGGCATCGATTATGCGATCAGTTCAAAAACTTCGGTCGGATTGGAGCTTAGCCACTATGAATTTGGGAGCTTGGTCCATGACCTGCTCAATAATGCGGGCGCAAGCAATGGCTATAGGATCAAACAGAGCAATAGCCACGATACTTTGACCGTCAATGTGACCCAGCATTTCTGATCCTAAGCGGGGCTGGATCGTTTAACAGCCGTGCTCAGTCGAATTTTTCCTGAGCACAGCACCGTCCCGTCTGGTGACAATCCGGACAGTTTTCCTCGCGTTTCAAGACAACAGTGGTTTAAGTTGGCACATCCGGTTTGCGGTGTCCCGAGACTTCCGCTCCCGCATGTTGCGGGAGGGACCAGTGGAACAGCAGCGAACTGGCGATCACCACACTGATCAGGCCGAAGGCTGTATGGAAATCCGACACAGACAGGTGGTTGTCGCCATGGATGGCACGCAGGCTTTCGAGGATAAGGGCGGCCAGGGCCACACCCACAGAGCCTGACACCTGTTGCACCACGCTGGCAAAGCTCGATGCCCCGCTCAACTCCTCCTGCGAGACTTCGGCAAAGGCAATGGCATTCAGGCAGGTGAATTGCAGCGAGCGGAAAAACCCGCCGATGAACAGCGCGATAAAAATTAGCAGATGTGGCGTTTGGGCGGTAAACAGTGCGATGAGGGCAAAGAACACCGCGCTTAACAGCGCATTCACCATCAAAATGGTGCGAAAACCGAAACGCTTGAGAATGCGGGGGGCCGTCAGTTTCATCAACAGGGCCCCGATAGCCGAGGCAAAGGTCAGCAGGCCCGTTTCAAACGCACTCAGCCCGAACCCGACCTGCAGCATCAGCGGCAGTAGAAACGGGATCGAGCCCGAACCGATCCGGAACCATATCCCGCCGACCATGCTGGTGCGAAAGGTCGGATGGCGCAGCAAGCTCAGGTCCAGGATCGGGTTGCTGGTCTGGCGCGCATGCCGGATATAGGCCCAGATCAGCACCGCTCCGATGCCGATAAACCCGCAAGCCGCGGGCAGCGACAGCACCTCGACGCCCAGCACGGTGAAACCTCCGACCAGAAAGGCCAGACCGCCACCCGACAGGAAAAACCCTTTCAGGTCGAGCGGCACCGTGCGCTCGAGTTTGATATCGGGGACATAGATCCAGGCCAGCACCAGTCCGATCAGGCCGATCGGGATATTGACAAAGAAAATCCAGCGCCACTGCCAGAAGGTCGTGATGAAGCCGCCGATCACCGGACCGATCACCGGCCCGATCAAGGCGGGCAGGGTCAGGTAGGACAAGGCGGTGACCAATTGGTGCTTGGGTACCGAGCGAACCAGCACCAGCCGCCCGACCGGCATCATCATCGCGCCGCCGATGCCCTGCAGGAACCTCGCGGCCACAAAGCCCGCCAGACTGCTGGTAAAGGCACAGCACAGCGAGGCAACAGTAAACACCGTGATGGCGGCACAGAATACCTTTTGCGCGCCGAACCGGTCGGCCACCCAACCGCTGATCGGGATAAAGATCGCCAGTGACAGAAGGTAGGAGGTAAAGGTCAGTTTGAGGATGATCGGGTCGACATTCAGATCCACGGCAATCGCCGGAAGCGAGGTCGCCAGAACCGTGCCGTCGATGTTTTCAAGAAACAGGGCACTGGCAATCACCAATGGCAGGATCATGCCGCTGGGCACCCAGCCTCGGCCATTCTCGGACACGTTTGCCACCCTTTTTCCGCTCTTATCAGGCAGATACCCTAAAAGGGGTGGTTCAGGCTGTCTATTGCAGAAAACGATGGGCAGTCATCGCTCCAATGCACGCAATCAGGCCCGTTAGCCCCATCATCCCATTGTGGCGCGATAGGCCAGTTTGGATTTCTTTTTCAGCAGCGGGGTGAGGATGCTGCTGTGGGAGACAAAATGGTTGATGCTTTCGGCGCCCGTAATATCGAGCATGGTTGTAAAGCTTTCGGCCAGACGGCTGTCCTCTGCGGAGAGTTGGTCGGCGAGAGCTTCGTAATAGCCGCGAGCGGCCAGATTGCCGGACGCACTGGCTATGCGGTAGCACGCCACGGCGCGGGCGCGGTCTGCCGCAATGGCCGCGCTGCCTGAGGCGGCCTGGTCGCCCTGCTCGTACAGCATCCCGAGGCTGAATTGCGCCAGCGCATTGCCCTGCAAGGAGGATTTTTTGTAAAGCGAGAAAGCCGCCTCGATATTCTGCGTCACGCCCTGGCCGCTCTCGAACATCATCGCGAGGAACAATTGCGCATCCGCATTGCCCTGATCGGCAGCGAGGAGAAAATAATGGGCGGCTTCCAGATAATCGACCTCGACGTGCCTGCCTTTGTAGTATTTAAGACCCAAAATACACTGGGCATCGGCATTGCCGTGATCTGCGGCCCTGCGATACCAGCTCAAGGCCTTGGCAGGATCGCGGACTGTCTCTTCGCCGTGGTCATAGATCAGAGCAAGCTTGAGTTGGGCCTGAATATTGCCCACTTCAGCCAAAATCTGCCAATTCCAGACCACATCATCAGAACTGTGCGGTTCGGTATCGTAATGGGATTCTCGTGTCATCGGCTTCACACTTGCTCAGAGAGGACGACAAGTTTGAATTTCCAGCTTCACTATTTCAGTCAGGCGATACAGGACAAACAACAAGCAATGCCTGAATTGAAGTCCTTTCAAGGCATGCCGCATGTCTTGTTTCTCCGATGTTAACGGTCAATGCTTAAAAAAGATTAATCGAGAACCTGTGTTGTCTGCCCTGCTATGCACAGAAAGCCACCTTGTCAGACCCGGTCGGGTCATGTCTTATGATTGGCCTTGGTTGGCTGGCCCGATCTACCCATAAAACGATGGTGCTATGACTGATTTTCGCTTTACCTGTCTCGGGACGGGCTGTCCCGTGGCCACAATGTCCCGCCTGGGGCCAGCCCATCTGGTGCAGGTGGCCGGGTGCACAATTCTGATCGATTGCGGATCGGGCGTCAGCCAGCAACTGGTGGCGGCTGGCACGCGCGGGGCGGATGTCGACCTGCTGATCGTGACGCATTACCATTCCGACCATCTGATCGATTTCTGGCAGCTGATCGTCTCGAGCTGGCACCAGGGACGCCAGCGGCCCTGGCGGGTCATGGCGCCCCGATCCGCCATCAACCATATGCAAAAGCAGATCGAGGCCTTTGCCGACGAGGTCCATCTGCGCATCCTGCACGAGCAGCGGCCCTCGGCCGACGGGTTGAAAGTGCAGTTTGCTGAATTGGTCGAGGGGCCCGTCATATTCCCCTCCGATCAGGAGGATGCGCATTTGTCCATCCAGGCTTTCGAGGTCGACCATCGCCCCGTGGTGCCGGCCTTCGGATTGCGTTTCCATGCCTATGACCGCGTGCTGGTCTTCTCCGGCGATACGGCCCCGTGCGCGGCTTTGACCCAAGCCACGGCAGGCGCCGACCTGCTGGTACAGGAGGTGTTTGTCTCGCGCGATATGCCGGTCACGACGGGAGTGCGTTCGGCGGCCACCGTGGAGGCTGTGCAATCCTATCACTGCACACCCGATCAGGTCGCATTGATTGCCAGTGAGGCGATGGTGGGCGCCTTGCTGCTCACCCATATCGTGCCGCCCGCCACCGACCAAGGCGCGCTGATCCGCGAGATCCGCCAGATCTTTGATGGTCCGGTGATGGTCGGCGAGGACCTGATGCAAATCGATCTGATCCACAAGACCATGCGCTGTGGCCGTGCAACAATCGGCTTCTGAGACCTATCAAAAGACACCAAAGGGACGAGACCATGACAACAACGGCCAAACCACCCCGTTTCCCGCAGCTTGTGCTGGAGGACTTGACGCCCGAACAGCGCGTCGTCGCCGACCAGATCATGAAAGTATCCAGTGTCGGTATCGGAGGGCCCTATAATTCGATGCTGCGCTCGCCGGTGTTTGCCCAGCGGATGGTCGATCTGCTCGCCTATTTGCGCTGGAATTCCTCGCTCGACATGCGGTTGAGTGAATTTGCCATTCTGATCCAGGGCAAGCTGTGGCGCTCGCAGGTGGAATGGTATGCCCATTTTCCCATCGCTGTGAAAGCCGGACTGCCCGAAAGCGTTGCGCTCGACCTCAAGGCCGGCCGCCGTCCGGCCAATATGAAGCCCGACGAGGCGGTGGTCTATGATTTCTGTATGGAATTATGCCGTGACCACAAGGTGTCGGATGCCCGCTTTGCCGAGGCCAGACAGATTTTGGGAGAGCAGCAGGTGGTCGATCTGGTTGCCGTGACCGGAACCTATGTGACCGTCGCCATGCTGCTGTCCGTCTCAGAAACCACCGTGCCTGAAGGCAAGGAGGAACCGTTCAAGCCGGGTGATTGACGTTTATTTCTCTGCAACACACTCGCCCAACGAGCGTGATTTGGCTTCAGAGGTTGTCCCTTTGGGGCAGAGAAGGGGAAATGTTGCCCCGCCGGGCACATAGGTGCCCGGGCGGCCTGGCTTGCAGGCATTACCGGAGGGGTAAAAGCCCGGCTCGCATCTCAGCAGCTTGGCGCCTGTCAGGCCCGGGACAGGCCCTTCCTTCTCGTCCTTTTTTTTGGCGGGGGGAGGAGGCGGCGCACTGGCCAGGGTCGTGCCTGCATACAGCATCAGCACAACACAACAGAAAACGGTGCGAATAAGATGGCGCATGGTTTTTTGCTTGGTTTGTTGAACTCTTAATCCAGCAGACCAAACTTATGCGTCGGTTTCAAGTCATTTTTATCATCTATAGTTAAGCCATTATACTGCAATCATCAGCTTGCCGTGGTTGCCCCCGCTATAAAGAAGCGACAGGGCCTTGGGGGCCTGTTCGATGCCGTGCAGGACATGGGTGTCGTAAACCAGCGTGCCATCCAGAGCCATGCGGGCCATGTCGTCGGCCGCTTGGGCGTAGCGGGCGCGGTGATCAAGCACGATAAAACCGCTCCATGTCAGGCGGCGGGTCATGATTTCACGCTCGTTGCGCGGACCTGTCGGGAGCGGGCTCCAGGAACCGATCGAGGCCGTGCCGCATTGTACGATCCGTCCGGCCACATTCATCTGCCGCAGCACCGTATCGAGGATCGGGCCACCGGTATTGTCGAAATAGATATCAACACCCTGAGGAGCCAGCTTTTGAAGATCGGGGGCGAGATCGGCCGTCTTGTAATTGAGGGCCTGGTCATAGCCGTAGCGGGACTGACAGCGCGCGACCTTGTCGTCACTGCCGGTCAGACCGATGGTGTGGCAGCCCATGTGTTTGCCCAGTTGCCCGACAAAACTGCCGACCGATCCCGCGGCTGTTGATACGACCAGTGTATCGCCTGCTTGCGGACGCCCGCACAGGGTGAGTGCCAGATAGGCGGTGATGCCGCTGATGCCGAACAGCGCCAGTTGCGCCTCCAGCGGCAGCGGATGATGCGCTTTCAGAATGATCTGGTCCGGCGTGGCGACAGCATAGTCCTGCCAGCCGAAAAACCCGTAAAGGCAATCACCGGCCTGATAGTCGGGGCACAGGCTTTCCACCACCATGCCTATCGCCAGAGCCCGCATCGGGCTGCCCAGAGCCACGGGGCTGGCATAATTGGCTTCCGCCGATGCCCAGCCCCGTTGGGCGGGATCAACCGAGAGCAACAGGTTGCGGATCAGGACCTCGCCGTGGCGCGGGCTTGGAACCGCTTGGGTCGATAGCGCGAAATCTTCAGCCAGCGGCACGCCTTGCGGGCGCCGGACCAGTTGGACCTGCCGGTTGGTTGCTGGCAAATCATAAGACGGTAATGGCACAGTCACGCGACGCTCCCTCGCTGCAAGATTTCCAACAGTAACGCGATTTGCGGTTCAGCAAACAAAAAACCCGAAACGGTGACCGTTTCGGGTTGTCATTCATGCGACGGCTCTCGAGCAAGCTTTTGTCACACCACGCCGATCCATGCCGGATCGGGTGTGATCTCAGGAGGCTTTGGAGCCTTTCTTGCGGCCGGCATTGGCCTGGCGCTTCTGGCCGAGGCCCATCGCGAGAGCCAGATTGCTGCGTGCTGCGGCATAGTTTGGTGCAACCATCGGATAGTCGGATGGCAGGCCCCATTTGGCACGGTATTCTTCGGGGCTCATTTCATACTTGGTACGCAGGTGGCGCTTCAGCGATTTGAACTTTTTGCCGTCTTCCAGGCAGATGATGTAATCGGGGGTTACCGACTTCTTCACCGAAACTGCCGGTTCCTGATTCTTGACTTCTTCAACCACAGGTTGACCCAACGAGGTCAGTGCCGAGTGGACGTTATGAATGAGATGAGCCAATTCGCTGGCTGGTACAGAATTATGTGCCACATAGCTGGCAACAATTTCGGCAGCCAATTCGACGATATCCGAATGGTAATGATTGTGTTCGGTGTCCATTTTTTTCTCCAAAATATTCGATATGGCCAGTGACAAAGCACTTAATACACTGCACATAATCCCATTTGATTGATTAATCAATAAATCCGTTGATATTTTTTTGGGGAAATAAGATTACAAGATATAGGCCTTGATGATTTTTCTATAAAAATTGTGTTTTTTCATATATTTGTCTGATTATCAGGCGGTTTTTTGTTCAAAATCAATCATTCGAACGGCTAAGCCTGTATAATGTTATTTTAATTCGGGCGGGATGCGGCACTGCGAAATTTAGATTTTTTTTACTTGTTCCGAATCTGTGCCTGTCCTGCTCGGGCATTCAATTGGGCAGTATTGTGTTCGATTTATTTCTCTCTAACGAGACGCTCTAAGCAGAAGGAGGACCATCACAGCCTGCGAACTGCGATGGTCTCGAAGTGACATTGGATCAAACCCCGGACAATCGTCGAGTTTGACTTGTTATCGGTCTGTATTACCGGTTGCGGCAGACACGACGCTGGTAATATTCGCTGTAATAGCAACGACTGTGCCGATGGGAGCGGGTCATGTCGGCAGCCACAGCGCCAACGGCCGCGCCGGCAACACCGCCGATGATGGCACCTCCAGCTGTACCCGAAGCTACGCCGCCGATGATCGCACCGCCTGCGCCGCCAATCAACGCGCCTTGCCCCATGCGCTCGTCTCTTGCACTCGCGCAGGCTCCCAGACACAGGCTCAACGCCGTCACGATAATGATATTTTTCATCTTGCTCTCCATAACAAATTTCAAATTTTAAATCGTCTTGAATAATCGAATTTATGTTTTGGTAATTCCCATCTTGAATATAAATCGGGCCTCTCATATCAAAATTACGAATTTTTATTTAATTTGAGAGATTTATACTGAAAGTCAGAGGTAATTATTCATGCAGCCATTGGACGATAGGCGGCCAAAACAGGGTCAATGTTTGATGGCCCATGAATAAAGCGAGATGGCCACAAGGGGCGCGTGACAGTGTAATGGCATCGGGCGGTGTGCCCACCAGCGCGATGGTGGCCAGAATCTGTTCCATGGAGACGATCCGGTCCTTCTCTCCCGCCAGCAGATAGATCGGGCAGGTCACCGCTTGCAAATCAACGCGCCGGTCTAGTGCATGGAAGGTTCCTTCAGCCAGCCGGTTATCGCGGTAAAGCCATTGCACGACTTGCCAGAAATAGGGGGCGGGCAGATCAAGCACGCGTTCGTCCCAGCCTTTGAGCGCATTGATTGCCTGCTTTTGAACCTCCGGCGGGTGTGATTTGGAGATTTGCAAAGCTTCGTCAATGTTCGAGTCCCGCTCCAGATCATAGGGCCAGAGCCATCGAATATCTCGGCCATGCACAATCGGCTGTGCGAAGAGCCCCCATTGGCTGGCCCAGTAATCAACCGCCTGCGACAGGCCGAACCTGCTCAGACTTTGTGCCAAGCCCTGGGCTGTCCGCAGGGATCGGGGCAGATGGGCATGAAAATCCACCGGCGCCCCAGCCATCACCAGGCGCCTGATTTTATTGGGAAACAAAGCGGTATAGATCAAGGACAGCCATCCCCCCTGGCACAAACCGATCAGATTGACCTTGTCGCCGTGGTGATCAACGATTTGATCCAGCAGTTGCAATTGCGTGCCGATGGTGTGGTTTGCTGATTGGGCGCTCGCAGAAATCCACTCGATCAAACTCAGCCGCTCGATGCCGGTGGTCTGCAGCACCTCCATCAGGCTGTAACGCGGTGCCAAATCCGCCAAAGTCGCATCGTGCAAAGCCAGCGGCGAGACGACGACTGTCGGGATCGACGCTGACGGCGAACCGCCGCGCAGTTTCGGGCGCGAATAGTCGTGCACAAGCACACGCTCGGGATCAAAAATCGCGGCTGAATAGGTTCGTATAGCGTTTAAGGAGGTCATCATCGACAGTCATGCCTTGAAAAGGAACGCGCGAAAACAAATCCCAGCCCGCAGCCAAGCGCGCCGGTGAGGGCCAAGGGAACACTTGCGGTATCAGTGACGAGGCCGGACTCTCCGGCAAACACTCCGGCCGATCACTTAAGGTGCGACCTCGGCCGGATGTTTTCAGCTGTAGCCAGCCGGAGCGTGGTGTGGCGCAGCCCATGCTGCTCCGGCTTCAATGCTTGTGGTCACATCGCATTTGCAGCAATGCGCTGTTTTTTTTTGGCCAGTGTTTCCGAAGGTTTTTCGCCGAATTTTTCTTTGTAATACTTTGAAAACAGTGAAGCGCTGGGAAAACCCAGATCGTAAACCAGTGTTGTAATATTCATATTGTCATTGGAATTTGTCAGCTTGGTTTTGGCCAGGTTCAGCCGTTCGTTGCGCAGCCATTCGCAAGGCCGGCAGCCGAAATATTTCCTGAAACCGTATTGCAACGAGCGCGATGACAGGCCGCTGATTTTTTCCATGGTTGTCAGGTTGATCTGGTCTTCGAGATGGGATTTCAGGTATTCGCACAACCGTCTGATTTCCGTGCGGACACCATAATCCTTGCGGTCATTGATGTGATGGTCTTCAAGCAGGTTTTTGTTCATCATCAGCACAAGTGTGCGATAGATGATCTCGTCGATCCCCGAAATTGTCAGGGCACCTTGCTGGCCATTCAGCTGGTCGATCTGATTGAAGATATTCAGAAAAATCTGGTTGAAAGAAATACCGCACATGTAAAGCGGTAAAACAACCGAACCTTCCTTGGTTAAATGGTGGTCTGTTGCGGCATCGCTGCCGTTCATGGCGTTGATGGTGTTGTTAAGGCGGCCCAGATCGATGCCAATCGCTGCCGAGGAGCCTTTGGACGATTTGACGGATTTTTCATGGGACTGGTCAAACAGAATGTTTTCACCCTCGGCCAACCGGAACGATCCATGATGGTTGTTGTGCTGGTTTTCGCCATTCAAGGGGATCCAGATCTCGCAATCCCGTTCCTCTGTCATTTCAAAATAGAAGGATGAATGGGAGAAGGTCATTATTTTGGTCTGGTTGATAATTGTCGATGTAAATTTTTACCTGAATTCGTTGTGTGAACCGAGGCTGCTGATTAATCTTAACCGTGGCGAGTGCTTGTCGAATGCCGCGCCAAAATCTGCAATGTTGTTGAATTTTTCTGCGTTGCTATCGCCAAAAATCAATTGCGGTATGCTTTTGTATTTGTTCATGGTCTAAAAATCCCCAAACGCACACTTTTAAAACAAATAGTATCGTCTCAATTTTCAAATTATTATATATTTCATAAATAAAATATATAATTTGCGAAAAATTCGGTTTTCAATTTTTTTTATAAATATTTGTATATAAAAATTTTTTGATGTTTTTAATCTAAAATAAAACAAAATATTTTTTTAAATTAAATTAAATAAAATTTTATAATTTAAATTATTTCTATGATATATATCAATTTAATATTGATATGTAATATAAAAAATAATTATTTTTTAATTTCAATTTCAATTTTTTTATCGGCTAATTTTATTAATTGATTGGCTTTCAGTTTGCTCGGACGGGAATAAGTTGTTTGCAGAGGGGTCTTAATAATGTCCCCCACAGGCAAGACGGATACCAGGGTCTTTCTATCCGATTTGGCCAATTCCCCCGCTTCGAATCGATCCGGTCCGTATTGGCGTTCTGGTTGAAATCCCGAACTGGATCCAGGCTTCCACAACAAGGGGACCTTTGTCGGGAGCGGACATTAGGATCGCTTCACAGGAAGGATCATCAAAGGATGGCCAATACCCGACCGTGAGGCGCGGATGTTGTCTCTCCCGAGACGGACCTGAGCCATCGGCTTGCGTTCGTTCGGAAATTCGGAGGGGCAGGCCTGGCAAGTCGGGCTTGAACGGCTTAGGGAGGTGCCCGGTGCAATACCAGTATATCAAGCGTGATGGTGATGATTGCCAATTCCGGCCAGAACCGACCGGCTGATTGTCGCATTCATCATGCCGAGGTCGAAACGGCCTTACATTGCCTTTCAAGAAACCGGACAATACCGAATGGCGCGGATACAGATCGGGCCTTGAGATTTCTCTTTTCCATATCGACACGGGCAGGTGATCAAACCGCATGATCACCTGTATGTGTGTTGTTTCGAATTCCCGTCAAAGAATGATTGTTTTGTCATTGTTCAGTTCGTAATAATTGTCCTGAAAATCCTGGTCAGCGATAATGACAGGATAGTTGTTTTTGAAATTGAAATGTTTGGTAATATCAATCTGGTGCGAGACAAAATTGACATCGCGGAATTTGAGTGATGATCTGAGTAAAATGAGCGGGTTGTTTGAATTGAAACTCGCTCTGGTGACGATCTTGTTGTATCTGAGGCACACGACGGGCCGTTCCTGTGAGAAGGTCACAATGCCGACACTGTTGACATCAATATAAAACGATATTTTCGGTCTTTCTTCGTCGATATAATATCCCAGCAATCTGTTTTTTGCTTTGAGGATAAAGATGGGCAACCCGGTGTCTTGATCTTCCAATCCCGTATAGCCGCCGTTTGTCTCCAGCATATATTCAACATTCGACCGGCCTGTGATGATCGATGAAAACAGGAAGGCATGGGAGAAATCAGCTTTGACAATGCTGGGCTCTTGGGTCCCATAATTCAGCATTTGCGCCAGGATATCATCGCAATAGCTTTCGGATGATTGCTCCGAGGTAATGATCCGTGACACATGCGGAATTTTATCTTGACGTAAATTCTGAATTTCCTCGAAATAATGTGTCATATAAAACTCCTCGTTCATGGTGTATGAATGCCATGTCATTGGATGACGGTCATAAAATAATAGTTATTAAAATACGAAACAGATATATGGAAAAGTCGATATTGATTTAAATATTATAATATTTACGAAGCATATTTATTCATTATTTGATTAAATTTTAATTTTTGATAATTTTATTTATAAATAGTTTAATATCATCCATCGTGCTTTTTGTAATATCTTTATCGATTTCCATTGTGGTTCTGGTTTTGAAATCCACTTCGGTCGCCTGCCGCAACAAGGCCAGTGATCTGGGCGGGGCCACCATAATGATGGCCGCATCCGCATGGGTCTTGGCATAGGCCATAAACTCTTTGGACAGCATCCGGATAAAACGCATTTTGTCCTGCTCGTGATAATCGGGAGATTCGACGGCACTGGTGGGGCCGCTTTTGTTGCTGGTCCGCCCAGGCGGGCTGCTGCCCGACAGATGCGAGCTGGCGGCCAGCTCGTTGTGGAATTCACGGTCGATCTTCAGCGTATTGGTGCCATTCACGGCCTGGCTATGCATGATCAGGCCACGCTTGGCATCGCAGATCAGGATGATATGGCTGATAGGGGGCATGGTGTTGTCCTTCGGGTTTCATCCGCAGTGCGGTGTGCAGTCAGGCTGAAGAGGATTGTCCGAGTTTTTTCTCCCATTCGAATGCGTGCCGAACCAATGTGGCCAGATTGTCGTTGCGGGGGACCCAATCGAGCGTGCTACGCAATTTGCTCGTATTGGCAACCAGCGAGGTCGGATCTCCGGCGCGCTTATCGACCAGGCGGACCGGAAAATCGTACCCTGACACTCTTTTGACGGTTTCAATGACATCGAAGACCGACGCGCCACGTCCATAGCCGCAATTGATGACAGTGTTGGGATACCCCTGTTTCAGATAGTTCAACGCCTGATAATGCGCATCGACCAGATCAGCCACATGGATATAGTCGCGGACACAAGAGCCGTCTGCCGTCGGATAGTCGGTGCCATAGACCAGCAATTCAGGCCGCCTCCCGAGGGCTGCTTCGCAAGCGACCTTGATCAGATGGGTGGCGTTGCGGGTCGATTGTCCGGTCCGACCCTGCGGATCGGCTCCGGCGACATTGAAATAACGCAATACTGCATAAGTCAGTCCATGCGCTTGGGCGGCATCCTGCAGCATCCATTCGACCATCAATTTGGACCGGCCATAAGGGGAGGCGGGATTTTTCTCGCTCTCCTCCGTGACCAACGGATCCTGTGTATCGCCATAGACCGCTGCTGTGGACGAAAAGATGAAATGCTTCACGCCATGTTTGACAGCCAATGCGATCAGCGTGCGGCTTTTTGAGGTGTTGTCCCGGTAATAGTCGAGTGGAACGGCTATACTTTCCGGCACAACAATCTTGCCGGCAAAATGGATGATCGCGCTGATCTGATGGTCGCGCAAAATGCGTTCGACTGTTGGCTCGTCGGCAATATCGCCAACGACCAAGCGCATGTTGCGTGGCACAAGATTGATGTTGCCGGTCGACAGATCATCAAGAATAACAGCATCCTGGTTGTTGTCCTGCATCAGCCAGCTCATATGGCTGCCGATATAGCCCGCGCCGCCTGTGATCAAGATTGTCATGGTTCTGCCTTTCATTGGATGGATAGCGCGGCTTAGGTCCGGCTATAGTCATCTTGGAGCCGCACAATGTCGTTCTCGTCGAGAATGTCGCCTTGCTGCAATTCCAGAATGATCAGATCGGCGGGCCCGATATTGGCGACACGATGACGGGCCAAAACCGGGATCTGGACATGGTTGCGGGCTACCAGTTCGCTTGTTTGGCCATTGATCTGGACCTGCGCGCGTCCATCGATTACCAGCCAGTGCTCGCTGCGGTGGTGATGATACTGGAGGGACAGGCGTTGTCCGGGTTTGACCTCGATTTTTTTGACACAAAAGCCTGCTCCGCTGTCGAGGACGGTCCACTGGCCCCACGGGCGAAGGCCTGTTTCAAAATTGGTGTAATGATTGGTCCTGATCGCGTGCCGCATGGCTCAATGATCCTGAGTTATGATTGGCGGATTGGGAGAGGACCGACGGGCCATAGCATCACGTCCAATGGCCAGAAAAGCCGCATAGGTCAGAATGCTGGGATGGGCCGCAATGCCGACTTCGGCCAAGCCGAGGATGAAAATATAGATGCCGATGTGGCGCGACAGGATGCGGCTGTTGGAGAGCCCGCGGGTCGCAATCGTAAAATGCGAATAGGCGAACGGGATCGTGCCGACGATGCCGAGGGTCAGCAGGGATTGCAGCCACATGTTGTGGGCGCCGACGGCGGCATCCGGTTGCCCCCACCACTCGAGGCTGAGCACGGTCTGGGCCGTGTTGAACCCATGGCCCAATAGAGGGGCCTGAAGGATTTTTTCCCAGACAAATCCCCATAATTCGGTGCGACCTGTTATGGTCAGAATTTCCGACCCGTCTCCGCCTCTGCTCATGCTTCCCAGCATGTTGGCCGGCAAAGACAGCAGGCCTGTCGACATCAAAACCAGAACCGAACCGACCAGAATTGTTCCGGCCCACACCAGGGGGCCAAGCGCAGCGCGTGTTTGCAACACAGCAGGAATGGCAAAGGCGGCCGTTATCGCGATCAGCGATGTGCGGCTTCCGGTCATGACAATGATTGCAAAACCCAGCGCACCCAGTCCGATCGCCAATCGGCGGTTGTTGCGCATCAAGGCCAAAGGAACGCCGAGGCAGATGAAAGAGGCAATTTCCTTGGCCAATACATTCGGATGGCTGGCAACGCCGGACAGACGATAGGTGTCCTCGTCACCAATCGAAAGCGCCCAGGACACGCCGGGCACAAACAATGCGGCCGCCAGGTTCAGAGCCATATACAGGACCATCGATCCCACAATTGTTTTGAAAAACATCCCGTCGGACAATTCGGCCGCAATCGCGGAGCAAAATAACAGGCTGGCCACGAGGCTTAATCCGCCCGCTGCCGTGTAGGCCGGTGTGGGGGACCAGAGGGTGGATAGGGATCCCAGCAGGCTGAACAACAGAAATGCGCTGACCAGCCGGTCACCAAGGAGCTGTTTGTAAGAGGGCCAGCGTGCTGCCGCAACAATGCCCATGGCCAGCCATAGCGCGAGTTTCAAGCCTTTTTGGGCGTCCAGATTGGTGGATTCGCTCAAATCGCGTTCGATGAAGCTGATATTGGGGACAATCAGGACAAAGCTGGTCATCAGTGCCAGCGCCCATGGCTGGCCTGTAGCCGCCTGAGCCAGAAACCAGATACCGAAAGCACTCGCAGCCAAAGCCATCGGCACAAAAAGAGCGAATTGGTCGAGCAGGATCACACTCAACAGCCAGGCAAGGCCGGCTCCGGTGATCAGTCCGACAAGCCCGAAAGACTGGAGGGGATGTGCCATCCGGTCGATAAGATTTTGCACGGTTTTTGGCATTGAAACTGGCTCCTGCCGGGTGGACGTCGAACTGACGCGTATCAATTCGTCACGAAATGACGATAAGGTGCTATTGGGTGTTTTCGCTGGCGGCCTGATGGTTGATCATGACATCGAGCAGGTCGCCGGGCTGGATTTCGGAATCGGGCCCGCCTGCAATCGCGGCCGTAACACCATCGACCATGCGGTAGATCAGGATATCGGGTGCGGCATTGCGGCCCATCTGGGATTTAACAGCCCCCGCATAGAGCAGCTTTTCCTGCGTGGCCTTCAGCTCCAGCCTGACCTTTTCGCGGGTGATCGTGACCTCTTCATAGGCGTGATTGAGATCTGAGATCCGTTCGCCTTTCATCCGGTCGAAATCGCGCTCGGCCGTGGCAAATTCGGCTTGGGCCTGTGAGAGTTTCGAGCGGTTTTCGATTTCTTGTGATTTGATCTGGGCCAGACCCCGTCGCTCCTCGGCCCCGCGATTGACGGGCGTGATGCCCCTGGCAACATTGTCGGCCACGCGCTCGACCGCCGTGGCCTGATAGGTCAAGGCTTCGCTTTGCTGCTGCAATCCAAGCAAGAGATCGGCCACATTGCTTTTGATCTGGCTGATCCGGTCCTGCTGGAACGATACGCGCATGGTCCATTCCTGTTGGCGGGCTTTGAGCGCCCTTTGTTCCGCCTGAACGATCTCGGCCACCACCGCAGGAGCGACAAAGGGGGGAATAACCGCGGCACTCAGATCGAAGCTGGTCCGGTCTGCCAGTTCGGCCTCGATGCTGGCTGCCCGCGCTTCGTTCTTGACCAGGTCAAGCCATTGCGACTGCTGGCGCGCGCGCAATTCCGGGGTCACCATCAGGGGATTGTCTGTGCGGAAATGCACCACATCGAAGCCGCCCGCCAGAGCGATGGCATGGCGCACCGCGAGCCCCTTGCGATAGGGGATTGCCCCGGGGCGTGACACATCGCCACTGATATAGAAGGGACGGTGCTCGGCAATTTCCACCGTGACCTGCGGATTCTGGATCACCTGCAGCTGCATCAGATTGGTCACGATCGATTGGCGCAATTCAGCCAATGACAGGCCGGATACATGCAGGGCTCCGATAAAAGGCAGGGCCAGATCGCCATCGACATTAACGGCGGCGCGGCGTTTGAATTCGGCAATGCCGTAGATGTCAACATCGATGATGTCACCCGTATCCAGCCGATAGGCCGGAGAAGCAGCAGGGGCAGCACTCAGCAGGGTGCTGGAGGCTGCGATACTCCCCATCACACAGGCCAGGGACAGGAGCGCGGCCTTTCGGGCGGTGATGCTTTTAAAAGCGGTCATTGGGACACCTCTTTGTCAGTGTTGAACTGGTAAACGCGGATATGCTGGACCTGCAGGGCCGAGGGAAACGGCGTGGAGGCATCGGGAGACCCCGGCCATGTGCCGCCCACCGCCAGATTGACGATGATGCTCATCGGCTTGTGCAATTCCGCCGGTGTCGGAATATGGGCGACACGGTGGCCGTCAAAGGTCCAGATGATCTCTTTGGGGTTCCATTCGACACCGTAATTGTGGAAATAGAGCGACAGATCGGGTGTATGGATGCGGAATTGCTTGCTTTTGCTGCGCTTGGCCTGCCAACGCAGCTTTGACGGGCTGCCTTGAGCCGTCATGTGGACAGTGGCCCAATAGCCTTCAAGCCTGTGGCCATGCACTTCGAACACGTCAATTTCCGGTGGCCATGTGCGGTCGGCCGGAACAAGCCAGAAGGCGGGCCACAGGCCGCGCCCTCTCGGCATCTTGGCGCGGATTTCGAAATAGCCGTAGGTCTGCTCAAAACCGGGGTGGCTGTAGAGCATGCCCGAGGCATATTCCAGTCCCATCGCCAGCCGTCTATCCTGCCGCTTGAGCGGGCGTGCCGAGATGGACAGGCCATCCGACACAGTAAAGGGGTTATAGAGACCCAACGGCCCGTCATCGCGCGGGTCGATGTAGAATTCGCGCTCCTTGTTTGTGACAATCGTGCGGCGACCATCGGGAAAATGCGTCAGCCAGTGGCCATTTTTGCCATCCCACAGGCTGAGGGTTTTGAAATTATCCTCGAAGGTCAAGGTGCCTTTGTCGGAACGGTGATAGGGGGCTGCTGGCTCGGCCCGTGCACGGGTCACTCCCGTCGCCATCATCACCAGCAACAGCCCCATCAGGATCACAGTATTGAAGCACAGGGTGCGACCGAATACGCCGGTCCGGCCCAACATCACCAGTTGTATGCCCGCCAGGACGGTGGCATTGCCCACCAGTGCCCAGGCCTGTCCTTCGATTCCCCCCCAATGCTGTCCCAGGGCCATCATCGGCACCAATGAGAGCAATGCCGGGCCGAACAGTATGGCGGCATCGCGCAGGATGTGGCGCGACAGGCTCATGGTCAGCGGCAGGGTCCAGCCGACAAGGGCCAGCGGCAGCCCCGATAATGAAACAGCCAGACTGGCCGCCAATGCCTGATCATAACGGGGAAACAACCGCTCGATCAGCGGATCGGCATAGGCAATGGCTGCTCCTGTTACGATCGTAACCAGCACGCTCAAGATCAGCAGGTCCCGCGCCATCAGGCGGCTGGCTTGCGACGGCGAGTGGCTGGCCGTCCGTAAAATCAGCGGATAGCGGATCTGGCTGATATTGGCGATCAACCCTGTTCCGATCAGGACAAAACTCGATCCGAAGGCCAATAGGCCGAATTCGGTCTCGCTGGCCGACACGCTCCACGAGATCCAGCGGCCCGCGACCAGATAGGCCAGCCATAATCCGTTAAAAGCAAACAAAGGCAGTCCGGCTTTCAGGGTCTCCAGCAAGCGTGCCCCCCGCAACCGGTGCGGACGCATGACCAGGGCGGCAAGGCCGAGATACCAGACGGCAAGTGCTGCAAAACATCCGCTGACCCCCCCCAGCATCAAGCCAACCAGACGCGGCAAGGTCATGCCGAATTGCATCAATAAGGCCATGCGGATGAAGGCTTGCAGTTGACCACTGGTGCGGTAGAGCGAAACCAGACCATTATTGGCCATAAACGCCGCAGCCGCGACAAGTGCACAACCGGTCGCCAGCGGTGGCAGGGCTTGGCTCCACCAGGCCGCGCCCACCGCCAATGGCGCAATCACACCCGCGATCACCAGTGAGACAAGCCAGCGAAGCGCCAGAATATCTTCCTGCCCGCCCGTCTGCGCCGAAGGGTCTGAGGCTGTTTGGACCATACGCCGGTCTGCCAGTTGCGACATGCCGAGATCACAGGCGGCCAGCAACTGAAACAATGTCGAGACCAGGGCAAAGGCTCCGAAGGCGGCGGGATCCAGCAGCCAAGGGGCGAGCAATGAGGTTCCGGCACCAGCGACGGTCATCACTGTGGTAAACAGGCCGAAGCTGGCGGGATGGAGGAACCAGCCCGGCAGGATGCAGGCAGGGCCATTGCGAATTGCCGCGTGGGGAGTGCCGGAGGCGGACATCATTCGTAATCCGTGATCAGTTTGCGGGACACGACATCACGCGCAATGGACACCAGACGATGGGCAATCGGTCCCCAGCCCAGCTCCTGTTCGGCATAGGCAATCGCGCCTGCCGAGCAGCGGGCATAAAGACCGTGGTCGTCGATCAGTCGGCGGATGGCCCTTGCGATACCGTTCGGGCAGGTGCTGGGCGCGATTACGCCGGTTGTGCCGTCGGCCACCTGTTCTATAAGGCCCCCGACAGGGGTTACCACCATCGGCATGCCGGCGGTGGCCGCCGAGGCGGCAACACCCGATTGGCTGGCCTCGCGATAGGGCAGGACCATGATATCGTTGCGCGCAAGGGCCGCGCCGATATCGTCTTCGTCAACCCAGTGATTGGTCATGGTGACACCGGACAATCCGGCCAATTGCGCGGCATAGGGAGCGATATCCCCCGATCCCATCACTTCGAGGGCAACATTGAGGCCTTGCGCTTGCAGCATCCGATAGGCGTCAAGCAGCAGATCCAGCCCTTTATAGGCAATGATCCGGCCCAAAAACAGCAGCCGGACCGGACGGTCCCTGTCCAGCTGGCGGTATCGTTTGGCCCCGAACTCAAACGCACCATGTGGCATGGTCCAGATCATGTCGCCGGCGATGGCATGACGTGTCATTAATTGCTGTTTGACATGGTCGGACAGGGTGATCAGTCCGTCAGCCGCCGCTATTTCGCGGCGCATGCTGAGGTGGCGGAACGGATAGCTGTCGCCGGGATGCGGCGTGGGATCATGCACCACCAGAAGGAAAGGCAGGTTCAAGGTACGGATGGGCGCAAGCACCGCCACATCCCAGATGGCGGGCATGGTGCACACCACCAGATCGATCTGGTGGCGGGCGACAAATTCCATGAACTGTTGCCCGATCTGCGCCAGGCCCGTCAGTCCGTAAAATGCGGCCAGTTTGCCGGTCAGAGTGGCTTTGTTACCTTTGAACGTTTGGATTTCACAAAGGGGAAGAGGCTCCTCAAGCGATTTGATCAGGCCTGCCAATTCGCAATCGGCCACGGCAGAGGCATAGCAGTCGATCTCTCCGGCCTGCTGGGCAGCCCGCACAAGTTCGAAAGTGAATTTCGAGCCCGCCCCGCCCCGTCCCCAATGCCAGAACAGGACCTGCAGACGATGATGGTGGTGCGCCAACAGGGATTGGAAAGATTGGACCAGTTCGGCATGCATCAAGGCCGTCATGCTGATTGGTCCCGGCTAGTGTGGCCTGGAGCAGGGGGCTGTGCGGGATCCAGATTGAGAGACTTGGCTCCTTTGCGCAGGGCTTCGGCCGTTCTGCGCAGTGAACGGACGAATGCGCGCGGGCGAACGGCGGCAAAGCCCCCCGCCGCGGATGCCACAAACAAAGTGCCGAGCATGGCCATCCAGCCATTGGGGGAGGCAGGCTTTAAAGGCTCATCGGCCACCGCCACAATATCGGCATCCGGTTGCATGGCTCTGGTGCGTCCAAGCTGGTTGTTGAGCTTGGCCAGCGTCTCGTTGAGCGAGTTTTCGTTCGATAGGGCGGTTCGGCGCAACTCATCAAGGCGCATTTCGTTGATCCGGCGCGTGACCATTTCCGAACGCACCGTTTCGATTTCATTTTGCAACCGCTCCTTGCGGGTCTGCCAGGTTTTGGCCTCGTGTTCTGCCGTGCTGATAATCCGGATGGCCTCATCCTCGATGGTCGATTTGATGCTGCTGGTCTCGGTCGCCAGAGCCGCAGGCTTGGCATAGACCACGGCCAGCATGTCACGCGCCCGTTGCACCTGTTGGGACGCCACAACTTCGGGGGCATTCAGCAAGGTGCCGGCCCATTGCATCTGGCCGAGAGCTTCGGCGCGGACCTGTGTCTCGATGCTGCGGGCCCGGGCCTGAGCCAACTCGTTGCTGAGCGAATTGAGTTGGCCTTGCAAATCCGTGCCATTGTCGCGATCGCTGATCCCGTTGATGGCCATAAAATCACGCACTCCTTCCAGAGCCCCCTGATAGCTGGTCTGGAGTTGGGCGACCCGTTCTTCCAGTCTGTGCGTCTGGGCCTGGATGCCCTCTTGCTTGCGGGCGATCTGGTCCTCGAGGTAGGTCGAGACCAGTGCATTGGTGATTTTGGCGGCATAAACGGGGTCGCTATGCCAGAAATTCACTTTCAGCGTATAGGAACGCCGCTCGCGGACCACCGAAATGCGATCACGCATGGTTTCCATCAATAGGGCTGGCTCTACCCCGCTCCAGAACAGGCTGCCACGATTGAAACTCTTGTCTTCCAGCAAGCCGAGCTGGTTGATCACGCGGGAGATGATGACGGGCGAGGAGAGCCGGTCGATTTCCGACTGGATGGCGCCATCGTCCAGAATGCCTTGCCGCAAGCCGACCTGCGCGTCCTCCTGCTCAGTCTGGTGCAAAATCACCGACGAGGTGGCAGCGTAGCGGCGCGGCAGCATCGGCCAGGCCAGTGCCACACACAGCATCACGATGCTGAAGCCGGTCACAAACCGCGTATAGCGGTTTTTTGGAGCATGTATTTCAACAAGTCCCAACAGATCCATCGCCCAGGCTTGGGTGGCGATCCAGCGTGGTCTGGCCCATTCGCGCCAATGATCGGACTGCAGCCACGGGGTCGGCACGGTGTTGTCATTATGGCTTTGCGGACCGGACAAGCCGGTGCGGGCAATGGAATAGGCATATTGCCGCATCGGGCCGGACAACATCCGGAACAGCATATACAGGCCTGTCGTGGTCAGGAATTCACGGGTATTGAGAAAGCCCCGCTTCCAGCATTCGAAGCGGAAAGACATTTCGGTCAGGCAATACCGCAACCCGCCACGCCGCCCGTAGAGATCGAGGCCGGTTCGCACTTTCAAGAGGATTTTCGGCAGGACATGGATCTTGTAGCCGGACTGGACCAGCCGCATGAACAGGTCGTAATCCTCCAGATAGGCAAAGCGCGAGCGATAGCCGTCCATAGCCCGCAAGGCCGTGGCCTTGACCATGATGGTCGGGTGAATGATCACATTGCGCCAGCGCAGGGCTTGCGACACATGCTCATGATTGACCGGCGACACCTTGACCTTGGAGGGCTGGCTGTCGGGGAAAAATTCCTCTGCCCAGGAGGAGACAAGATCGATATCGGGATGCGCAGCCAGATAGGTCGATTGTAGCTTCAGGCGATCGGGCAGGCAGATATCGTCGGAATCCATGCGTGCGATGTAATCGCCCGTACAGGCCAGCAATCCGGCATTCATCGCCTTGGCCAACCCGCCATTGTCGGGCAGATTGACAATCGTGATGGTCGCAATCCGTGGATCGGCTTCATAGCGGCGGATCACAAGGCGCTGGTCTTGCGGGATCGGGCCGTCGATCACCAGAACAAGCTGGTTGGGGGGCAGGGTCTGGGCAAAGACACTTTCAAGCGACTGCTCCAAATGCTCCGGCTTTTCACCGGCATAGGTGGACATTAAAACGCTGACGGTCTTGTGACCGGTTGCCTCCGGTTTGGCAGGTTGCTTGCCTTCCGGTTCACGCGGATCTGCAGATTTGACGCGTCCGAACGAGAGGCCGGGGATAGGGGTATGCGTGAAGTCGATACTTTTGGAGGCAGCCAAGTCCGAAGTCCGTTGCACCCTGTGGAAATTGTCGATCTTGCCCATATCAACGCGCTCCTCTGCCCGAGAGAATGGCTGCCGGGGTTCGCATCAAAATTACCAGATCCTCCATCAGCGAGTGGCGCATCGCGTAACGGGTATCGAGCAGGACACGCTGGCTATAGCCGATCTCGCTGCGGCCGCTGATCTGCCAGGGCCCGGTGATGCCGGGGCGGATGGAGGTGTAGAAACGTGCCTTGCGCCCGTAGAAATGCAACAATTCGGCTTGTGTGACCGGACGGGGGCCGACAAAACTCATGTCCCCCACCAGAACATTGAACAATTGGGGCAGCTCATCGAGGCTGGTCTTGCGCAGGAACTGGCCGATTGCGGTGGTGCGCGGATCGAACATCAGCTTTTGATGCTGCTCCCACTCCTGCCGCTCTTCGGGATTGCAGGCGAGATACTCGTCCAGACAGTCCTGTGCGCCCAAAATCATGGTGCGGAATTTCAGGCAACCGAAGTTTTGGCCGTTTTTACCAATCCGTTGATGGGAATAAAGAACAGGCCCGCCATCAAGAGCCACCAGCACAGCGATAAGCGCAAACACAGGCAGTGCGAGAATGATGCCGAGTAACGCCAGAGCAATGTCGGTTGCTCTTTTTGTAGTAATCCCTAATATATTGATATATTTGTTCTTGATTGTTATTATCTTCAATTTTAAATGTGAATTTTCATCGATGTTAATATTATGCAACATGCCGCACTCCTACAAAGCAATAATAAATTCATCAATATTTGACGTAGGAATGAATTTATCTTGTATCTAATTATCTGCTAAATAAGTGATTTCTGTATAATTTAAAAACGAAGTAAATTTTATTTTATAATAACAAAATTACGCATGGATTTGTATAGTTGTTGTATTGTGGTCCTCGCGAATATACCATCGGCTGCGATGGCCTGTCCGTACGGCACCATGCAAAATCCAGCCAGTGTCTAAGACCGGCTGAACGGCAGGCCTGATACGATCGCGCGCAACCATTGGTCGGACTGGAAATGTCCGTTCAGCGAGATGCGCGGCAGCGTCATCATCGATATGGCGGTTTTGGGTCCATGGGCCTTGATCGGCCACACATGTCCCGGGCGGGTCGTCACGGCTGTCTGATAACCGGCTTGTTGCACCAGATCGATATCGCGCTGGGAAAAGCATCGAGTGCCCCCTGAGGGATAGGAAAAGTGTCGGGGCATTGTGCCGAGGGCTTGCGAAATTGTGATCCTGCTTGTCCCGATCTCCTGTCGGGCCTGCTCATCGCAGATTTGCGACAGAATGGGGTGGGTCAGTGTGTGCGATCCGATTGTGATGGAGGGATCATTGCCGAGCGCGGCAAGCTCGTTCCAGCTTGCGCATATTTTGGCCGGAGTCTGGCGCGAGGGGGCGCTCGATTGGCCACGCAAGCCGTCGAGCAATGCAGGCCATTGCGGCGACGGGGTCGCGGAAAAAATCTTGCGAAGCCTATGATAAGCCTTTGTTTTTTCGGCAACAGATCCTGTCGCCATCACGATGCTGTGGGGCCCCATCCGCAGGCGGATCGTCGCCTGTTCGGCAATCGCCTCTTCCAGTTCCAGCCACCAGATCCGGCCTTGGCCCTGCGCATAGTCGCTGGTGATATAGAGGGTCCAGGGACAATGGTGTTGACGTAGGATCGGCGAGGCATGCTCCAGCACATCGCGATAGCCATCATCGAAGGTCACAACAAAAAACGGTTTGGCCTGCGGGGAATTTCGGGTGAGGCGTTCGGGAAGTTGGTCAATCGAAAGGGGTTCAAATCCGGATTTTTGAAAGAATGTCAGGCTATGATCCAGAAATTCTGGGGTGACATCCAGAAACTGGTTGGGTGCAAAAGCGCTGGACTGTTGCGGCCTGACCCTGTGGAGTGTCAGGATAAACCCGCGACCCTGTTTCAAGCCCACCATGCCAAGGCCGGAAAGCCATCGGTCCGCCTGCAATAATCCCATCATTTCTAGACCCGTATGCATCATTCTGTATCGCATATGA
Organism: Hyphomicrobiales bacterium; assembly: GCA_947447895.1. GTDB lineage: Bacteria > Pseudomonadota > Alphaproteobacteria > Rhizobiales > Beijerinckiaceae > CAIYZJ01. The sequence continues at coordinate 62,925 of CANFLM010000001.1, forward strand.
TTTGTGGCCTTTTTCAGTATATTCTAAGTATTAATTAGTTTTAATGGTAATTTTGAAATATAAAATTCAATATTATTTTTATTTAAAAAACGAAATTTCATATTTATTATTATTTTATTCGTATTGATCATAATATTGGTTGTTTTAATTTATTTAAAATCGATCATCATCAAGGTCTTATTGTAAATTTATCTGTTTATGATTTTCCTCGTTCAAGGATATGACACATGCCAATTTATTCCAATAATCTAAGTCCACCGCTGTGCTGATCTTGGAGGGCAAATTCGAGACATCCAACCTGTGGAACGGAGCCACAGGGACCGGGGAGGCCTCCTATCCATGCGTGGGCCTTCGGGCAGGAGCAATGATGGTCCCATATTGTTTCGACGGTCACCAGGTGTTCCGGGCTGCGACCCGAACAGTCCCGATGCGACGACCGTGTTTCCGGCAGATCCCGAGATTGGATCAATCCGCCCCATTGGGGCCGCGCCCGATCCGGTATCTGTCAACCAGACCCTGATCGATCTACGCATCGGCCACCGGTGTTTTTGAATTGACAGATAAAAATTTGAATCAATCGCATGTTTCTACCGCTTGAATCGGAATGTTGATGGACAGAAATATTGAGAGCGATAATGCCGATGGTCGAAATTCCCTATGGGCGTTGCTGTGGTCCTATCGCTGGTTTTTGATCGTTGCATTTGTGGTGGTGCTGTTTGCTGGCTGGCAGGTTATGCGGATGGTGTTCGGACCGGCGGTGGTTGTCGAACAGATCAAACGGGGCAATCTGGTGCAGACGGTGGTGGCCAGCGGCCATTTCGAGACCCCATACCGCGTCGACATCGGCAGCCAGATCACGGGAGTTGTCTCCGACGTGCTGGTTGATGAGGGCGATCAGGTGCAGGCGGGTCAAATCCTCGTCAAGATTGAAGCCAGTGAACTCCAGGCCACAGTGGTGCAGGCCAGAGGCAGTTTGGATCAGGCCGAAGCCCATATGCGTCAGTTGACCGAGATGACCCTACCAACCGCTCAAGAAAACCTGATCGGGGCACAGGCGACCTTGCGGGAGGTCGAAAAAAACTTCGAGCGCACCGACAGTCTCACAGCCAAGGGCTATGCCTCATCCTCGTCGCTGGATGGCGCGCAGAAAAATCTTGAACTGGCAAAAACACAGGTCCGGACCGCTCAATTGCAAATCTACAATGCCAGTCGGGGGGGCAGCGATTATGTCTATGCCCAGACCCAGATCGCCCAGGCCCGTGCCAATCTGGATACGGCCTTGTCGCGGCTGGCCTATGCCAGCATCACTGCCCCGCGTAACGGAGTTGTGATCAAACGGGTGGTCGAGCGTGGCATGGTGACCCAACCGGGCAAATCTTTGCTGGTGCTCGCCCCGGACGGTGAAACCCAATTGGTGATCCAGCTTGACGAGCGCAATCTGGGTCTGCTCCGCCTTGGCCAACCCGCTTTGGCATCGGCCGATGCCTATCCCGACCAGACCTTTGCCGCCACGGTGGCGTTTATCAATCCTGCAGTCGATATGTCGCGTGCCTCGGTGGAGGTCAAATTGACGGTCGGGAAACCGCCCGCCTATCTGCGGCAGGATATGACCGTATCGGTTGATATCGAGGTCGCACGTCGGGACCAGGTGCTGACCGTGCCAGCCCGTGGCCTGCACGAGGCGACAAGCAACCGGCCATGGATTTTGGGGATCAAAGAGGGGCGGGCGGTTAAACAGTTGGTGCGGATCGGCGTGCACGGCACCGCCTATGACGAGATTGTCGAGGGGGCGGGCGAGGGTGATGCCGTGATCCCTGTCGGAGCCGGGATCATGACAGGCCAACGTGTGCGGGCGGTTCTGCCATGACCTACGGCCTTCCGCTCGAATGGATTGTCGCGGTGCGATTTCTCTATGAAGGTCGGTTGCAGACCCTGTTCATCGTTGTCGGCATCTCGATCGGGGTCGCGGTGATCGTGTTCATGTCGGCCATGCTGGCTGGTCTGGAAAACAATATCCTGAAACGCGTACTGACCACGCAGGCGCAAATCCAGGTGATCGCTCCCGATCAGGTGGCCCGTGCCTTGCGGGGTAAGGGCGAAGACATGGAGGATGCGACTGTCCAACGTCCAAGCCAGCGTGTTGCGCTGATCGATCAATGGCAGAGCCTCGTCCGGTCTTTGCGGGCCGAGCCGGGCATAACCTTTGTGTCTCCCACGACAACGGGATCGGCTCTGGCCGTTCGCGGCGAGGCGAGCCGTTCCATCACCCTGATCGGCGTCGAGCCCGAGACCTATTTCCATATTGTCAAAATCCCCGATTATGTGGTGGCAGGCGATGCACGGCTGACCAGTGAAAGCATTCTGGTCGGGGTCGAGCTTGCCAAGGATCTGGGTGTCCGGGTCGGGGATAAAATCAACGTCACCGCTGCCAGTGGCGACCAGCGCGTGTTGACGATGACCGGCCTGCTGGATTTCGGCAACAAAGGCGCCAACCAGCGCAGCACCTATGTGGCTTTGCGCACGGCGCAATCGGTGATGGGCATGATCGGCGGTGTTACCTCGCTCGATATCAACCTGTATGACATTTATGCGGCGGAGGTGATGGCGCAATCCATCATGGCCTCGCATCGTGTGGTGGCCGAAAGCTGGATCAAAACCAATGCGCAATTCTTCTCGGCCATTCAGGCGCAAAAGGCCACGAATACGCTGATCCGGCTGTTTGTCGGCCTCTCGGTCGCCTTCGGCATTGCCGCCGTGCTGGTGGTCTCGGTGATCCAGCGGTCCAAGGAGATCGGGATTTTGCGTGCCATGGGCACCACACGCGGGCAGATTATCCGGCTGTTCCTGTTGCAGGGCGGTTTGTTGGGCTTTGCCGGCTCGATGGTCGGGGCGGCGCTGGGGGCGGGCGGTCTGTTCTATTGGCATTCGGTCGCCCGCCAGTCAGACGGGAGCGAGCTGTTTCCCTTGATGCTGGAACTGCAATTGTTCGTCTACACCGCTATTCTGGCCACGTTGACCGGTCTGCTTGCGGCGATGGCTCCCGCCTTGCGGGCGGCCAAACTCGATCCTGTGGTGGCGATCCGTGGCTGATCATTTGTTGCGGCTCGAACAGATCAGCAAGGTCTACAATGCAGGCGAGCCATCGCAGACCGAGGTGCTGCACGGCATTGATCTGGTGTTGGATGAAGGCGAATTTGTCGCCATTATGGGTCCGTCCGGTTCCGGCAAAAGCACGCTGCTCAACATTATCGGTCTGCTCGATCGCCCGACCAGCGGCAGGCTGTTGATCGGGGGGAAGGATACCGGCCTGCTCGACGATGCCGCGTTGACCCGTTTGCGCGGGGAAAGCATCGGCTTTGTCTTCCAATACCACCACCTGATATCCGCCTTCACCGCGCTTGAAAATGTCATGATGCCGATGGTGGTGGAGCGCGGGTTCCCCGACCGTCAATGCGAGGCCCGTGCCCGTCATCTGGTCGAGAGGGTCGGACTGGCCAAGGTGGCCGACCATCTGGCCACCAATATGTCGGGTGGCCAGCAGCAACGCATTGCCCTGGCCCGCGCCCTGGTGATGACCCCCCGGATTTTGCTGGCGGATGAACCGACCGGCAATCTCGATACCCAGTCAGCCGACGATGTGTTTGCCCTGATGCGCGAGGTAAACACCAAAAGCCGCACTTGTTTCATCATTGTCACGCATAACAAGACAATGGCCGAGCGCTGCGACCGGATCATCGAAGTGGTAGATGGCCGGATCCATGAGCCATGATTTGTCCTCGCAATTCATGACAGGCAGGGCCTGTCCTCCACGTGTCATCGGAGAAAGCAGTTCCGGAATTTCGATGCATCTTGACAAAATCATGGATCGGATCAAAAATCCAAAACGTTTTGGATTCAACGGCCCAGCCCATTAACAAACAATGGCCGGAACTGGAACGGGGAGGATGAAAGCACGCTATGTCGACCATTCGGGAACTGGCACAATCGTTGGGCCTGTCGATCACGACGGTGTCGCGCGCGCTGGATGATTATACCGATGTATCCGCGCTGACACGCGCCCGGGTGCGGGCTGCGGCCGAGGCCTCGGGCTATCGCCCCAATGCCGCAGCAAGACGCTTGCGGCGCGGGATGACCGAGGTGGTCACGATGGTTCTGCCCACCGCGCATGGCCGGTTCGACGAGCCGCTTTACATCGAACTGCTGGCGGCGATGGGTCCGCATTTCGTCAAGGCGGGCTATGACCTGACCTTGCTGGCCGCCCCTCCGGGTGACGAGGAAATCAAGACCTATCGGCGGATTGTCGAGGGACGCCGTGCCGATGGCATTATTGTGGTGCGCGCGCGCCGCGATGACGCGCGCATCCGCTATCTGTTGGGGACGGATACGCCTTTCGTGGTGATGGGCCGATCGGATGTGGCGGGCGATTATTCGCTGCTCGATGGCGACGGGACCAAGGCTTTCGAGGTCGCAACCGAACGCTTGCTGGCTCTGGGCCACCGGCGCATCGTGCATCTGGCTGCGCCTTCGGCTTTTACTTTTGCCACCTTGCGCCGCACGGGCTACGAGGCGGCAATGCAGGCGGCGGGCCTGCAACCCTGCTCGGTTGAAAGTGCGGCCGAGACGGATCCGGCCTATGCGGTTGCCCTGAACCTTCTGGGCGAAGCGAACCGCCCCACAGCCTTGTTGTGTGCGACCGACCGCATGGCCTATGGCGTGCTGAAAGCCGCCAGAGATCTGGGGCTGAGGGTGCCCGAAGATCTCTCTGTGATCGGGCATGACAACCTGCCGGCATCCGCGCGGACCGATCCGGCTTTGACGACCATGGAATTACCGCCCGCCGATACCGGCGAGCGGCTGGCCCTGATGCTGCTGGCCCGCATCAAGACCCCCGATGCCAAACCCGTTCACGATATCAGAGAGGTGCATCTGATCGAGCGTGGATCCATCGCACCGCCCATGACCCACTGACGACCAAGAAACCCGTTTAGACAATGACCATCCCAGGAGGAGACAAGATGCGTAAATCGATTTTGCTGACCGGCGTTGCCGCCGTTTTCACGCTGGCTCTGGCCGGCACGATGCCTGTGGCCAAGGCCCAGGATCTGATCTTTCTGTCGACCCAGCTGCGGCCGATCGACGAGGCCCAGAAGGTGCGCGACGTAATTCTGAAAGGCGCGCCCAAAACCAGCTATGTGGTGGACGAGCCATCGCCGTTCACAGTGCGCATGAAGGCCGAGGTCGAGGCCAACAAGCACACGATCAGCCTGGTGGGCGCTCTGCATGGCGAGTTGCAGCCTTTGCTGCCGATGGGCGCGCTTGATCCGATCGACGATGTCGCCGCCAGCCTCAAGGACCGCGGTATTCCCTCAGGCCTGATGGAACTCGGCAAGCTCGGCACGGGCAAGCAGATGTATATTCCGTGGATGCAGGCGACCTATGTGATGGTGGTCAACAAAAAGGCCCTGCCGTTCCTGCCCGCAGGGGCCGATGTCAACGCCTTGACCTATCAGCAGCTGGCTGAATGGGGCAAAGCCATGAACGAGAAAACCGGACAGCGCCGTCTCGGCTTCCCGGTCGGCCCCAAGGGCCTGTTTGCCCGCTTCCTGCAGGGCAATCTCTATCCGTCCTACACCGCCTCGATGGTGACCGAATACCGCTCGGCCGAAGCGGAAGTGATGTGGAACGATTTCAAGTCGGTCTGGGCGCAATCCAACCCCAATTCAACTTCTTACGACTTCATGCAGGAGCCTTTGATGGCGGGTGAAGTCTGGGTTGCCTGGGATCATATCGCCCGCGTGAAGGATGCCCTGCAGCAGGCCCCCAATGACTATCTGGTCGTTGCCCCGCCAGCCGGCCCCAAGGGCCGCTCCTATATGCCGGTCATTGCCGGTCTGGCGATTGCCAAAGGCGCACCCGACCGCAAGGGGGCTGCAGATCTGATCCTGCACCTGACCAAGCCGGAAACCCAGCTGATCACCGCCTCAGAGGTCGGCTTCTTCCCTGTGGTCAATGCCACTCTGCCGGCGACACTGTCTCCCGGTGTGAAACTGCTGGCCGAAGGCGTGGCCAAGACCCAGACGGCCAAGGATGCCGTGGTGGCTTTGTTGCCGGTGGGCTTGGGTGACAAGGGCGGCGAGTTCAACAAGGTTTTTGTCGACACCTTCCAGCGCATTGTCCTGCGCAACGAGCCGGTGCGTGCAACCCTTGATGCCCAGGCCGAAGTCATGCGCTCGATCATGGCTGCCACCAAGGCTCCGTGCTGGGCCCCGGATAAGGCCAGCGAAGGCGCTTGCCCTGTCAAATAAGGTCTAACCTCAATGAACCGGCACGCGGGTCTTTTCCCGCGTGCCTCTGCTCCTCCCACCCCGGACACACCATGCCGACCTCCCGCTGGCTGCCCTATCTGCTGATTGCTCCGGCAAGTGTGTTTCTTGCCGTCTTTTTTGCGGTCCCGCTGGTGCAGACAATTGTGCTGTCCTTCGATGGCGGCCCAGCGGGCCTGTGGGGCAATTACCAGCGGATGCTGGGTGATCTGAATTTCAACGTATCGCTGCGCAACACCTTCATGCTGGTGCTGACGGTGGTGCCCCTGCAAATGATGCTGGCCATCGGCATGGGGCTGATGCTGCAAAAAATGCAGAGGGGCCGCGAAGTGGTTCTGTGGATCTGGACAATCCCTCTGGGGGTGTCCGATCTGGCGGCCGGATTGGTCTGGTTGGCGATTTTGCAAAACACCGGCTATCTCAACACGTTCTTGTTCCATCTCGGTGTCATAGACGGCCCGACGGCCTGGTTGAATTCCGAAACACCCATGACCCTGTTCATTGCGGTGGTGGTGGCCGAAATCTGGCGTTCAACGGCGGTGGTTCTGGTGATTATCGTGGCAGGCCTGCAACTGATCCCCAAGGAGTTCGGCGAGGCAGCCGATATTTTCGGGGCGAGTGCATGGCAGAAATTGACCCGCGTGACCCTGCCGATGCTCAAGCCCAGCCTGCAATCGGCCCTGATCCTGCGCACGGTGCTGGCCTTCGAGGTGTTTGCCGCGGTCTATGCGATCGGCGGGCGCAATATTCCGGTGCTGGTGGGCGAGGCCTATGTCTGGCAGCGAGAGAACCAGAATTACAGCGTGGCAGCGGCCTATGCGGTGCTGATCATGGTGATTTCGCTGGCGGCAACGGCGGTCTATCTTCGCCTTCTGCGCCAGAAGCCGGAGGCACAGGCATGACAAAACCGGCAGGATCGTCTTTCAAGGGGTGGCTCTACGGTTCGGGCGTGGCGGTGCTGTGCGTCTGGGTGCTGTTGCCGATCGGCCTGATCGGTCTAGGGGCTTTCGGCGGGCGACCAGCCGTCTACCAATGGCCCAAAACCCTGATGCCAGCCAGCCTGTCCCTGGATCAGCTGGCGGTGTTTCTGAAAATCGATGGCGTCTGGAACGCCGCACTCAATTCGGTGCTGGCGGCCAGCATGACCATGGTTATGGCTTTGCTGCTGGGTGCTCCGGCAGGTTATGCATTGGCGCGTTTTTCCTTCCGGGGCGCGACGATGTTCCGGCTGATGATCCTGCTGACCCGCGCCTTTCCTCTGGCCATTCTGGCTTTGCCTTTGACGGTGCTGTTCATCCGCGCGGGGTTGTATGACACGGCCTTCGGCGTGTCGCTGGTCCATACAGCGCTGGCCTTGCCCTTCGCCGCCATGATCACCGCCAGCCTGTTTGCCGGTATTCCGCGCGAATTGGAGGAGGCCGCCTGGGTGTTCGGTTGCACCCGCTGGCAGGCCTTTGTCAAAGTCGTGCTGCCTCTGGCTCTTCCGGGCATGGCGGCGGCGGCGATTTTCGCCTTTGTGATTTCATGGAACGAGGTGTTTGCCGCCTCGGTCCTGACCGTGCAACAGCGCACATTGACGGCCTATCTGCTGACCGTGCTGTCGGAATCCCCGCTGCATTACCGCTTTGCGGGCGGGTTCATACTGATTGTGCCCTCGGTGGTGTTTATCTTTGCGGTGCGCCGCTATTTGTTCGCCCTGTGGGGCGTCACCAGTCGCTAAGGGAGGCGCGCGCTATGGCAGCGATTACGATTGAAGGCGTCAGCAAGCGTTTCGGGGCGGCAATGGCCCTTGAACAGCTCGATCTGACGGTTGCGGATGGCGAATTTGTCGCGCTGCTCGGCCCTTCGGGCTGCGGCAAGACCACTTTGCTGCGCATCATTGCCGGACTTGAAACCCGCAGCTCGGGGCGTGTGCTGATCGGGGATCGGGATGTGTCGGATCTGCCGCCCGCCCAGCGCGGTTTGGCGATGGTGTTCCAGAATTATGCGGTGTTTCCGCATCTCACAGTGTTTGAAAATGTCGCCTTCGGCCTCAGAATGCAAAAGCGGGATGAGGCGACCATCGACCGGCAGGTCAAACGGGCCGCGGATCTGTTGCAGATCGGGCCCTATCTCGACCGCTATCCGGCCAAATTGTCGGGCGGCCAGCGCCAGCGTGTCGCGGTGGCGCGGGCTTTGGCGGTCGAACCGGCGGTGCTGCTGATGGACGAGCCTTTGTCCAATCTCGACGCCCTGTTGCGGCTGGAAATGCGTGCCGAGCTGAAAAGCGTGTTGAAAGAGGCCGGCACGACCACGCTTTATGTCACCCACGACCAGACCGAAGCGATGGGGCTGGCGGACCGGATTGCGGTCATGCACAAAGGGGTGATCGAGCAAATCGACGAGCCGACCCGCATCTATTCCAAACCGTCGAGCCTTTTTGTCGGCGGTTTTGTCGGCTCGCCGCCTATGAATTTCCTGAATCTGGTGGCGTCCGGCGGCTCACTGGCCTGCGATGGATTTTCGATGCCGCTGACCCATCAGGGGCCGGTTCTGTTGGGATTCCGCGGTGAGGATGTTGCTTTGGTCGAGGCCTCCCGAGGGGTGGGGTTCGAGGTCAAGGTGATCGAGCCGATGGGCTCGCATCTGTTGCTCACGGGGGTGGTCAACGGCGAGCGGATCAGGGTGGTGGCGCCGCCACAGGCCGACATTGCCAGAGGCATGACAATCGGCCTGCAATTGGATGCGGCACGTGTGGTGGTGATGGATACACAGACAGGGAAAGCGTTGTAAAATGAGTGCGCAGACAGAGCCGATGACACCGCAAGCCTGTACCGATCTCGCTTATACCATTTTGCGGCAGAATGACCGCGGCGGCTATACGGTCCCCAACCATTCGGTCTATCCGTTCCAGTGGAATTGGGATTCGGCCTTTGTGGCGATGGGGTTTGCGATCTTCGACCGCGACCGCGCCTGGCAGGAGCTCGAGACCCTGTTTACCGGCCAATGGCCTGATGGCATGGTGCCCAGCATCGTGTTCCACGCGCCCGCCGACCATTACTATCCCGGGCCCTCGGCCTGGGGCACCCATCACCAGCCCCCGACAACCGGCATTACCCAGCCGCCTGTTGCCGCCACCGCAGCACGGATGATTGTCGAGGCCGAACCGGACCGGCAGGCTGCTCTGGCCCGGCTTGACGGCCTATTCGGGGCGATTTTTGCCTCGCATCGCTGGTGGCACACGGTGCGCGATCCCGACGGCAGCGGCTTGGTGACCGTCGTGCATCCCTGGGAGACAGGCCGCGACAATTCACCCGATTGGGACGGGCCTTTGTCGGCCATCGTGCCCACCGTCGATGTCTCGGGCTTGCGCAAGGACAACAAGGTGGTTGATCCCTCCGAGCGGCCGACCGATCTGTTCTACAACCGCGTGATGACGCTGGTGGAAGAGGCCAAGGCCTTGAACTGGGACGGGTTGTCGGTGGCTCGCCAGCTGTCGATGCGGGTGTGCGACCTCGGGATCCAGTGTATTCTGCTGCGGGCCGACCATGATCTCCTGGTGCTGGCAGAGCTGTTGGGCCGCAAGGCCGAGGCACAGCAGCTGCGCGACTGGATCGCCCGTTCCACCAAAGCCTTTGCCCGTTTGAAGGCGGCTGACGGCACCTATCGCTCGCTCGATCTGGTCACCGGTCAACTGGCCCCGTGCACTACCTCGGCCTCGTTCCTGCCGCTTTATGCGAGGGTGGCGAGCCCGCAAGAGGCTGATACTCTGATCGCACTGATGACAGCTTGGCTGGCCGATACGCCCTATATGGTGCCGAGTTCCGATCCACGCCATGAGAGCTATGATGCGCGCCGCTATTGGCGGGGGCCGGTCTGGATTGTCGTCAACCGGATGATTGCCGATGGTCTGGCCCATTACGGTTTTGTAGAGGCGGCCGAACGGCTGCGCCAGACCTCGGCGACCAGCATCATGACCCATGGCTTCCGGGAAGCCTTCGATCCGCGCAACGGTGACGGTTTGGGCGGGCGTGATTTCTCCTGGACCGCCGCCATGTGGCTCGAATGGGCAGGCCAGCCCGCCAAAGCCGATCTTGCCGGTCTGGCCCGACTGACCTGACGGGGGTATCCGGCTAGTGTTTGGGCAGCCGTGCCATGAATTTGGCGAGTTCGGGTGCCCATAATTGGGCCAGCGAGCCGGTCGTGCCGTGTCCGCGCGTGTCGGCACTGGCCGGGATCAAATACAATCTCGCCCGTTTGATCTGCTTGATGCTGGAGGCCATCAGCCCGCTGGCCACGGGATTGCGCTCGTCATCGGCGGAATTGATTGCCAGCACACGGGCTTTGATCCGCCCCAGATGCGGCGAGACATCGTAATCGGCCGAGGACTGCCACTGGTAGATAAAGTCGTTGGTGTCGGCCGGGGGCGAGGCTTTGAGGGCCTTGTCGACCAGTGCGTCGGCCTTGGCGCGGGTGGGGGCCTGACCCTGCCAGCCCAGATCACCGCCATTGGTGCCGGTGGCGTAAAACACATTGGCAAGCCGGGTCAGTTTGGGCTGGCTTGTATAGTTGCCGCCATTGTAATCGGGGTCGGCCTTGATGGTTTCAATCATCAGGCGGCGCATCATCCAGTTGCGGCTGGCCATGGCGGTGGGTTGCGAGGCGAGGGGCACCAGTGCATCCATCATGTCAGGATAGCGCACACCCCAAAGCCATGTATGCATGCCGCCCATCGAATTGCCGAGCACCAATCGCAGATGTTTGATGCCCAGTCCCTCGGTCACCAGCCGATATTGGGCATCGACCATATCGGTGTAATTATAGGCGGGGAATTTGGCTTTGAGCCCGTCCGAGGGCTTGGATGATTGTCCCGCCCCCAGCGCATCCGGCAGGATGATGAAGTAACGGTCGGCGTCCAGAGCCTGTCCCTTGCCGAACAAGTGCCCGCCGAACCCCTCGCCGAGCATGTTCTGCGCCGAGCCCGCCGTGCCATGCAGGACCAGCACGGCCGGATTTTTGGGGTCACCCAGCGTTTTATAGGCCAGTCTGATCTCGTCGAACACTTCGCCGCTATGGAATGTGAAGGAACGGGCAAGATAGAAGCCGTCTTTGGCGACGGGGCGGTCGGCTGCTCGGGCATTGATCCCGAAGAGATACAACACCAGCCCGCACAGGAGCCATTGATGCCATTTTGTCATGGTCGTTTCCCCTCAAATCATTTTTCACAATTGCTGGTGTCAATAGACCGATCACAGCATAGGACAGCATGATATTCAATTGCCGTGCAGGGGATGTGGCTTGCGTTTGCCTTGTGTCCCCATTTAAGAGACTATCACCGAAAGCGATCATAAAAATATTGAGGTGAGGATATGCTGCTCAAAGGAAAAACAGCCGTGATTTCGGGCGCGGCCAGCCGTCGCGGGATCGGTCTTGCCACCGCCCGCCTGTTTGCCGAACACGGAGCCCGTATTGCGATTCTCGACCTTGATGGCGCTGCCGCCCGACAGGCGGCTGCCGAATTGGGCGCTGACCATATCGGGCTGGCCTGCGATGTAACCGATGCGCAAGCCTGCCGCCATGCGGCTGATGAGGCCATCGAGGCTTTCGGGCATGTCGATATCCTGCTCAACAATGCCGGCATTACCCAGCCTTTCAAAACCATGGAGATCACCGACAAGGACTGGCACCGGATCCTGGATGTCAACCTGTCGGGCGTGCTCTATCTGTCGCAGGCCTTCATTCCGCACATGCGCTCGCGCAAGCAGGGCTCGATTGCCTGCATGTCCTCGGTGTCGGCCCAGCGGGGCGGCGGCATTTTCGGCGGGCCGCATTATTCGGCAGCCAAAGCCGGGGTGCTGGGCCTCGCCAAAGCCATGGCGCGGGAACTGGGCAGCGACAATATCCGCGTCAACTGCATCTGCCCCGGCCTGATCCAGACCGATATCACCGGCGACAAGCTGACCGACGAGATGCGCACGGATATTATCAAGGGTATCCCGCTCGCCCGTCTTGGCGAGGCGCGCGATGTGGCGGGTGCCTATCTGTTCCTCGCTTCCGACCTGTCGGCCTATATCACCGGCGCGGTCATCGACGTGAATGGCGGCATGCTGATCCATTGACGGCCATCGATCATTTGCAGGAGAGACACGTGACCAATCTCAAAGGGCATAACCGCGATCTGGCCGAACGGGCCTATCGCGTCCGCCGCAATGCGGTTTTGATGGGTGAAGTGCAGGGCCAAGGCTATATCGCGCAAGCGCTGGATATTGCCGATGTGCTGGCTGTCGCCTATTTCCATGCCATGACCTATCGGCCCGAAGATCCCGAATGGGAGGGCCGCGACCGTTTTCTGCTGTCGAACGGCCATTATGCCATTGCCCTCTATGCGGCCCTGATCGAAGCGGGGATCATTCCTGCCGACGAACTCGAAAGCTATGGCAGTGACGAGAGCCGGCTTCCGATGTCCGGCATGGCCGCCTACACGCCCGGGATGGAAATGTCGGGCGGTTCGCTCGGCGTCGGCCTGTCGATTGCGGTGGGCATGGCTTTGGGTCTCAAGCGCAAGAAATCCTCCTCGCGCGTCTATATCCTGTTCTCAGATGGCGAGCTTGATGAAGGCGCTGTCTGGGAAGCCCTGATGTCGGCGGCCCATTACAAGCTCGACAATCTGATCGCGATTGTCGATGTCAACAACCAGCAGGCCGATGGTCCCTCCACGCAAGTGATGGCTTTCGAGCCCCTGGTGCAGAAGCTGGAAGCCTTCGGCTGGTTCACCCAGCGCATCGACGGCAATGATCTGGATGCCGTTGTCGGGGCTTTCGATGCCGCCAAGGACCATGCCGAGGCCAAACCGCGCATCATCATTGCCGATACGCTGATGGGCAAGGGCGTTCCATTCCTCGAGGCGCGCGAGAAAAACCACTTTATCCGAGTCGATCCGCACGAATGGCAGCTGGCTCTGGCCGCTTTGGAAGAAGGACGCCAATCATGACAAAGCCGGTGTCTCATCCTGCCAAGCCGCGCCTGACCACTTCGGCGATGATCGCCTCGATTGCCTCAGAGGGCCAACGCACCCAGGCGGCTCCGTTCGGCACCGCGCTGGTCGAACTGGCCAAGACGCGCCCCGACATCATCGGCATGACCGCTGATCTCGGCAAATATACCGATCTGCATCTGTTCGGGCAGGCCTATCCCGACCGCTATTACCAGATGGGCATGGCGGAGCAGCTCCTGTTCGGCGCGGCATCGGGGCTGGCGGCAGAGGGCTTTGTGCCGTTTGCCACCACCTATGCGGTGTTTGCGACGCGGCGGGCCTATGACTTCATCCACCAGACCATTGCGGAAGAAGACCGCAATGTGAAAATCGTCTGCGCCTTGCCCGGCCTCACCTCCGGCTACGGGCCAAGCCATCAGGCCGCCGAAGATCTGGCTTTGATGCGGGCCATGCCGAATATGACGGTGATCGATCCCTGCGATGCCTGCGAGATCACGCAGGTGGTTCCCGCCATGGCCGCCCATCAGGGCCCTGTCTATATGCGCCTGCTGCGCGGGCAAGTGCCTCTGGTCCTCGACGAGTACAATTACACCTTCGAATTGGGCAAAGCCAAGATGATCCGGGGTGGCCGCGATGTGCTGTTCATCTCGACGGGGCTGATGACCATGCGCGCCTTGGAGGCGGCCAAGCAGCTTGAAAGCGACAAGATCGATGCGGCCGTGCTGCATGTGCCGACCATCAAGCCGCTTGATGTCGAAACCATCCTGAAAGAAGCCCGGAAGACCGGACGCATGGTCGTGGTGGCTGAAAACCACACCATTGTCGGCGGTTTGGGCGAGGCTGTCGCGCGCCATATGATGCTGGATGGCGTGGCCGCCCGCTTCCGCCACATCGGTCTTCCCGACGAGTTTCTGGCCGCCGGAGCCTTGCCGACTCTGCATGACCGTTACGGGATTTCAACCCAGTCGCTGGTCGACCAGATCAAGGCTTGGCAGGCCTGACAGGCTGAGGCCACCTCAATAAAACGAGCGCAAGCAATGATGCTTGCGCCCGTTTTTATTCGCCCCTCAGTCCATTCAGGACATCAATTCCATTTGGACAGATAGAAACGTGGCAGCTCGTCCGGATAGGGGGTGAAGTTGAGGGTTTTGCTGTAGCCGTAGGTGGTCACATAGGTGTGCAACGGCAACCAGTAGGCTTGCTCGGTCGCGCGTTTGATGGCGGCCGAGTAGGACTTCTTGCGGAATTCGGGGTCGATGCTCGATCCTGCTTCTTCCAATATCCGCTTCATCTCGGGATCACGCGCATAGTCATCGCCGCCGAAGGAGAAGAAATTGGGCATGATGGCCGAGACGTCATTGATCGAATAGGATCCCCAGCTGGCCATATAAAGCGGGTTCTTGCCTTCCCATGACCGGGCCACAGCCGCCTGGATCTGCAACTGGCTGACCCGTGCATTGATGCCGACAGCCTGAAGATAGCCCTGCACCGAGGCTGTCCATTGCGGCAGCACATAGCTCACCAGTTCCGTTTCGAAGCCGTTGGGAAAGCCTGCCTCGGCCAGCAAGGCCTTGGCTTTGGCGGGATCATAATCATAGGTGGTGGCCGCCGCACTGTCACAGCCGAACTGTCCGGGGTAGCACGGGGCCAGAGGCACACGCGAACCGCCTGTCACCAGTTTTTCGGCAATGGTTTTGCGGTCGATCGCATGGGCAATGGCCTGACGGACCTTCTGGTTGGTCAAGGGATTGCCCGCGCCATAGCGGCCAGCGGCATCCATCGAGAGATAGCCGATCCGCATGGATTCCTTGCGGGTGACCTGCAGGGTGGGCATTTTTGCGAGATTGTCGAACTGGTCGGGATTGACGTTCCAGATCCAGTCGACGCGCTGGGCAAGCAATTCGGTCATTTCGGTTGTGGCATCGGGCACGAAGCGCACATAGAGATTTTTAATTGCGGGCTTGCCTTTGGGGCTTGCGGCCCAATAGCCTTCATAGCGCTCGAAATTGATTTCCTTGCCGGCTTCCCATTTGGTGATGCGATAGGGGCCTGAGCCGATCGGTGCCTTGGCATAGCCGTCGGCCCCGACCTTTTCGCGATAGGCCTTCGGATAGATCGGCACAACCAATGCGAAATATTCAAGGGCGGCGGGATTGGGCTTTTTGAAGGTCACCCTCACGCTGAGATCGCCGGTCTTCTCGGCCTTTTCGATCCAGTTTGTATTGGTGGGCACCGAGACCTTGCTGTCGGACGAGGAGACCAGATTGATGGTATAGACCACATCATCGGCACTCAGCGGACTGCCGTCATGGAAGGTCACACCGGAGCGCAGCTGGAAATCGATGGTCTTGTCATCCACCAGCGTCCACGAACTTGCCAGCAAGGGCTTGATCGCAAACGTATCGGGGTCGCGATAGACCAGCATGTCCCAGGCCTGATGCGACATCACCACGCCGGTTCTGAGATTGTTGTAATAGGGATCGACATTGGTCAGCGCGTCGCGCATGGCAATGCGCAGCGTGTCGCTGGCTTTCTGGGCCTGGGCGTCCGGAAGGCCCGCGCCCAACAGGGCGGCACCAAGGAGAAAGCTGAAAACCGATTTTCTGAGCATGGGCATGTCCTTCAATACGGGGGTGAGCGGATGAGGTCAGAACAGATGGCATTCGACTGTGGCGTGATCGGACGGGTGACTGGTTAATGGCTCTATGGTGGCGCATTGCGGTTGGGCTTTCAAGCAACGCGGATGGAAGCGGCAGCCCGACGGAATATTGGCGGGATCCGGCATGATGTCGCCCAAACCGACATCGGGCAGGCCCAGCCCCGGTTCGGGCGTCAGGACACTGGCGAGCAGGGCTTGGGTATAGGGATGGCGCGGTTCGCTGAACAGACGGGCGGTGGTGTTGTGCTCGACCATGCGGCCCAGATACATCACCATGACTTCACTGGCGACATGTTCGACCACCGCGAGATTGTGGCTGATGAACACATAAGTGAGGTTGAGGTCGCGGCGTAACTCGCCCAACAGGTTCAGGATCTGTGCCTGGACGGACACATCCAGCGCCGAGGTCGGCTCGTCACACACCACGATGCGCGGCTCGAGGATCAGCGCGCGGGCAATCGCCACACGTTGCCGCTGGCCGCCCGACAATTCGGCCGGCAGGCGGCGTCCCTGTTCCGTGGAGAGACCGACCCGCTCCAAAATAGCCGCCGTCCGGCGTTCGATCTCGTGCGGTTCGAAACTGCCCTGGGCGCGCAAGGGCAGGGCGATGATGTCCTCGATGCGGTGTTTGGGATTGAGCGAGGAAAACGGATCCTGGAACACCGGTTGGATCAGGCGGGCGCGGGCGCGCCGGTCCAGTTCCGACAGGCGCTGGCCATGCACGAAAGCCTCGCCGGAAGTCGGGTTTTGCAGGCCCAAAATCATCCGCGCCAGAGTGGTTTTGCCACAGCCCGATTCCCCGACAATGCCGAGCACGCCGCCTTCCTCGAGCGAGACGCTGATCCGGTCGACCGCGCGCACATGGCGGGCTGGCTGGAACAGCCCGCCCTGGACATGGAATGTGCAGGACAGATCCTTGAGGGTCAGGGCGGGTGTCTTGCTCATTGTGCGCCTCCCTGTCGGGACGGCAAATGGCATTGAACCAGATGATTGGGGCCGACCTCGTGGCGCGGCACGGCTTGGGTGCAGATCTCGGAGGCCTGCGGGCAACGGAAGCGGAAGGCGCAGCCGGAAAACCCGTCTTTCATCACCGGTACCGTCCCGGGTATCGACCCCAAAGCCTCGCCCGGTTTGATCTTGCCGGGCACCGGCACGCAGTCGATCAATCCGCGGGTATAGGGATGGCTGGGATTGGCAAACAGGTCGGCTGTGCGGCCCGTTTCGATCACTTCGCCCGCATACATCACCGAAACATGGTCGGCCACACGCGCCACAATGCCGAGATCATGGGTGATCAGCAAAATGCCCAGGCCCAGTTCCTGTTTCAATTCGGCCAGCAGCCGCAAAATCTGCGCTTGAACGGTGACATCCAGCGCGGTGGTCGGCTCGTCGGCGATCAGCAGTTCCGGATCGCACATCAAGGCCATGGCGATCATCACCCGTTGCCGCAAACCGCCCGATAACTGGTGCGGATACTGGCCCAACCGCATCTGGGGAGCCGTAATACCCACCCGCTGCATCAGGCCGATGGCGCGCTGTTCGGCAAGGTCTCTGGTGGTGTTGTGATGGCGGCGCAGCACCTCGGTCATTTGCGAGCCGATGGTGTAGGACGGGTTGAGGCTGGTCATCGGCTCCTGGAAGATCATCGCCATGCGGTTGCCGCGCACGTCCTCCATCTGCCGGTCCGAATAGGCCAGAATATCCTGCCCGGCAAAGGCAATGGATTTGGCGTCGCGTCGGGCATTGCGGGCCAGCAGGTTCATGATCGCCAGCGCGGTCACCGATTTGCCGCATCCCGATTCCCCGACGATGCAATGGGTCTCGCCCTTCTGCACGGTAAAACTGGCATTGCGCACCGCCAGTGTCGGGCCGAAGCGCACCGCCAGATTTTGGACATCGAGGATCGCGGTCATTTGATCACCTGTGTGCCGAATGCCCGCCGCAACCCGTCACCCACCATATTCATGCCCAGTACGAGGGTGAACAGCGCGATGCCGGGGATCATGATCACCCACGCGCTGAAAAACATATAATCCTTGCCCTCGGCAATCATCAGCCCCCAGGACGGCAAAGGCGGGGGCACGCCAAGCCCCAGAAACGACAGCGAGGCTTCCAGCAAAATCGCCAGCGCGATTTCAAGGGTGCACACCACCATCAGATGGCTGGAAATATTGGGCAGAATTTCATGGCGCATGATGTCGAGTGGCGAACAGCCCGAACACCACGCCGCATTGACATAATCCAGCGAGCGGATCTGCATGGTCGTGGCGCGCGCGACCACCGCAAATCGGTCCCACAGCAACAGGCCCAGCGTCGTGACCACCAGGGTCAGGCTCGACCCGACCAGTCCCACCACTGCCAGAGCCACCAGCACCACAGGAATTGACAGGCGGCAGGTGATGACAAACAGGACCGCATCATCAATCCGACCGCCGTAAAAGCCGCCCAACACGCCGAGGGTTGTGCCGATGATGCCGGAGGTGATGACCGTCAGAATCCCGATGAACAGCGAGATGCGGGCGCCATAGAGCAGGCGGGTCAGATAGTCGCGGCCCAGCTGGTCCGTTCCGAGCCAATGCTGGCTTGATCCGCCCTCCATCCAGAATGGCGGAATCAGGCGGGCGTTGAGATTTTGGGCGAAGGCATCATGGCCGGTCAGCCACGGCCCGATCACGGCGGCCACAAACACCACACCGACAATCACGAGTCCGATCACGAAACCGAGTTCTTTGAGGCGTGGCATGCTCAAGCCCCCCTCAGGCGGGGATCAAGCAGGGCATTGAGAATGTCGGAGACCAGCGTCAACCCGATATAGATGCTTGCCAGCACCAGCACCACGGCTTGAACGACCGGAAAATCATTCTTCGAGATGCTTTCCCACGCCAGATAGCCGACCCCGTGCAGCGCGAACACGGTTTCGATCACGATCGAGCCCCCCAGCATGAAGCCGAGCTGGACAGCGGCAATCGACACCACGGGGATGGCCGCATTGCGCAGGGCATGTTTGAAAATGATACTGGAGCGGCTCAGGCCCTTGGCCCGCGCGGTGCGGATATAATCGGATCCGAGCGCCTCGATCATGCCCGAGCGCATCAGGCGGGTCAGGGCAGGCACCGCCGTAAAGGCCAGCACGATGGCGGGCATCACGAAATGCTGCCAACTGCCGGTGCCCGAAATCGGCAGCCAGCCGAGTTGCAAGCCGAACACGATCATCAGGATCAGGCCGAGCCAGAAACTCGGCATGGCCTGACCGACCATCACCAGCAACGAGACCAAACGGTCGATCCAGGTATTCTCGTTCAAGGCCGCCAGAATCCCCAGAGGCAAGGAGATCACCAAAGCAACGGCAAGGCCGGTAAAACCGAGCGTGAAGGTCACCGGCATTCGCTGGCCGATCAGGTTCGAGACCTTGTCCTTGAAGAAAAAGCTGTTGCCGAAATCGCCGGTCAGCGCGAGGCGGGTCCAGTCGAAAAACTGCACCAGCACCGGCCGGTCGAGACCATAGGCTTTGCGGATGACCTCGACATCGGCCTGGGTCGATCCGGGACCGGCAATCGAGATCGCCAGATCACCCGACAATCGCGTCAGCACAAAGGCCAGCGCCATCACCGTCATCACAACGGACAAGGCAAGCAGAGCGCGGCGGAATATAAATCGTGTCATGGTGTCAGGCTAACATCCCGATGGGTGGCTGTCGTGTCAAAAAACACCGCATCATGGTGGATCATGTGGGCAAATGGCTCGAATTGAGGCTGTGCTTTGTCGCTTTGGACGGCACATCCTCAAACGGCTGGCGCATTCTCCCCCAGATCCCAATAGAGACCCGCCATCATGCCCAAGCCCTCGCGGGCGATGGCAACCGGAAGATGCTCGTTGGGAGCGTGCTGCGAACAGCCCGGATAGGAATGGGGCACCCAGATGGTGCGCAGGCCCAAAATTTCCGAGAAAATATCATTGGGCAGCGAGCCGCCCAGATTGGGCAGCAAAGCCGGCTTCTTGTTGGTGGTGCGGGCCAGCGAGGCCAGAGCCCATGTCACCCAGGCGTCATCGGGATCAAGGCGGGTGGCATGGAACACCTCGTCGCGGCTCTGGTTAACCGTGACCATGCCGAACCCATGCCGGTCGAGATGCCGGCGCAAGGCAGGCAGAATATCATCGACATCGATGCCGACCACAAATCGCAGCTGGCAACGCGCCCAAGCCTTGGGCGGAACCGCATTGACCGGCGTTTCGGGATTGCCCACTTTCATGGCCAGAATATCGAACGAACACCAGCCGAACACCTGTTCGGCAGGGGTGAGATCGGGTTCGCCCCATGCGGGATCGATGGTCGGGCCGTCACTGCCGCCGTCGATCTCGCAATCCACCAAGACGCGCCGGACAGCCGCGGGTAGCTCCTTGGGGACCCATTCACGGATGCGGATCTGTCCGGTGGGCGAGGTGATCGTCGCCAGTGCATGCGCCAGCTGGATGCCTGGATCGGACAGGATGCCGCCCCAATTGCCGGAATGGTGCCCGCCCTCGCGGGCATCAATAGCCAGATCGAAGGTCATTCCGCCGCGCGAACCCAAAAAGATGGTGGGACGGTCCTGATTGAGCCGGGGCCCGTCGGACGCAATCAGCACATCGGCTTTGAACAGCTCCGCATGCTCCATGCATAACTCGCGCAAGCCGGGCGAGCCCATTTCCTCGCCCATTTCGATCAGATATTTGGCGTTGAAGCCCAGCGCGCCACGCAGGTCCAGAACACATTTCAACGCCTGCAGATTGATAAGGTGCTGGCCCTTGTTGTCGACCACGCCACGGCCATACCAGCGGTCGCCGATTTCTTTCAACTGCCAAGGCGACAGGCCTTCATGCCAGTCTTTGTCGAGGCCCCGGATCACGTCGCCATGGCCATAACCGAAAATGGTCGGCAGGCCTTTCGCCTCGAAGCGTTCGGCAAACAGAAACGGCCCCTTGGCCCTGGGATGGGTCATGACGCGGCAGGTAAAGCCGAGGCTTTCGAGCAGGGGCGTCATTTCATCGGCAATGTAGCGGGGCAATTCGTCCGCCCTGTCCGGGTTCTGGCTCTCGGTCGGGATCGCCACCAATCGGGTCAGATCGGCTTTCATCATTCCTGAGTCAAAATAGGCCTGGGCCTTGGCAACAGCTTGTTCTCTCGACATGGTCAACCCTCCGATCCGATCCCGACACAGCCGACAGGTTGGCATGAACGCGCCTTCGCGTCACCTTCAAACATGACGGATCCGGTATGACCGAAAAGCCATCATCATCCCGTGAAGGCAGGTGTCAGCACCGTTCAAATTTCTGGAAGCGTCTGAATGTGTCGGGCATGACGGTATCGGGAAACACCGCCGCCCAATCGGCCTGTCCCACTTCGCCGACATAGAGATCACCCCGGGAATCCAGTGCAATGGAATGGGGCGAGATGAATTGTCCGGGCTCCGATCCCGCTCCCATGCCCCGGTCAAGCCGCGAGAGAAGCTGGCTGTTGTGGTCGACAAAACTGATCCGTGCGCCGAGATTCGGGGTCAGCCGGTTGACGGGCTGGTAGGGCTTCAGCTCGCCGACGATACAGCAGGGGCATTGGCCCTGCACAATGGCCAGTCCGCTTGGCCGGTGCATGTTGTTGATCTGGGACTGATAGCGGCCATGGCCGTCAAAAATTTGCACGCGATGGTTCTCGCGGTCGGCCACATAGACAAAGCCATCGGCGTCGCAACAGATGTTGTGGGGCAGGTTAAATTCGCCCGGTCCCGATCCGGGTTTGCCCCATGACAGCAAATGGCGGCCTGCGGGATCGTATTTGTGGACAGCGGCATTGCCATAGCCATCCGAGACATAGATGTCGCCATTGGGCGCGAGGGCGGTGTGCGTGCAACGGCAGAACGGCTCTCCGCTCATGAAAGGAGCCGGTTTGCCTTCATTGCCAATCGTGAGCAGCAGGTGCCCGTCCAGCGAGAATTTGCGGACGGTATGGTTGCCGTTGTCGGTCAGATAGAGGCACTGGTCTGCCCCGATATGCGCGCCGTGGGCATTGACGAACTGGCCATGCCCCCAACTGGTCTTGAACTGGCCATGGCGATCAAGCACGACAACCGGATGCTGGCCGCGATTGAACAGATAGACGTGGTCCTTGGCATCCACGGCAATGCCCGCGACATCCTTGAGTTCGATATCGGGAGGCAGTTGGCCCCAATTCTCCAGCGGGCGAAACGAGTAGGGGGGCGAACCCATGACCAAATCCGACGCCGCGCCGAGTGGCTCTGCCATGTGTCATCTCCCTTTGAGGCCGATTTCAACCGTGCTTTCACGGTAGTGGACAGGCAAAAGGCTTTGAAATCAAGCGGATGTTGAGCACGTCGGGGGGCATGCAAAAACAGCAGGGATAACAGGCAGCAACGCCATGCCTCCCGCCAAGTTGGCGGGTGACAATTCCGCCGCATTTGTGAATACTGGGGCTCAATCTGCAATTTCGACACACCAACCGGATCAGGGGCGGAACACATGAAACGGATCGCACTACTGGCTTTTCTCATCCTGCAGATGGTGATGCTGTCGCCTGATGCGCATGCACAGGACCCATCACGGCTTGATGCCATCATCAAGGCCGGCAAAATCAAAGTATGCTCGCCCGGCGATTACAAGCCGTTTTCACTGGCAAAGCCGGACGGAAGTTTTGAGGGCATCGACATCGATCTCATCGCTTCGGCCGCCAAAGCGCTGGGTGTCGAGGTCGAGATGGTGAAGTCCTCATGGCCGAAACTGATGGATGATTTTCTGGCCAGTTGTGACGTGGCCGTCGGCGGGATTTCCGTTTCAACAGAGCGGGCCAAACGCGCCGGATTTACCCAAGCTTATATGATCAACGGCAAGGCCCCCATTACCAAATGCGAGAATGTCTCCAAGTTCCAGACTGTAGCCGATCTCAACAAGGCGACCGTGACCGTGATCACCAATCCCGGCGGCAGCAATGAACGCTTCGTGCGGGCGAATTTGCCGGCGGCCAAAGTCATCGTTTTCAATGACAATGTGACGATTTTCGACGAGATTTTGAAGGGCAATGCCGATGTCATGATCTCGGAATCGATCGAGACCATCGTCCAGCAGAAAATCCGTCCCGGCCTGTGCGCGGTCAATCCCGACAAGCCGCTGCAATATGGCGAGATGGGCTATATGCTGCCCAGAGGCGATGCCGCGACCAAGGCTTGGTTCGACACCTGGCTGCATCTGGCCAAAGCCAGCGGCGAATATGACCGCATTGTCGAAAAGTGGATGAAATAAGTCCCCGAACTGTTCGGGACCCGATCCTGCCACCATATCCGAAACGGGGCTGGCCCTGCTTGCCCCGTTTTCCTTTTCCCTCCTGACAGATCCGAGACCCGCTGATGCAACAGACCACCAGACCCCGCTGGCAGATTGTTCTGCTCTTGATGCTGGTTGCCTTGACCTTTGGCAGCAATCACGTGTCTGCCCGTGTGGCTTTCGATCATGGCACCAGCGTGATGCTGGCGGTGGTCGTGCGCTCTGCTTTTACGGCCTTGGCTTTGCTGGTTGCGCTTAAATTCGAGGGTGTCCCGGTCGCCCTTCCGAAGGGGCTTGGGCTGAAATTGCTGGCCACGGGGATTTTGCTGACGATCCAGAGCCTGTGTATCTATTCGGCGGTGTCGATGATCCCGGTGGGGCTGGCGCTTCTGACCTTCAATACATTCCCGTTTATCTTCGCCTTGATGTCATGGGCCATCGAGGGGCGCCGGCCATCCAACCGGACCCTGTTGTTCATGCCCGTGGCTTTGCTGGGTCTCAGCCTCGCCCTCAACCTCTATGGCCTCTCGGCCCAGACAGATGCCGCCCTGATGCTGCGCGGCATCATGCTGGCGCTGGCAGCCGCGCTGTCCTTTGCAACGGTGATGATGGTCACACAACGCTGGCTGATCGTGGTCGACAGCCGCGTCCGCAGCCTGTGCATGATGTCGCTGGTTGTCGTGCTGATGGGCGGTATTGGCATTGTGCAGGACGGCTTTGCACTTCCGCTCGATCAAACGGGCTGGATCGCGCTGGCCTGTGTTTGCGTTCTCTATGCGATTGCCATTATCAGCTTTTTTGTCTTCATGCCGCGCTTCGGCATGCTCGACAATGCCGCCGTTATGAATTTCGAACCCGTCGCCGCGCTGCTGATGGGTTTTTTCATCCTTGATCAGGCCATTTCACCGATGCAGATCGTCGGCGTGTTTGTGGTGCTGGCCGCAATGGTCGGTTTTGCCATCCAGAAAAAGGCTTAAACCCAAAGTCTCGAACACGTCTCGCATCGTTGCGTGGCTTGGTGCGATGCGGGACTGTTAGCGTGCCACGTCTTCGTACCGACCGCTTTTGAGGCTCTTGGCTATCGCTTCAATTGTCGCAGCCACATCCAGCGAGACGGCTTCGCTGGCTCCGGTCCAACCCTCGCCGGTGCGCACCCAGGTCGCAAAGCTCTCGGCCTCCAGTTTGAAGCCATCGGCTGCGCTGACAGTGGTTGTTTCAAAACCGATGGTTTTGGGCACGCCGCGTTTGATGTTGAGGGACAGGTGGCCATCGGCAGGGCCGTGATTGGAATAATCGGTCTCGATCACCCCGTTGCTGCCCACGATCAAGGCCTTGCGGTGGAACGAGGTGGACATCGAGCAGGAGATCTGGCCGAGCGCGCCCGAGGGAAATTCAAGCAGGGCGACAACGGTCTGGTCCACATCGGTTTTGGTGTAGCGCCCGCTGGCGATCACCCGCGTCGGACATTCGCCCACCGCCAAGCGGACGAGTGACACGGCATAGGTGCCGGCATCGAGCAATCCGCCGCCCGCCCTATCGGGGCGCAGTCGGATATTGGCGGGATTGGCCATCGGTGTGCCGTCAGGGGCAACGATACCGAAGCCGAAGGCCGCCGAAACCGTCTGGATCGGCCCGATAGCCTCTTCGGCCAGCAAGGAATTCATCAAAATGGTTTGCGGCTGCGCCATATAGGGATAGGCCTCGGCCAGCTTGACCCCCGCTTTGTGCGCTGCCCGGAACATTGCCCGGACATCCGCCACGCCTACAGCCAGCGGCTTTTCGCACAGCACATGTTTGCCGGCTTCAGCGGCTTTGATCGCCCATTCGGCATGCAGGTCGTTGGGCAGCGGGATATAGACCGCCTCGATTGCCGGATCGGCCAGCATGGCCTCATAGCTGGCATAAGAAACTGGAATGTCGTGGGTTTTTGCAAATTCGGCGGCTTTGTTGCCATCGCGTGAGGCCACAGCCTGCACGGTGAGGAGCGGGGACTGCTTGACCCCGTCCATGAATTCCCGCGCAATATTGGCCGCGCCCAGAATGCCGAACCGTACCGGTGCGAAAGAGTGGAGTATTTCCAACATTAGGCAATCCTCGTTCAAAGCAGACGTGTTGCAAAGCGATCCCGACAATGTATGGGGATCAAGATCATTCGGCAGTCCGCATGATGCACCAAAGGCAACCCTTCGCCCTTACGGGTTTTTGAGGCCATAGCAAAATGGCATTATTGAACGGCTTTAATGCTGTTCATGATGGAGTTGAGCTCTTTTTCTCTGGTTTTCTGTTCTTCCTCTGAACCCCAGATGGTAATCATTGCAGCACCTTTTTCAGCCATGACAAAAATCTGGAAGACCACTGTTGGTCCGTTCTCGTCTGTGGCCTGGTATTTGAATGCTTTGGCGAACAGTCCGCCCAGCAGAAGTTCCTCGATGACCGGGTTTGGCTGAAGTCTGATTTTGTTGTCCTTCATCCAGGCGTCATTTGAATTCGCAACTTTGTTGATGAGTTTGTCGTTCACGATTTCAACGCTGATATAGATATCATCGTCCGGTGATTTCGCTTCCCAGCCATATTCTATTTGTCTGGTCTTCCAAGTATCGGGGATGACAATCGTTCCAATCGGAGTTTTGTCTGGAAATGCCAAATTTTTTGCAAGCACCGGAGAAACAAAGAGTAAAACGGACAGCAGAAACGCAAAACGACGCAAAATCATGGGGCACCCTTATGTTTATTCGCCGTTTGAAATTAGCTCGGGAGCGGCCTAGGTCAATATGATTTTCCCGTATTCTGGCTCTATGCACAGCATCATCCCGCTGGCGCGGGACGGTTAAGACGCCGCCGGATCCATTTCGCCCGAGTGCATGCGCATTGCCCTTGATGAAATTCCGGTCAAAAAAGAGTTGCCGGAAAGCATATCCGGCAACCTCCCTTATTGCAGGTCTCGCAATCCATGGCGGCAGGGGTGTCTTATTGTCCCCGAGGCTTATTGAAAAAGGGCGGGCATTTCTCCGACAGCCTTTTTCTCTTCGGGAAACCGACCATCACGATCAAATTGTGCGTGGGACTGTCTTTCGAACACCTTCAACACCGCTTCGGTCCCAATCTGGCGCAGGGCGGTGTGCAGAAGGATCGTATTGCTCCGCAACAAGTCAGGCGTTCCAGAAGTCAGATTGGCTGTTGTCGGCAATGCCGGCCATGACGATGGCCTCTGGCCCGGCTGCTCCTCGGGGATTGAGCACGCAGGATCCGCCTTGGATGTGGATGACCAAACGCTTGCGGTTTTCCGGAGGAAGCGTGTTGGCGATCGGGTAGACAGGCTCGCCGTGTTGTCTGCGCCAATGACATTCAAATGGCTCGGATGGAACAAGCATGTCTGTGTCCGGCGTTGCGGGGCGAGGGCAATCCGACACCGGACACAGCAGGCTGCTTTTATGCGAATTGTGATGCGTGATTTGTGATTGCTGGAAAAAATACAATGAAAATGGTTATTGGATGATTTATATAAGAATCAAAGCATTAATATAATCAAAATCAATCGATATATTCTATTTTAATTTTGATCTATTTTTGTAAAAAAATGCAAATATTATATAATAAAAACGAAAATACATTTATATTTATAATATGTATACGAATGAAATTATTTGATTTAATATAAATATCATATTGAATAAATAAAGGATTATTAAAATGTATACAAAAATTGCATTTAATGACACCAAAGTAAATATATCGAATGACATAAAAATGATGGCTGACAAAGTGTCATCATTAATACCGGTAATTCATGCTTTCTCTGCGCTCAAAGAGGGAGAAGATTTTGGATTAAAAATGTCGCAAATGACTATTAACGGTTTGAATTTGATAGCTTATGCTCAAAGTGGAATATATCTGGAGCGTGATGACTGTAAGGGGTTTGATCTGCTTATCCCGATGGAAGGGCAAAACCATACCGTGGTCGGGAGAACAAAATACCAATTTAATGCAGGGGAGACAGCGTTTTTAGCTGCAAGTGAAAGAAGACAGTCAACATTGAGAAGAAGCGGCGTTAATATTGGCCTCAATGCGGATCGTCTGAATAAGACATGTGCATCCATTATGGGTGTTGAGGATAAAAAAGTCATTGATTTGAATATCAGAACTCCATCACTTCAACATGATAAAATAAAATTTTCTATTTTATTTAAAAGTATTTTCAACCATATCAATTTTGTTGATGGGAATAAGAAAATACTGAATAGGTTATTGTTGGACGATTACCTATATAGATTATGCGCGGCTCTTTTACATCCCGAATTGTTTTTGGTTGGCAACACATTCAATGGCAAGGAGCCACAGGTTCGTCTGGAATTGGGACTGCTTTGTGAATGGATGAATGGCCACATCCAGCAACCGATCTCATTGACGCAGATGGAGGAGCAAAGCGGTTTGTCATCCCGCGTGCTTCAATACTCATTCAAAAAATCATTCGGGATGCGTCCAGTCGAATGGCTGCGCAAGCAGAGAATTCATGCTGCACATGCCATTTTAATGAAATCGGATAAAAAAATTAGGGGCTGACATAGATAGCAGAAAAAGGCTATTTATGTCAGATGGTTAGGAAAAGGCGAAAAAGCAGACTTTTACCAAGTATTCAAAAGCGGTTACTTGAGCAATTTGCGGCAGGTGTTTCTGCGCGAACGGCTGC
>CANFLM010000002.1 GCA_947447895.1 Hyphomicrobiales bacterium
AGGTAATGTGGGCCGTGAAATTCTCTCCATTTTGTCGGAACGGGCGTTTCCCGTCAGTGAAGTTGTGGCGTTGGCGTCCAGCCGTTCGCTCGGCACGGAAGTGTCGTTCGGTGACAAGATCCTGAAAACGCAGGTGCTTGACCATTACGATTTCTCCGATGTCGATCTGTGCCTGATGTCGGCAGGGTCCGGCATTTCGAAGGAATGGTCTCCCAAGATTGCCGCGCAAGGCTGCCTTGTGATCGATAATTCCTCTTGCTGGCGTTATGATCCGACTGTGCCTCTGGTGGTGCCGGAAGTGAATGCCGATGTGCTGGCCCCGTTTTTTGCCGATCCCAAATGCACCCGCATCATTGCCAACCCGAATTGCTCCACGGCGCAATTGGTGGTCGCGCTGAAGCCTTTGCATGACAAGGCCGTGATCAAGCGCGTGGTGGTGTCGACCTATCAATCGGTGTCGGGAGCCGGCAAAGAGGCGATGGATGAATTGTTCACCCAGACCCGTGCTTTGCTGACCACCGGCGAGGTCAAGGTCAACAAGTTCCCCAAGCGCATCGCCTTCAACCTGATTCCGCAGATCGATGTCTTCATGGATGACGGCTTCACCAAAGAAGAATGGAAGATGACCGAGGAAACCAAGAAAATCCTCGATCCCGCCATTCAGCTCACGGCCACTTGCGTGCGCGTGCCGGTGTTTATCTCGCATTCCGAAGCGGTGAATGTGGAGTTCGAAAAGCCGATTTCCGCCACCGAGGCCCGCGCTTTGCTGCGTTCGGCTCCCGGCTGTCTGGTGATCGACAAGCGCGAACCCGGCGGCTACATCACCCCGCATGAAGCGACCGGTGAGGATGCCACCTATATTTCGCGTATCCGCGAGGATCACACCGTTGAAAACGGCCTAGCCTTCTGGTGCGTGTCCGACAATCTGCGCAAGGGCGCGGCATTGAACGCCATCCAGATCGCCGAAGCCTGCATCAACCGCAAGCTGATCAAGGCCAAAAAGGCCTGATTGAGTGTTATGATGCCGAAAATCAAAGCCCGATGGTCTCCCATCGGGCTTTTTTGATGGTTTACACGGCTTCTGCGCGAAACAGCGATACCCGCGCCCGTGCTTCGGGTTCTGCGGGGATGAACATGCCGGTATGCGGATCGCGGATGGCCAGCACCCCTGTCGTGACATCGAAATAGGCGCCGTGCAGCTGCAGCTTGCCGCGGGAGACCAGCGTGCTGACGCAAGGAAATGTCATCAGATTATCAAGGCTCTGGGCAATCGACATCAGCGCGAGCTTTTCGACATAATCGCCCAGCGGTGTCTGCCCGCGCGGTCCGGCGCGTTCGGCGGCCGGTTTGATCAGCGTCATCCATTGGCCGATGAAATCGCCGGGCGACAGCGGGGCCGAATCATCGGCAAAGGCCCGCACGCCGCCGCAGCGGCCATGGCCCAGCACCACGATATGTTTGACGCGCAGGGCCTGCACCGCAAATTCCAGCGCGGCCGAGGTGCCGTGGAACACGCCTTGGGTTTCGAATGGCGGCACCATATTGGCGACATTGCGGACCACAAAGACTTCGCCCGGACGCGCGTCGAAAATCACCTCGGGCGAGACACGGCTGTCGCAGCAGCCGATGACCATCACTTCGGGCTGCTGGCCGGAGCCCGACAATTCTTCGAAACGGTGCTGTTCTTGCGGAAAACGGCCCGACATGAAGGCCTTATAGCCTTCGCGAAGCCGAGGCGGAAATACATAACCAGAGGAAACGTCCTGATGATCGGTCATCCTGTCTTCTCCTGTTCAGTTAAGCCTGCTTGGAGGTAGTGGAGACCAGGATGTTTATCAACCCTGTATTTTGCTCATTTTGCGGTTTGGGGACGTTCGTCCGAGCGGGTATAGATGGCGGCACTGGCCAGCAGGATCAAGCCGAACAGCAAAAACAGCTTTGAAAAAGCCGCTGCCGGTGCGGTGCCGAGATCGAGTGTGGCCTGCACAAATTGTCCCGAACCGTACTGGAGTACGCCCGCGCCGGCGATGAACAGGAAATTCAGCCAGGTGATCCCGCGCCCCAGCACATCGGCGGGAATGAACAGTTTGGCGTGGCTCATCAGAATGCCGTAGGTCAGCCCCGCCCCGCCCGCAATGCCAAGACAGACCAGCGAAACCACAAAGCTTTCGGGACCCAATACCCCCATGATGATGAAGCTGAAGGCGGTGATCAGACTGCCCCACAAGGTGGTGCGGCGCGGCGAGCCACTCCAGCGCTCGATCGGGCCATAGGCCAGCGCACCGATGGTCATGGTGACGCTCATCATCAGGGCAACCAGACCCAATTCCTGCAAATCAGATCCGTGCACATCCCTGAAAAACGGGGTAATCCACAGGCTGCGCGTGGCAACAATCACCGCATAGCTGATCACGGTCAGCGGCATCAGCGGCCACAGGTCTCTGATCCCGATAATCCGGCGGATCCCCTGCCAGAGCCCGCTGGACGGCCCGGAGTCAACGATCACCGGCGGGTCTTTCAGCATGGTCAGAATGAAAGTGGCGCTCACTCCGGTCAGCAGCACGATGACGCCGAGGCTCCAGCGCCAGCCGACATGAGCGACCCCCCAGGCGAGCGGGCTCGAGCTGATCAGATTGCCGAACGATCCCAGGCCGATCATCAACGAGGCCATCATGGCAAAACGATCGGCCGGATAGGAGCGGCCAAACACGAACAGCGATCCCATCAGCACCGGCGAACAGCCGATGCCGATCAAAGCCATACCGAACAGGCAGTCATGATAGGAGCGGGCCAGCGCAAACCAGATCCCGCCGATCACCGCCACCATCAGCAAGCCGCCCACGGTGCGGCGGGGGCCGAACCGGTCGAGCAGAAAGCCGACGGGAAATTGCGCCACCGCAAAAGTGGCAAACCAGATGGCCGAGACCGCGCCGAGATCGGCGGCGTTCAGCCCCAGTTCGCGGGTCAGATCGACCGCAATAACACTGAGAAACACGCGGAAAAACTGGCTCAGGATATAGGCCGATAACAGGGAGATAAAAACCAATGCCGTGATCCGCTTGTGCGCCGCCAATGCCGTCATAGTGCCCTTTCCGGACAACAAAGCAAAGCTTGATTATCTTTTGAGCAGATCCGGCCGTCTGGTCTGCGTGAGGTGCAAGGCTTGGTCGCGCCGCCATTGTGCGATTTTCTTGTGGTCGCCCGACAGCAGAATATCGGGAATGGTTTGGCCTTCCCATTCGCGCGGACGGGTATAATGGGGATATTCGAGCAGGCCGTGTTCGAAACTCTCGTCCTCGCCGGAGGCCTCTTTGCCCATCACGCCGGTGATCAGCCGCACGCAGGCATCCAGCAGCACCATGGCCGCCATTTCGCCGCCCGACAGAATGTAATCGCCGACCGAGACTTCCTCGAGCTGGCGTGCGCCGATCACACGTTCATCCACGCCTTCGAAGCGGCCGCATATGATTACGGCTCCGGGACCGCTAGCCAGTTCACGCACGCGGGCCTGGGTCAGAGGTTTGCCGCGCGGCGACATCAGCAGGCGCGGACGCGGATCACCGGCAGGGCTTGCGGCATCAATCGCCGCGGCCAGAATATCGGCGCGCAGCACCATGCCCGCGCCACCGCCCGCCGTGGTGTCATCGACCGTGCGGTGCCGGCCCTGTCCGTGCTGGCGGATGTCATAGGCTGCGAGCGACCAGAGACCCTCCTGCAAGGCGGTGCCTGCCAGCGACTGGCCGAGTGGTCCGGGAAACATATCGGGATAAAGGGTCAGAACTGTGCAGGAAAAGTGCGATGTCGCAGACTTTGCCTGTGGCGCGAGGGGCTGATCGCCGCTCATGCCTTGTCTCGCCCGCTTTTCTTGGGTTTGTCTTCGCCCTGACCGGCCGGCGGCGGGCTGTCGACGCCGAAATCGGCGGGCGGACGGGCATGGATAACCCTTTGGGCCAGATCGATGGTCGGCACAAAAGCCTTGGTAAAGGGCAAAAGTGCAGTCGGGCCGGGGCGTTTGAGCTTGATGTCGAGCATATCGCCCGCGCCGAAATTCATCAGGCCGACCACCTGGCCGATTGCCTCTCCGATCTCGTCCAGCACTGTCAGACCGACCAGATCGGCATGGTAGAATTCGTCGTCATCCTCGACCGGCGGCAATTGGCCGCGCGCCACCGACAGGACAAGATTGGTAATGGCTTCGGCAGCCGTCCGATCGCCCACACTGTCGAGCCGTGCGATGATGATATCATCCTTGACCGGACGCAGCGGTTTGATGCGATAGGTTTTGCCGTCGGCTCCCGACAGAGGGCCGTAATCGCCGACCGCCATCGGATCTTCGGTGTAGGATTTGATCCGCACCTCGCCGCGCAGGCCGTGGGGAGCCCCCACAACCGCAATCACGACATGATCCGCCGGCCTCTGGTTGCGCGGTTCCGCACCCGCCTTGGCGGCAGGGGTGCGGGGCGCGGAATCAGCAGGCCGACGAGCCATTATATGATCTCTTGTTGCCAGCGAACCGGATTATTCGGCTGCTGGAGCTTCGGCAGGAGCCGCAGCGGCTTCAGCAGCGGCTGCATTGGCGGCAGCACGTTCCTGGGCCTTCTTCTTTGGCTGGGCCTTTTCAGGATTGTTGCGCGCCTTGCGCTTCAACAGGCCCATGGCATCGAGAAAACGCTCGACGCGATCGGTTGGCTGTGCGCCCTTAGCCAGCCATTCCTTGGCCTTTTCAGCGTCCAGCTTCACGCGTTCGGCATTGTCTTTGGCCAGCATCGGGTTAAATGTGCCGATCTTTTCGATGAAGCGGCCATCGCGTGGGTAGCGGCTGTCGGCCACAACGATCGAATAATGGGGACGCTTCTTGGCACCACCACGGGCGAGGCGAATTTTCAAAGACATGGTCTATCCTTACTTAAAGTTCCGTCGATGAGAGAAGACCCGATCACGGCTGACGGAAGCCGATGATCCGGCCTGTTGTTATTTTTTCTTCCCCCCGAAAGGGTTGAAAGCCGACAAACCGGGCATGCCCGGCATTTTGGGCGCAAGGCCCGGTAAAACAGGTGATTTGCCACCCGCCGGAAAACCCGCCGGCGGCTGGGCAGGCAGACCGCCTGCACCGGGGAACGGGGGCAAGCCTCCGCCACCCTGCATGGCACGTGCCTGCTCGATCATTTCGGGTGTAGGCTGCGGCATGCCGCCTCCCATACCTCCACCCATGCCGAACATCTGGGCCAGACCGGCCATCGGCCCGCGTTTGGCCTGTCCCATCTGTTTCATCATATCCGCTGTCTGGCGGTGCATTTTCAGCAATTTGTTGATGTCTTCGACCTTGGTGCCCGAGCCCGAGGCAATACGTTTCTTGCGCGAGGCCTTGAGTATATCGGGATTGCGCCGTTCGGCGCGGGTCATGGAATCGATGATGGCCTTCTGACGTTTGACCACACGCTCGTCGAGATTGGCCGAGGCGATCTGGTCTTTCATCTTGGCGACACCGGGCAACATGCCAAGCAGCCCGCCGACCCCGCCGATCTGTTCGATCTGGGTCAGCTGGTCACGCAAATCCTCGAGATCGAATTTGCCAC
This sequence comes from Hyphomicrobiales bacterium, assembly GCA_947447895.1. GTDB lineage: Bacteria > Pseudomonadota > Alphaproteobacteria > Rhizobiales > Beijerinckiaceae > CAIYZJ01. The sequence continues at coordinate 5,577 of CANFLM010000002.1, forward strand.
GGCGCATCTTGTCGGCGATGCGCTTGGCCTTTTCCGCGTCCAGTGTTTCCGAGGCTTTTTCGACGAGCGAGACTATATCGCCCATGCCCAGAATACGGTTGGCAATGCGCGAAGGGTGGAAATCCTCCAGCGCATCCATTTTTTCGCCCATGCCGACCAGTTTGATCGGCTTGCCGGTCACGGCCCGCATCGACAGGGCCGCGCCGCCGCGGCCGTCACCGTCCACGCGGGTCAGCACGATGCCGGTAATGCCCACGCGGTCTTCGAAGGCACGGGCGGTGTTGACCGCATCCTGACCGGTCAACGCATCGGCGACCAGCAGCACTTCATGCGGCTTGGCAATGGCCTTGACCTCGGCCACCTCGGCCATCAGCGCTTCGTCGATGGTGGTGCGGCCGGCAGTATCGAGCAGCACGACGTCGAAACCGCCCAGTCGCGCGGCATCCATGGCGCGGCGGGCGATCTGGACCGGAGATTGGCCTGCCACGATCGGCAGGCAATCGATCGACAATTGCTTGCCGAGTGTCGCCAATTGCTCCATCGCAGCCGGGCGGCGCGTATCGAGCGAGGCCATCAAGACCTTGCGCTTGTCGCGCTCGCCAAGGCGGCGTGCCAGCTTGGCGGTGGTGGTGGTTTTACCCGAGCCCTGCAGACCGACCATCAGAATGGCGACAGGCGGGGTGGATTCAAGGCTGATCGGGGCCTGTTCCGCCCCCAGCGTGTCAACCAGCGTGTCATGGACGATCTTGACGACCATCTGGCCGGGCGTGACCGATTTCACAACTTCGGCGCCGACCGCGCGGCTGCGGACCTTGTCGATGAAGGAGCGCACCACATCCAGCGCCACGTCGGCTTCGATCAAAGCAAGGCGGACTTCGCGCAGCGCAGCCGTGACATCGGCTTCCGACAACGCACCACGGCGGGTCAGCCCGTTCAAAATACCGGAGAGTTTGTCTGACAGACTCTCGAACATTCCTGTCGCCTTTGCTCTGCCTGACCCCGTTATTCTGGCGGGCGTCAACATGTGGACGGCGTGACCGGCTTCAAGACACCAAAGCGAAACGCGCCCGAGGGCGCAACGCGCTGTCGGACGTGGACCTCCGGTCTCTCGGACCGGTGGGTGGCTCAAAGACGAGAACGCCAATGAATGATCAGGGCAATAGGCAAAAAGCCGGACAGAGTCAAGCAAAACCGCCGAAATCGCCAAGGTCTGTCAGACCCGACAGGGCCCGAAAATGTGGTAGAAGGGGATTCGATATTCACATTCGGGATTGTTGCCATGACCTCTTTGACCATCATACCTCTGTATCTGGCTCCGCTGGCCGCCCTCTATCTGGTCTTGTCGGTCCGCATCATCGGTTTGCGCCGTGCGTTGAAAGTGGCCTTGGGCCATGCGGGTGACAAGGCGTTGGAGCGGGCGATCCGCGTGCAGGGCAATTTCAATGACTATGTCCCCCTGATTGCTGTTTTGCTGGTGGTTCTGGAGCTTCAATCCGCCAATGCCCTTGTGTTGCACGCCTTGGGTGCGGCTTTGCTGGCGGGCCGTCTGCTTCACGCCTATGGAATGTCCCAGACCAATGAAAATTTCCGCTTTCGTGTCTCGGGCATGATGCTGACCTTTGCCACTTTGGCCGTGTCGGCCATCGGGCTTATTGTCATGTCTGTTCTCTGAACACTGAATTTCAGGATTGGTGATGAAAATTCTCCAGCAAATACCGGCGATGAGTGCTGTCGAGCGCGAGCAGTTGCGGATCAATTGCGAGCGGTTGATTGCCGAGGGCGGGCTCAAGCAGCAGGCCGAAGCGCGGATGCTCCTGGGCGTGCTGGACCGGATCGGGGTAGACGGCGATCAGGCCCGCGGATTTTCACCTCCTGCCCGTTCCGCCTGGTCAAAAAGCGGATCATCGGGTGGGTTGACGCGCAAAAGCCCGCTCGGGGCGGCGCGCGGCTTCGGGCGGAAATCGGCTGATGCCGAGAAACCCGCCAGCAAAGTCATGCCGCGGCGCGCCGTGCCCGAACCGGTTTTTGTGAAAGATGCCGACTACGAGGCCTTGCCAGGGGTCTGTGATGCCCTGGCGGCGATTGATCAGGGTGCCAAGGCGGTGCTCGTTCTCGGCCGTGCGGGCACCGGCAAAACCACGCTGATCCGCTATTTGCGCCAGCGCCCGGGGGGTGAAACCCAAGCCATCGTCGCCCCGACCGGCGTGGCCGCCTTGAATGCCGGCGCGCAGACCATCCATTCGTTCTTCCAGTTGCCGCCGGTGATCCTGAATGCGCGCGAGCTGGATCCGGGCCGGCATTTCGGCCCGCTCTACAAGCGCATGACCCGTCTGATCATCGATGAAATCTCGATGGTGCGGGTTGATGTGATGGATGCCATCGATGCGCGGCTGCGGCAGATCCGCAATGACCAGCGTCCGTTCGGCGGGGTGCAGATCGTCATGGTTGGCGATTTCATGCAACTGCCGCCGGTGGTGCCCGAGGGCGACCGTGCCATTCTCGAACAGATGGGTTATTCCACCCCTTATGCCTTCAGTGCGCGGGCTCTGGGCGGCGCCGAAGTCCACAAGATCGTCCTCGACCATGTCTACCGGCAGGACGAGCAGGAGTTTATCGACCTGCTCGGCATGGTGCGCTCGGGCGAGGATGTCGAGAAGGCTGTCGAGATGCTGAATGCCCGCTGCTACGGCCCGCATCGCGCCGGTGTCGCACCCTTGCTGCTCACCGCCACGCTGGCCGCGGCGGACCGCTATAACCGCGAGGGGTTGGCCGCTCTTGCAGGTGAGCCGTCGATTTTCGAGGCGGCGCTCAAGGGCAAGTTCGAAGCCGGACGCGACAAGCCTCCAATACCGGACCGGCTGGAACTCAAAGTCGGCGCCCGTGTGATGGCCACACGCAACGACACACAAAAGCGGTGGATCAACGGCTCGCTCGGCACGGTGACGCGTCTGGTCAATTCCGACATCACTGTTCGTTTTGATCATAGTCGCGAAGAGTGCCTGATCGAGCCGGTGAAGTGGGAAAAAATCCGCCAGGTCTGGAGCGACGAGAGCCAGAAAATCGAAAACGAGGTCATTGGCGCTTTCGAACAGGTTCCGCTGATTCCGGCCTGGGCCATCACCATTCACAAGGCCCAGGGCCTCACTTTGAACGATGTTCGTGTCGATTTCGGCACCGGAGCCTTCGCCCCCGGTCAGGTCTATGTTGCCCTGTCACGGGTGCGGTCGATGGCAGGACTGTCACTGGCGCGGCCCTTGCGGCTCGGTGATTTCAGAACGGATCCGATGCTGAATGCCTATCTGGACTGGATGTAGTCGGGACAAGAATGCTAAACCAATAGTTGCAAATCGATAAAAAGCTGTTTTAGTAGCGCGCTTATTTCAATCGGGTTTGGTAAAAACAATGACATTAAAAACCGCGCAAAAACTTCTTTCGTTGCTCAATACTCTGGAACGCGAGCATGGCCTGCTCCATCTTGACGGGCATCAGCGTCTGTTTCTGGAAGCCATTGTATCCCGCACCGCTGCCAAGCAGCATGTGACGCCGAATGATCTGGTCGACATGAACCTGACCAGTCGCAGTTCGACCTATCGCAAGATCGCCGAATTGCGTGCTTTGAATCTGGTTTCCGAAGAGTGGATCGACGGCAAATGCTGCCTGTCGCCCAGCCACGCGACCACCGATTTCGCCGAAAAGCTGGAAATCGGTTTCAAGGCGCTGAAGGTCTGAGACCCATCCGCTGAAGCTACGCCAAAGCCACGCATTTGCGTGGCTTTTTTTATTATATTTCGTTGTGATAAGATTATTTGGAGCGGGTAAAGGGATTCGAACCCTTGACCCCAACCTTGGCAAGGTTGTGCTCTACCCCTGAGCTACACCCGCATCCGAATAAGTGGCACCGCGTCAGCGGCAGACCAGCTTGGGTGGCGGGTTTATGCCCCAATCCGGATCAGATTGCAAGGGGTCTTGTTGAAGCATTTTTGAATTGCCTGAGGAAAGCCGTTCGGGCAGGTTGAAAGAATGGTCCGGGTGATCCCATGAAATGCGGATAAGGCAGGTAAAATGTCCACTGATACCAATCGGTTAACTCCTGAAAAACTGCTGGAATTTCTGGATCGGCACCAGATTATTCACCACACGGTGCACCATCCCGCCCTGTATACGGTGGAGCAATCAAAGGCTCTGCGCGGGGAAATCGAGGGGCTGCATGTCAAAAATTTGTTCCTCAAGGATAAAAAAGGCCGATTGTTTCTGCTGACCGCGGTGGAAAGCACGCAGATCGATCTGAAAACCCTGCATATGCGGATCGGCGGGCAGGGGCGGCTGTCCTTCTGCTCGGCCGAACAGCTGATGACCCATCTGGGGGTGGAACCGGGATCGGTGACGCCCCTGTCGCTGATCAATGACCGCGAGCATCGGGTCTCGCTGGTGCTGGATGCGGCTTTGCTGGGCGGCCAGCGCATCAATGTGCACCCGCTCGTCAACACCATGACCAGCGGATTGAGCATCGAGGGGTTTACGAAATTTCTGGAATTGACCGGGCATCAGCCGCAAATTCTTGATCCGAGTGACGAAAAACTTGCCAACTTGTCCTGAACATCCCATGTGAAGGGAAGCAGAGACGTGAACCGACGCAGGGAGCCCCGATCATGACACCGGAAACCAATGACAAGGCAGGCACACAGGGTGCTTCGGGTGCAGTTATCGAAACCACCACGGCCACCTTCCGGCAGGATGTGATGACGGCGTCGATGTCGCAACTGGTGCTGGTGGATTTCTGGGCGCCGTGGTGCGGCCCGTGCAAGCAGCTTGAACCGGTCCTGCACAAGGTGGTGGAAGCAGCCGGTGCGAAAGTGCGGCTGGTCAAGCTCAATATTGATGACCATCCGCAAATTCCCGGCCAGCTCGGCATCCAGTCGATCCCTGCGGTGATTGCATTCCAGCGCGGCCAGCCGGTCGATGGTTTCATGGGCGTGGTGCCCGAAAGCCAGATCCGTAGCTTTATCGAGAAGCTGATCGGCCCGATCGGCCCAGCCCCGGTCGAACAGATGGTGGCCGAGGCGAATGAACTTGCCGAAGCCGGTGATGCGGCGGCGGCCAGCCAGCTGTTTCTGGAGGTGCTGGCCGAGGAGCCGGCCCATCTGGGGGCTTTGGCAGGACTTGCCAAGCTGCATCTCGTCAATGGCGATCTGGAAGGCGCCCGCGCTGTGCTGGCGCAGGTGCCGGAGGACAAGCGGCAGGATCCGGCGGTGAGCGGGGTGCAGGCGGCCATAGATCTGGCGGACCGCTCGGCCAAGCTCGGCGATCTCGGCGAGATCGAGGCGCGCGTTGCAGCCAATCCGAACGATCACCAGGCCCGTTTCGATCTGGCATTGGCTTTGGCGGCCCATGGTGATGGCGAACGCGCAACCGATGAGCTGATCGACATCATCCGGCGTGACCGTACCTGGAATGATGACGGTGCCCGCCGCCAGTTGTTGCAGTTTTTCGAGGCCTGGGGTCCGATGGATGACCTGTCCAAGGCCGGCCGCCGCAAATTATCAACTGTTCTGTTCCGTTAAGGCTTGTTGGATGTCTGGCAGAAAAACCTATTCGACGGTGGACGAGATGCCGGACAGCGTGCCGCTGTTTCCGCTGGCCGGTGCGCTGTTGCTGCCGCGCGGACAGATGCCGCTGAATATTTTCGAGCCGCGCTATCTCGATATGGTTGATGCCGCGCTGAAATCCGACCGGATCATCGGCATGATCCAGCCCGAATCGGAACAGCCCGACGAGACGGCCCCGCCGCGCCTGTCACGCATCGGCTGTGCCGGCCGCATCACGCAATTCGCCGATACGGGCGATGGCCGCTATCTGATCAGCCTGACAGGCCTGTGCCGGTTCACGCTGGTCGGGGAGGTGGCATCGTCTCAAAAATACCGGCTGGGCCGGATCGATGTCTCTGCCTTTGCCGATGATTTGAGGGAAGGTTTGGGCGAACGCGAGGTTGATCGTGCCGATCTGATCCGCACACTCAAGGCCTATGTGCAAGCCGAGGATCTCGAGATCAACTGGGCCGAGGTCAACACGGCGCCGACCGAGGCTTTGGTCAATGCGCTGGCGATGATGTGTCCGTTCGGTCCGCGTGAAAAGCAGGCCTTGCTGGAGGCCGCCGATTTGCAATCGCGCGCGGCCATTCTGGTGGCGATCACGGAAGTCGAACTGGCCCGCCGCGATGACGGACGCTCCGCACCTTTGCAATGAACTTCTGCAATGGGCCATGCCGTTGCTGTTTTGAAAGGCCGAAAGATGAACCAGAGCATGAAGGGTTTCGGGTCCAAAAACTCCGCAACCGGGGTCAATGTGACCAGTATCGATCCGAAATTGTTGGAAATTCTGGTGTGTCCGCTGACAAAGGCCACATTGGAATATGACCGCGAGGCGCAGGAATTGATCAGCAAGGGGGCGCGGTTGGCCTATCCGATCCGCGACGGTATCCCGATCATGCTGCCTGAAGAAGCCCGCCCGCTCGATTAGTCGGGCGATGGATTATCCGTTTTGCGCCTGACGGCCCTCGGCCACCAGTCGGGCCGAGGCGGTTTCCAACTGGTGTTCGATCAGCTGCTGGAAATCGTCGCGCGGCATGCCTGATGCAATGGCCGGCAGAAATTCGAGAATAATTGTCCCTGGACGGCTCGGCGTATAGCCATGCGGCCAGAACAGGCCGGCATTATGGGCCAGCGGCACGCAAGGCACGTCCAGCATGCCGTAAATCATCGAAATGCCGTTGCGATAGGCGGCGGGGGCATCAACCGGACGGCGGGTGCCTTCCGGAAACAGGATGATCTGGCGGCCGTGATCGGCATGCACCTCGGTCCGTGCCATTTTGATCAGCTTTTTCATATCCGATGGTCCGCCTTGCCGGTTGAGCGGGATCTGGTGCGAACGGATGATGTATTGGCCCATCAGCGGGATTTTCCGCAGTTCCTGCTTCATCACGAAACAGGGATCATCGAACAGGCCCAGCAAAGCCAGCGTCTCCCAGGCCGATTGATGCTTGGCGGCAATCAGCACGGGGCCGGCGGGCAGATGCTCGCGCCCGCGGATTTCGAGTCGGAGACCGGCAAAGATCCGGCAGAAACCGATAAAGACCTTGCCCCAGACCGACATCATGCGGATCAGCGCCCGCCGCGGCAGCAGCAGGAAGGGCGAGCCGACCAGCATCCACAAAAAGAATGCGGGATAGACCAGAATGGTGAACAGCCGCATGCGGGCAGCGGTCAGCCAATGTGTGTCCCTGATCGGATGGTGTGTGCTGCTCACGGGTTCTGTTTCTCGCCATTGTCGGATGTTGCATCGCCGCCTGTGCCGGACAGGCCCAGACCGATCCGCAACTGCGCTCCGTGATATTTGATCCATTCACCAATGAAAAGCCTGATTGTCAGCGGATCCGTCCACCAGCGGGGCAGGTCCAGACCGCCCGGGACCACCGGATGCGCGATGAGTTGCAGGCGGGGGTCTTCGGCACGGAATTCCTGCAAGGCGCGCGGCATGTGGTAATGCGAGGTTACGACAATCAGGGATGAATAGCCCTTGTCATGCGCCCAATGGATCGTTTCGACCGCATTGCTGCTGGTATTGGTGGCTTTGCGGTCGAGATCGACGCAGCAGTCGAGCCATTGCTGCAGTCTGGGCTCGATCCGGACCAGATCGGCAGTGGTGGTTCTGTCGTTGACACCGCTGATCAGCAGGCGCCGGCCCTTGCCCTGGATCAACAGCGTCACGGCATCATTGATGCGGTCGCGTCCGCCTGTCAGCACGACAATGCCATCGGCCTGCGGGATCAGGGGATCCGGCGGGAGGGTGGCGAGACGGACAAACGCACCGAATGAAAGAATGGCCAGCAGGAGCAGTCCGGTCAGGACAATGAAAACCGGGCGGCGTGCTGTCACGTCAGCGTCCCCAAGGTGCGGGTGACAGTGATGCGCGAGACCAGGGCGGTCAGAAAGGCCACGACAATCGCCACCATCACCACCGCCAGATAGCCGCTATACCCGATGGCAAAGGAGCCGAACAGCGTCTCCATCTGCTCGCCCCCGGGACTGCCGAGCCAGGTGCTGGCAAACAGATGTGCCGCTCCGAAAAACACCAGGGCCAGACATCCGCCCAGCGCGCCGCCCTTCAGGCCCAAAATCAGAAAATGCCGCTCGAATTCACGGGCGATGAAGGCATCGGTGGCGCCGACAAAGTGCAAGGCTTCCATGATGCTGCGATTGCCGGCCATCGCGCCGCGGGTGGCAAAGGCCACGGCCAGCGCGGTGGCCACCATCACAAGACCGACCAGAGCCACCGCCACCGCCACCACCGACCGTGCCATGGCGGCCAGACGCGCGATCCAGACACGGTGGTCATCCAGCGTGGCATGGCGCCATTGGTCGGTAATGGCTTTGCGCAGGCCCGCACTGTCGACCAGACTGCCATCCTCGATTTTCAGCACGATCAGCCGCGGGATCGGCAGCACATCGAAACTCAATCCGCTGCCGAGCCAGGGTTCCAGCAATTTCTCGGATTCCTGTTTGGAATAGGGTTTGACCTCGCGGATGCCCTTGAAGCTCGAGGCGAGACTGACAATCCGGCTGACATCCTGATCGATGTTGCGCCCGGGAACAGGCCGCACCTGGATGGTCATTTCTGTGGCCACCGATGTCTGCCAATCGGTCGCCGCCGAGGCAATCATCTGCGCGCTGACGGCGGTCAGGGCGGCCAGAAAGGTCATGATTGCAATCACGGTCACCAGAGCGCGTCCGGCAATATTCTCGCTGGGAACCAGCGGCAGCGTGTTGGACGGCCCTTTGATCAGCGCCACGCACCAGGCGCCGGCATCGCGACAGCGGGTCAGCATGCTGGTGCGCCATTGGGTGAGGCGGCCGGTCCAGACCGGGTTTGTGTGCTGGGGATCAGTCATAGACATGCAACCGTCCATCACCGAGCACCAGACGGCGCGCATCATCAAACTGGTTCATCAGGGCAATGTCATGGGTCGCAATGACCACGGCGGTGCCCATCCGGTTCATTTCGACAAACAACCGCAACAGGCGTTGTGCCATCGAGGGATCGACATTGCCGGTCGGTTCGTCGGCCAGCAGCAGGTCGGGTTTGGCGATCAGGGCGCGGGCAATCGCGGCGCGTTGCTTTTCACCCCCCGACAGAACCGGCGGGATCGCATCGATCTTGTCGCCCAAGCCGACCCAACGCAACAATTCGATCACTTCCGAGCGATAGCGTGCCTCCTCCTGTCCCTGCACGCGCAGCGGCAATGCGACATTCTCGAAGGTGGTGAGGTGGTCGAGCAGACGGAAATCCTGGAACACCACGCCCATGCGGCGGCGCACCGCCGTCAGGGCATCGGGTGCGATTTGCGAGACATCGGAGCCGAACAGGCTGATCAGTCCGCGGGTCGGTTTGAGGGACAGCAGGATCAGCCGCAGCAATGTCGTTTTGCCCGCGCCAGAGGGGCCGGTCAGAAACTGGAAGGACTGCGGTGCAATGGTAAAGCTGAGATCCTTGAGGATTTCAGGTCCCATTCCATAGCGCAAGCCGACATTTTCGAAACGAACCACGACCAATCCTTGTCAGGGTGATTTGCAGGGTGATGGAGCTGTCTTTAGCATGGCTCGACCGAATTGAGGAGAAAGTCTTGCGATCATGTTGGGCCCATCTGTCCTGTCATGCAATCATTGCCAAAATGAGGCGCATTAACCAGACGGGGCTAAGTTGCTTGCTTCTGTGCGCCGGCACAGGCAACGTGGGGTATTGACAAGTCCGAGAGGGGTCGGGGGACGAGATAGGTTGGATATGGCACATAGACAGATCGAGCATCGGCGCGTGAAAATTCTTTTCGATGAAAAGCAGATTGCCAAACGCAACACCGAATTGGCCAAAGCCATTGCCGACACCCATCCCAAGGATTTGCTGGTTGTTGCCATTCTCAAGGGCAGCTTCATGTTTGCCGCCGATCTGATGCGTGAATTGCATCGCGCCGGGCTGGCACCGCAAATGGAATTCATGCATCTGTCGAGCTATCGCGCCGGCATGACCTCCAGCGGCCAGGTCACCATTTTGCGCGATGTCGAAAGCGATGTGCGCGATCGGGACGTTCTCCTGGTCGATGATATTCTCGAATCAGGCCGCACGATTGCCTTTGCGACCGATTTGCTGGCCGCGCGCGGGGCGCGGGTGCAAACCTGCTGCCTGCTGGAAAAACCCGGCAAACGGGCCGTCCAAGTCAAGGCGGATTTTATCGGCTTTACCTGTCCAGACCAGTTTGTGGTCGGTTATGGTATGGATGTGGCCCATAGTTTCCGCGAATTGCCGTTTATCGGACTGGTGGAAACCGTCGCCTGACGGCGCTCAGTTGAGCCCGACAATGGCGGCATTCAGGGCCGTCGCATAGCCGACCCAGAGCGCATAGGGCGCCAGAAGCCAGGCCGAGATGCGGTCGATCGGTCTGAAGGTGATCATGGTTGCCACAATCATCAATTCCAGCGCGATCACCACGACCAGACCCAGCAAAGGGTTGTGCATGCCGAAAAACGCCACCGACCAGAAGGCGTTCAGCGCCATTTGCACGAGAAAGACCCCGACGACCCGCCATCCGGGGGCCGTCCACCGGGCGCGGCGCAGCAATATCCGCCAGAAGGCCAGCACCATCATCGCATAAAGCAGTGACCAGACCGGACCGAACACCCAGTTGGGCGGGGTAAAGCCGGGCTTGTTCAACCCCGCATACCAGACCGGAATATTGGGGATTGTTGCCAGATTGCCGATCAATCCCGCACTGGCCACCACCGCCACCGCCAACAGCAGCAACAGAACCGGACGTGTCGCGGGTTTTGGCAGGTCTGTCGGGTCGCTCATGCGCGCCGCTCCTGTGGCTTGGGCTCCAGCCAATGGCCGAGGAAACCGTCAATCCATCGGTGGACAGCGTGATCGTGCTCGAACCAGCCGTCGAGATGCTCCTGACGGGTGCGCGCGCCCGGCATTGCCATGCGCTCATAGGCCCGCGTGGTCCAGCGGCACATCATCGCATAGGTCACTTCGGGGTGGAATTGCAGGCCGAAGGCACGATCGCCATAGGCAAAGGCCTGTTCGCAAAATATATCGCCGCGTGCCAGACTTTGGGCTGTTTCGGGGACATCAAAGCCGTCGCGGTGCCATTGATAGACATTTTTCGGCCAATCCAGCCCCGTTTGCGTGCTGAATGTGCAGCCTGCCTCGGTGGGATAAAGCGGGTAATAGCCGATTTCGGCCTTGCCTTCCTGATGGGTATAGACCTTGCCGCCCAGCTGGTTGGCCAGCATCTGTGCGCCCAGACACAGGCCCAGAAACGGTTTGCCGGCTTCCAGAACCTTGCCGATCCATGCGGTTTCGTCGCGCAGCCAGTCATGGTCGTCATTGGCGCCCATCGGGCCGCCGAAGATCACGGCACCGGCATGGTCATCGAGCGTCTCTGGCAGGGCCTCTCCCAAAGGCGGGCGGCGGATATCCAGAGAGTAGCCGCGCTCGACCAGCAAACGCCCGACGCGACCGGCAGTCGAGTGGGCCTGATGCAGAACAATGACAATCGAACCGTTATGAGACAAGGCAGTCACAGACCTGAGAGGGATCCAACCGGATCCGGGAACTGTAATAAAACTGCCATGAATCGGAGCGCGGGTCGAGCCTTTTGCGGCCTGTTTGCGCCTTATCATCAGGCAACCCTGCCGCATGCTTAGCAAAGTGCCATAAAAAAACGCGGCCCGAGGGCCGCGTTGGGAGGTTCATGTGCGGAGCCGTCAGTGACGCTTGTTCTGGCGGTGCTCGATCAGATCCGTGACCACGCCCGGATCGGACAGGGTCGATGTATCGCCCAGACTGCCGAATTCATCCTCTGCGATCTTGCGCAGGATACGGCGCATGATCTTGCCCGAACGGGTTTTGGGGAGGCCGGGAGCGAACTGGATCAGATCGGGCGAGGCAATCGGACCGATTTCCTTGCGGACCCAGTTGATCAACTCCTTGCGCAATGCGTCGCTTGGTTCCTCGCCGGTCATCAGGGTGACATAGGCATAGATGCCCTGGCCCTTGATGTCGTGCGGATATCCGACCACCGCTGCTTCCGACACTTTCGGATGTGCGACCAGCGCACTTTCGACTTCGGCGGTGCCCATGCGGTGCCCCGACACGTTGATCACGTCATCGACGCGGCCGGTGATCCAGTAATAGCCATCGGCATCACGGCGGCAGCCGTCACCGGTGAAATATTTGTTCGGATAGGTCGAGAAATAGGTTTCCATGAAACGGGCATGGTCACCATAGACGGTGCGCATCTGGCCGGGCCATGAATGGGAGATCACCAGATTGCCTTCGCACGCGCCCTCAAGCACATGGCCTTCGGCATCGACGATTTCAGGCTGCACACCGAAGAACGGACGGGTGGCCGATCCCGGCTTCAGGGCCGTGGCACCGGGCAGCGGCGTGATCAGGATCCCGCCGGTTTCCGTCTGCCACCAGGTATCGACAATCGGGCAGCGGCTGTCACCGACCACTCTGTAATACCACTCCCAGGCTTCGGGATTGATGGGCTCGCCCACCGAACCGAGCAGGCGCAGCGACGAGCGCGAGGTCTTTTTGACGGGCTCTTCGCCCGCACCCATCAGCGAACGGATCGCGGTGGGGGCCGTGTAGAAGATCGAAACCTTGTGTTTGTCCACGACATCCCAGAAGCGGCTGATCGACGGATAGGTCGGAATGCCTTCAAACATCAAGGTTGTGGCCCCGTTGGCCAGCGGTCCGTAGACAATATAGCTGTGGCCGGTGACCCAGCCGACATCGGCCGTGCACCAATAGACATCACCGTCGTGATAGTCGAACACATATTGATGGGTCATCGCGGCATAGACCAGATAGCCGCCGGTGGTGTGGACCACACCCTTCGGCTTGCCGGTCGAGCCCGAAGTGTAGAGCAGGAACAGCGGATCTTCCGCATTCATCGGCTCGACCGGGCAATCGGCGGAGACTTTGGCCATTTCCTCGTGATACCAGACATCGCGTCCGGCATGCATGGTGACATCGCCACCGGTGCGTTTGACAACGATCATGGTTTTCAGGCAGGGAGCCTTGTCGGCGGCCTGATCGGCATTGACCTTCAGGGGCACCTTGCGGCCACCGCGCAAACCTTCATCGGCGGTGATGATCACGGCAGAATCGGCATCCTCGATGCGCGAAGCCAGGGAATCGGGCGAGAAGCCGCCAAATACGATCGAATGGATCGCGCCGACCCGCGCACAAGCCAGCATGGCATAGGCCGCTTCGGGGATCATCGGCAGGTAGATGGTGACACGGTCGCCTTTTTTGACGCCATGGGCTTTCAGCACATTGGCGAATTTGCACACTTCGCTGTGCAGCTCCTGATAGGTGATGTGCTTGGATTCATTGGGATCGTCACCTTCCCAGATGATGGCGGTCTGGTTGGCGCGTGTGGCGAGGTGGCGGTCGACGCAATTGAGCGCGACATTGGTCTGTCCATCCTCGAACCAGTTGATCGAGACCTTGCCGGGGGCATAGGACACGTTCTGGACTTTGGTGAAGGGCTTGATCCAGTCGATACGCTTGCCATGCTCGCCCCAGAACGCATCGGGATCGCTGACCGATTGCTGGTACATGGTCTTGTAATGGGCATCGTCCACCCATGCGCGCTTCGACCACTCTGCCGAAACGGCATAAATTTTCTCGGACATGCGTTTTCTCCCAGATCAAAGGCTGTCTTTTTCAAACAGCTCGCAACAGTAAGAAGCAAAGGTGCCGTGCTGGATCTGTCAGCGGGAGGCTGGACAGCAGGCAGCGCAACCTGACCCTTTACTTGTCATTCTATTGTGACAAGGTGCGGCCCTTGCGGCAAGGGCACAGAGGCTCGCACTTTGGTCGGTAAGGCTTTATGATGATATGAGTTGATCCGAAATGCGCACCGATTGCGTGTGACGCAAAACCCCAACAAGTAGACCATTGAAAACAAACGGATAGTAGCCCAGTTACGGCCTGACCGCGGACCTCAAGACGACAGACCCGACATCGACAACCAGGATTTGGAACATTCGCGTGACTCAGCCGACCGAAAATTCTGCAAAACCAACCGATCCGACCGATCCAACCCCCGCCGCGCCGCGTTCCCGTAAGGCTTTGATCAAGACCTTGCTCGAATTGGGGCCGCTGGTCCTGTTTTTTGCGGCCAATGCCCGCCCCGAATGGTTCAAGCCCCTGCTGCAATGGTCCGGTCTGACCGGCATGGATGACGTGGTCCAGACACCTCTTTTTATGGCAACGGCGGTGTTTATGGTGGCGATGCTGGTGTCACTGGTGTTGTCATGGGTGTTGCTGCGCCATATTGCCGTGATGCCGCTGGTCTCGGGTGTCATCGTGCTGATTTTCGGCGGTCTGACGCTGTATTTGCGCGACGAGACTTTCATCAAATTGAAGCCGACCATCGTCAATGTGCTGTTCGGCAGCGTCTTGCTCGGTGGTCTGCTGTTCGGCCGGTCGTTCCTGCGCATCACACTGGAAAGCGTGCTGTCGCTTGACGAGGAGGGCTGGCGCAAGCTGACCTTCCGCTGGGGAGTGTTTTTCTTTGTGCTGGCAGGTCTGAACGAGCTGGTCTGGCGCACGCAAAGCACCGATACCTGGATCAATTTCAAGGTGTTCTGCATCATGCCGCTGACGATGACCTTCGCGATCCTGCAAACGCCGCTGCTCAGCCGCCATCAATTGCCACAAGAGGGTGATTCACCCTAAAGGCATTCACTGAAGTGACTTGGCAGCTTTGCTCAACACTTCATTGATCGGCCCTTTCAGGGCCTCCAGGGTCAGCGGGCCGACATGTTTATAGAGAACGCGCCCGTCAGGCCCGATGAAAAAGGTTTCGGGTACGCCATAGACCCCGAAATCGATGCCCGTGCGACCCGAGACATCCGCCCCAACCGCTGTGTAGGGATTGCCCAAAGCCCCGAGAAAACGCCGGGCATTGTCGGGCTTGTCCTTGTAATTGATGCCCCATACCCGCACACGCGGGTCTTTTGCCAGCATCAGCAGCTCGGGATGCTCGTCCCGGCACGGCCCGCACCAGGAGGCAAAAATATTGATGGCGGTGACAGCGGACTTGGGATCGGCGGTTTTGGCATCCTGATCGGAAAAGCCCGGTACGGGCATGCCATTGACCAACAAGCCTTCGAGCGGCGGCAGGGTAAAGACCGGAATGGAACGACCGAGCAAGGCCGAAGGCAGGCGCGCTGGATCGCCATTGCCATCAAGCCGCACATAGAACATCACGGCCAGCGCCATGAAACACAGCACCGGCGCAAACAGCCAGATCCGGTTGCGGTCTGGGGCAGGCGCGGTGTCGTCGTCCATCACTGCTCCCCGGTTTGGCCGGAGGATCTGCGGCGCAGACCCTGGGCCTCGAGCCTGGCGAGGGCCTTGCGCTGGGCACGGTCATCCAGAACGGCCAACAGCACCAATCCGGCGACAATCACCCCGGCCAGCAGATAGGATGCCAGAATGTAACCTGCATGCGGTGTGTCCATCATGACCCGCCGTCCTGCCGGGCCAACTGCTGCGACAGGGTGCGCACGCGCCGCCGCATGATTTCGGTGCGCATTCCGGCCAGATGCAGCGCCAGCATCAGGGCGGTTGCGCCCGATGCCATCACAAAGAGCGGGGTCAGCATGCTTGGATCGATGCTGGGCCCGCCCATGCGGAATACGCTGGCAGGCTGATGCAGCGTGTTCCACCAATCCACCGAAAATTTGACAATCGGCACATTGATGAAGCCGAACAGGGTCAGGATCGCCACGGGGCGGGCGGCCCGCGCCGGATCATCAAAGGCGGTCCACAGCGCCATAATCCCGCAATAGACCAGAAACAGCACCAGCACCGAGGTCAAACGCGCATCCCACACCCACCAGGTGCCCCACATGGGCTTGCCCCACAGTGCTCCGGTGACGAGGCACAGAAAGGTAAAGGCCGCCCCGATCGGCGCCAGCGCCTTGGCCGAGACATCGGCCAGCGGATGTTTCCAGACCAGCGATCCGATCGACGACAGCGCCATCAGCGAATAGCACGACAGTGCCAGCCACGCAGCGGGAACATGGATATACATGATCCGCACGGTCGCGCCCTGCTGGTAATCCTCGGGCGAGACGGCAAACACCAGATAGAGCCCCCAAGCTAGCAAAACAGCACCCGCACCTCCCGCCAGCGGCAACAGCCAGCGGACGAGTTTCAGGAACAGCGTGGGATTGGCAAAGCGCAACATGAGGGAATCCTAAACCTGCAAACGCATTGCTGCAATGATCCGGTCAAACGGTCAGTGCCGGAAATGGCGGAAACCGGTCATTACCATCGCCAGTCCGGCCTCGTCCGCAGCTTTGATCACCTCGTCATCGCGCATCGAGCCGCCCGGCTGGATCACGGCTGTCGCGCCCGCCTCGGCGGCGGCCAGCAGGCCGTCGGCAAAGGGGAAGAACGCATCGGAGGCGACAACCGAACCTTTGGCAAGCGACTCGGTCAAACCGGCATTGCGGGCCGCTTCGCCGGCTTTCCATGCGGCGATGCGCGAGGAATCGACGCGGCTCATCTGTCCTGCACCAATGCCCACTGTCGCGCCGTCCTTGGCATAGACGATGGCGTTGGATTTCACATGCTTGGCCACACGGAAGGCAAAGCGCAGATCGGCCAGTTCGCGGTCGCTCGGCGCACGTTTGGTGACCACCCGCAAGGTCATGTCATCGACCACCGCATTGTCACGGGCCTGGGCCAGAAAACCCCCTGCCACGCTGCGCAGCACCAGACCTCTGGCGCGCGGATCGGGCAGACCGCCGGTCAGCAACAGCCGCAAATTCTTCTTGGCGGCAATCAGGGCAATGGCTTCGTCATCGGCCTCGGGGGCGATGATCACTTCGGTGAAAATCTCGACAATGGCCTTGGCTGCTTCCGCATCGAGACGGCCATTGAGGGCGACAATGCCGCCAAAGGCCGAGACGGGATCGCAGGCCAGTGCCTTCTGGTAGGCGTCGCGCAGGGAAGAGCCGGTGGCGACACCGCAGGGATTGGCATGCTTGACGATCACCACCGCCGGACCCTGTGCGGGGTTGAATTCGGACACCGCCTCAAATGCGGCATCGGTATCGTTGATGTTATTGTAGGAAAGCTGTTTGCCCTGCACCTGCCTGGCGGTGGCGACACCGGCGCGCTGTTCGGGCGTGTGATAGAAGGCCGCTGACTGGTGCGGGTTTTCGCCATAGCGCATCACTTCGGAGAGATGTCCGCCCAAGGCACGATAATCGGGCGTGTCCTGATCCAGTTCGTTGGCAAACCAATTGGAAATGGCAGCATCATAGGCCGCCGTGCGGGCATAGGCCTTGGCGGCAAGCGCGCGCCGCAAGGGCAGGCTGGTCGACCCGTCATGCGCGGTCAATTCGGCCAGAACCCTGTCATAATCGGCGGCTTCAACCACGACGGCAACATCGGGATGGTTTTTGGCCGCAGCCCTGATCATGGCAGGGCCACCAATATCGATGTTCTCGATACAGTCATCATAGGGCTTGCCGGCTTTGACCGTCTCCTCGAACGGATAGAGATTGACCACCAGCAGGTCGATGGCACCGATCCCGTGGGCCAGCATTGAGGCCTGATGCACAGGATTGGAACGGATGGCCAACAGACCGCCGTGGATTTTCGGATGCAGGGTTTTCACCCGCCCGTCCATCATTTCGGGAAAGCCGGTGACATCCGAGACATCGAGCACCGGCAGGCCGGCCTCCTTGATCGCCTGGCAGGTGCCGCCGGTCGAGATCAGTTCGATGCCGTGATCATGCAGGGCTTTGGCAAAGGGAATCAGGTTGGTTTTGTCGGAAACCGACAGCATGGCGCGGGTGACGCGGCGAAGATCAAGAGGCATAAGGCTATTCCTGCAAACAGGCGAATATCGAACTCGACAGGGGCATAGCACGACCTGCCTTGGGGTCAAAGGGTGCAAGACCCCGCTTTGCTGTATGGCAGCTGCCTGTCTAGTGGGGGGGGAGGGCCTGAACAGGCGGACTGGCAGACCCTTATCACACCTTGCGCAGTTCCCAGCGCATCACGGATGTTTCACGGAAACGCCCGCGCATGACCAGCTGCAAGGAGCGGCGTCCGCCGTCCGGCGTGGCAAAAATAACACTTTCCTCGACCGAAACCGGGGCATCGGCACTGATAAACACCCAGCGGCGGCTATCGGGTCCGCGCAGGGTGACCTGATGGAAAGACGCGTCGGGAATGACCTCGAGCGCGGGATGCAAATGGAACCGCAGGTGATACCCATCATCCATTTTATGGGCGCGATTGGCCGAATGGATGAGAAGATGATCCTCGCCGATCAGGGTCCCGGCTTCCGAAAGAGTGATGTTTCGCTGGTGGTCGATGCCGTGAGTGCGGCGGAAGCCGTCATGGGTCGCTTTGAGCGTCTGGCCGACATCATCGTGCCCGCGCATCACCGATACCTGTTCTGAACCACTCAACAGCGGCGGCGAGCGGGGCCAGTCGACGCTGTCATTGGGGGCAAAAGACGCCGAGGAAGCATCACCGATGGCCACGGTGGAATGGGCTTGTGTCAGACGTGCTGCGCTGCGCCAGTCTTCATTGTCCTGCATCGGCATGCCGCAATTCATGATCAGGCGTTGCGAACCGTCCGAATATTCAAGCGACAGACAGCCGGCATGGGCAAATCCGGAATAGGTCACCTCGGGCACCGGCCCGCAATCCATGATCAGCACATGCGGACCGCTTTGCAGACGCTGGTAGCCGGACGGTTCGGCATTCTCCATCGCATGGGCCAGGGCATCCTGATAGGCGATCAGGGTGGCGACGAGATCGGTCGGGGTGGCACCCATGCCGTTGAACAGGGCCAGATTGCCGTCCATGTGGCGGAACAGTCGCAGCATCGGGCCGATCCGGTCGATGGCGTTCAACAAGGCCTGCGGCGGGGTAATGTTTTGCGAGGCATAGACCTGCCGCAAGGGCAGCAGATCGGCCAATAATTCGATCAGCAACGCCGGATTGCGGCTGATATGGCCGCCATCGGCCAAAATCTGGCGATTGAGCTCTTGTCCCATCTGGCGCGAGACGCGGTTGAGGTGGCGCTGCGAGGCCTGGGTCGACAAGGCGACATAGCACAGCGCGATGCAGGCCCTCAGCCGCCGTTCCGGCGAGCGGCATTCATGGATGAATTTCGACAGATAATCGCTCTGCTTGCGGATGCTTTTGACGAACCGCTTGTAAAATTCCTGATCCGCTCCCTCGAGCACGAAGGGTGATTGGCTGATCCAGGACATCAAGCGGCGCGCCGTGATGCCGGTTTCCCAGGCCAATGCGTTGGACGGCTTGCACAACAGGATCCAGTCATCGATCAGCGCACGGGCATTGGCGCGGGTCAGGGCGGAATCCGCGGCCCGCAAATGCCTTAACCAGCCAAAGCCCATCAGCTCCTCCGACCAGCCGATCGGCACGGCGGTGAGGGAGAAAGGCGAGCGGCCCCCCGAGCTTAACGCTTTGCCGGCAAAGGAAAAATAGCCCGAATAAATATCGGAAGCGGCGGTGGGATCGCTGGTGCGCAGATCCTGCGGGGCAATCACAATCCGGTTGATCGCGCCCAGACGGGGCCAACCGCGCAAAAAGGCAAAAGGACGCGTGAGCCAGAACCAGACTGTGAGGGCCTGTTCACGACTTTGAAAAACCCAGTATCTCCAGCCGCGATGTTCGGCTGTTGTCTTCAAGGGATCATCCTCATATTTGCCAGCGGTGAAGCCGATCGGGCGTATGATCACGCCAAACAGGCTCTGCCAGTCTTGATCCTAACCTACAGAACGTAAACGGGCGATGAAGAAACCGTCGATTCCTGTCGCGGTTTCGGGCCCGAAATCCCCCATGAAAGGGAGGATCCGCAGATCGCCTTGCGGGGTCAAGGCCCGGGACAGGCCGGGGACGTCGTCACCGCTAAAGGCCCAGCGTGCCACACGCGGATTGCGCTTGAGCAAGGCTTCGATTTGCGCCTCGCCTTCCTCGGGCTCCAGAGAGCAGGTGCAATAGACCAGCCGGCCGGACGGGGCCAGCATGTCGAGCGCGTGGTCGAGCAGGCGTTTTTGCAGCTCGGCCAATTTGCCGATGTCCATGAAAGTCTTGGTCCAGGCCACATCGGGATGGCGACGCAGTGTGCCGGTGGCCGAACAGGGCGCATCCAGCAAAATGGCATCGAACGGTCCGGCTTCAAGTGTTGCCGCATCATGCACCTTGATGGCCGCGGTCAGGCCGAGCCGGTAGAAATTGCTTTCCAGAACTTTCAGGCGGGCGGCGGAACGGTCCACCGCCAGCACATCCGCGCCCGAGACTGCCAGTTGGGCGGTCTTGCCACCCGGTGCCGCGCACAGATCGGCCACTTTTTCTCCGGTTTTGGCCTCCAGCAGGCGGGCAGGCAGGCTCGCGGCCATGTCCTGCACCCACCACGCCCCTTCGGTGTAGCCCGGCAGGGTGCTGATCGGGCTGCGATCGGCGAGACGCAGGCTGCCATTGGGCAGGAGATGGGCAGACAGCTCCTTGGCCCAATGGGCCGGATCGGCTTTGACGGTCAGATCGATCGAGGCTTCCTGGCGGCAGGCGGCGGCGATCAATGCGGCTTGTTCGGCGCCGTAATGGCGCACCCAGCGCTGGCTCAACCAGTCCGGCAGATCCAGAAACGGCGTCACTTCGGCCAGGATTTCGTCTTTCTCGCGGGAAATCCGGCGCAAAATCGCATTGACCAGCTTGGCATAGGGCAAAGTGCGCTGGTTGTCGCGCGCCGCCCGCACCATCATGTCGACGGCGGCATGGTCGGGCACATCGAGAAACAGCAATTGTGTCGCCCCGATCATCAGCAAAGGTTCGAGCTCGGCCACCTTGGCGGGCAATTTGTTGTCGCTCAACCGCTCATTGATCGCCTTGCGGATCGTGCCCAGATGCCGGATCGCCGACGTGGCCAGAGCGCGGGTCAGGCCGCGGTCGCGTTCGGGCACGCGGTCGTCGCTCAGGGCTTTGTCGAGGGTCTCGTCGAGCGGCAGCCGCCGGTGCAGCACATCCCACAACACCTGGCAGGCCACGCGCCGCGCCGCCAGACCGGGGGCGTTGGTATCATGGCGGCGAACCGGTTTCTTGGGCGCTTGGGGAGTGCTTTTCATCGGTCTGTCCTTGACGGGACGGTCAGAATAACCATCTGTATTCCCTGTGTATCGCCTTTTCAGCCGGATATTGGCAAGGATAGAATTGGCGGGACCGTGAAAGGGTCCGTTTGCCACTACGAGGGAGAGTCGCATGAGCCATGATCCATCCACACCGGACCGATCCGAACTGGACGCTTCTGCGCAGGACACTTCCGCACAGGCTCCCAAAATCCTGACACCTGCGGCCCAACGCGCGCTGGCCGAGGCCGAAGCCCGCCGCCGCTCCTATGACCAGCAAGCCACAACCGCTGCCCCGTTGCGCGAAATCAACGGCCGCGAGGGCCCCGAAGCCGTGCGTTATGGTGATTGGGAAGTGAAAGGGATTGCCACCGATTTTTGATCAAATGGGCTTGGGACAAACAGGCTTGGGAACGGACAATATCCGGAATTTATGGTAGCTTTCCAAAGTGGTGTTGCGTTGAAAAGGTTTTGTGATGGCTCGTTATAAGCCGCTCTTTTTGTTGCTGGTCATGGCCATGCTTGCCTGGGTGCAAACCGGTTTTGCCCAAAGTACGCCCGATTCCCGTCGGCAGCTCAATCAGGACATCCAGACCCAGCAGCGCCAGATCCAGGAGCGCAGTCGCGAGATCGAGCAGCGTGTGCAAGACCAGCAGCGCGAGGAGGAACGTTACCGCCGCGAGCAGGACGAACGCCGCCGCCGCGAGGAATGGATCGAGCAGCAACGCCAGAACGGCCAGCCTGTGATCATCATCGACCCGAACCGGTCGCGCCCTCTTTATGACAACCGTCCTGCTCCGTCCTATCAGCCCGAGCCGAACTGGGCGGAACCGGTGATCCCCGGCTGGGACCGCCAGCGCATCATCTTGCGCGGTCAATATTGGGTCCAGCCGGGCCCGCAATGCCAGCTCGAAACATGGATGGACGGCCGCGGTCAGCCTTTCCGCAGGTGGGTTTGCCCCTGACCTGGTTTCAAACGGCAAAAAAGGGACATGACGGCCGTTTAAACTGTCGCTAACATCACTTCCAATTCAGCACCGGAACACGCAAGATCAGAATTCCGGATGTCATAGAGAGGGAGAGACCAGCATGACCATGTCAATTTCGCGCCGTGTGTTTACTTTGGGTGCCGCCAGCGCCGCCCTGTCGATGCCTGCGATCGGAGCGCGTGCGCAAGCTACCGTCATCCGGTGGGGCGAATTGCTCGCCAATAGCCATCCGCAGGTGCAGATGGCCGAGCGGATCGCCAAAGAGGTCAAGGAAAAATCGGGCGGTCGGATCGACATCCAGCTGTTTCCCAATGGCCAGCTGGGTTCGGGCAAGGACATGATCGAGTCCGTTTCCTCGGGTGCTTTGCATCTGACCACTGACGGCGCGGGGGCCCTGAGTGCCTTTCTGCCGCAATTGTCGGTGATCGAAGCGCCCTATCTGTGGCGCGATGCCGACCATCTGGCCAAGGTGAACCAATCGCCTTTGATGGCCAAGCTGAACACCGATCTGGTCGCCAAGCGCGGCATGCGCATGCTCAATGTCACCTATTACGGCAAGCGGCACCTGACATCGGGCAGCAAGAATGTGCAATCTCCGGCCGATATGGCGGGTTTCAAATTGCGCGTTCCCGCAGTGGATGTGTTTCTGGCGATGGCCGAGGCCTGGGGCGCACGCGCCACGCCGATTGCTTTCCCCGAACTCTATCTGGCCCTGTCGCAAGGTGCGGTTGACGGTCAGGAAAATCCGCTGCCGACCATCCAGAGCGCCAAGCTGTTCGAGGTCCAGAAATATCTGATCCTGACCGAGCATATCATTACCCCGCGCATGATTATCGTGAATGACGCGTTCTGGAAGGGCCTTCCCGCCGCTGATCGCAGCCTGGTCGAAGCGGCTTTTAACGCCGGTGCGGCCTGGCAAGACAAGGAACTGCTTTCGCAAGAAGCCGGTCTGGTCAGCACCCTCAAGGGGCAGGGCATGACGGTGGTCGAAGCCAAGGTCGATGACTGGCGCAAGCCCGTGATGGCCAGTGTGCCGAAAAAATTCGAGGAACGCTGGGGCAAAGGCACATTCGACGCCTTGGCTGCCCTGTAAAGACCTGATCGCGGGCACAGACGGGTGCGGGGCATTATGGCCCCGCAAAAGGGGACAGAGATGAGGTTCCAGGCTGTTTACGCCGCCCTGCAACGGGCCATGGCGGTCTTTGATGATTGGGTGTCCCAAACAGCCAAGCTCTTTGTCGTGGCACTCCTGCTGACGGTGCTTGCGGGGGTGTTCTGGCGCGGCTTTGGCTATCCTCTGAGCTGGACGGATGAGGCCAGCGGCTATCTGATGGTCTGGACGGCCTGTCTGGGTTGGATCATGGCAACGCGCCGACATGCCCATATCCATATCCGTTTTTTTCAGGACCACATGCCCGGATCGATGCGGCAGCCCTGCTTGCTGCTGATCGAGCTGATGGTGTGTGTGTTCGGATGCTTTGTTGCCTTCAAAAGCGTACATCTGGTTCTGGTCAATTCGGATATCGAGGCCATCAGCATGCCGATTTCTGCGGCGTGGCTCTATGTGCCTTTGCTGCCTGCGGGTCTGGTGACGGCGGGACAGGCGCTGGTTGATTTCTGCCGGCATTGGGGCGGCAAGACGGAGACCGCATCATGACGGCCATGATGCTGAAAATTGCCGGTGTCTGGCTGATCACGATCTTGGCTGGTTTGCCCCTGTTCGTGTCGATGGGGCTGGCCTGTCTGGTGTTTCTCCTGCTGGCCGGAATGCCCGTGACAGTGCTGCCGCAAAAAATGGCGGGGTCGATCAATTCCTTCCCGATCATCGCCGCGCCTTTGTTCATTCTGATGGGCAATATTCTGGCCGCCGCGCAACTGACCGACAAGATTGTCGCTTTTGCCAGCGCGGTGATCGGCTGGGTGCGCGGGGGTTATGCCCATGCCAGCATTCTGACCAGTATGATTTTTGCGGGCATGGTGGGTTCTGCCGTTGCCGATGCGGCGGGCGCGGGCGCAATCGAGGTGCGCGCGATGCGCAAGGCGGGGTACCGGCCCGAAACCGCCGCCTCGATTACGGCGGCGGCGGCCACCATCGGCCCGATCATTCCGCCCTCACTGCCGATGGTCATTTACGGGGTGACGGCGGATGTCTCGATCGGCAAATTGTTTCTCGCAGGGGTGATCCCCGGCCTCCTGATGGGGCTTGCCCTGATGGTGATGGTGTCGCTGGTGGCGCGGCGCGAGGGCATGGGCCGCAAGGCCTTTGTTGGTTTCAAAGTGGTGGGAACCACATTTTTGCGCGGTTTTTTTGCCCTGATGACGCCGGTCGTGATTTTGGGCGGTATCTTTGGCGGCTTTTTCACCCCGACTGAAGCCGCCGCTGTGGCCTGTCTCTATGCGCTGTTTCTGGGTTTTGTTGTCTACCGCACCCTGACCTGGCAGCATATCGGCCCCATTCTGACGGAGACGGCTGAAACCACCGGTCTTGTGCTGGTGCTGGTGATGGCTGCGGGGGCGTTGGGCTGGTGCATTTCCATTTCGCGCCTGCCCCAGACGCTGACCCCGATGATTCTGGAGACGATCAAGGATCCTCTGGTCTTTCTGCTGATGGCGAACCTCTTGATGCTGCTGATCGGCTGTTTCATGGAAGCTTTGGCCGCCATGCTGATCCTGATCCCGATCCTCGTGCCTGCCGCCATCAGTTTCGGGATCAATCCTGTCCAGTTCGGTGTCATCATGGTGTTGAACCTCATTCTGGGCACGATCCACCCGCCCATCGGGGTGGTGCTGTTTGTGGTCACCCGCATTGCCGATGTGTCGTTTGAAACCATGTCCCGCGCCATTCTGCCCTGGCTGATCCCGCTGGTGGTCGTGCTGCTGGCCATCACGGTCTGGCCACCGCTGACGCTGTGGCTGCCCTCGCTTTATTTCTGAGTTTTGTTGTACACAGACTGATGGACAGCGTGAATCAGCAGCCGAGCATTGTGCGGGACTGCCCGTGTTACAGCCAAATTTCAGGGATCAACCGGCGGGCGGTGCTGGGCTTTGCCGCCACAGCCATGGTCGCGGCTTCTTCTGTCTGCGCGGCAGGCGAGCATCCGGTTGAACCCCCTCTGACATTGCCGCTTGATCGGGGAGTGGCGTCCCCCGTCGCTTTGACCCTTGATGCCTGTTCGGGCGGTTTTGACGTCCATCTTTTGCAAGCGCTGATTGACTGGAAGGTCCCAGCTACCATTTTTGTCACGGGCATCTGGCTGGCCCGTCATCCGCAAGCTCTGGCGCAGATGATGGCGCATCCCCGCTTGTTTCAGTTCGGCAATCACGGTGCGCGCCATCAGGCAATGGTGCTGGGAGAGCGGCTTATCTACGGGCAAAAAACCGTCGGTACGATTGATGCGGCCCGCGAGGAGGTGCTGGAAGGCGGAAGGCTGATCGAGCAGGCCACCGGTGTCCGGCCGAAATGGTTTCGCGGCGCGACGGCCCTTTACAGCCCGTCTTTGCTGCCGATGATCGGGTCATGGGGCTATCGGGTGGCAGGCTTCTCGCTCAATGGGGATGCAGGGGCCAGCCTGCCGGCCCAAGCGGTGGCAGCACGGATCGGCCGGGCCAAAGCCGGCGATGTGATCATCGCCCATATTAACCAGCCGCAGCGCTCGAGCGGGATGGGCGTGATCGGCGGAGTGAAACGGCTTGTTGACCAAGGATTCACCTTTACCTCACTCGATGCAAATGTTTGAGCTTGAAATCGCTGAAAACTGTTGCTCTTGGTGTGAAATCATCGCATTTGATCGAACCGCCCTCTAAATTTTCCGATTTCATGTCCCGTATTGTTCCCGCCCTTCTGTGTGCTTTTGGTTTGCTGGTCAGCATGGCCGTGCCCGCCACCGTGCGCGCCGAATACTATGTTGCCGGTGACAGCATCGGCATGGGGGTCGGCATGGCCTCGCAATTGCCGTCGGTGGCGGCCATTTCCATCGCGATCCGCGGCCCCAAAATCATCGACCAGTTGCGTGCCGTTCCTGCAGGCTCGACCGTCTTCCTGAGTCTCGGCACCAATGATGCGGTGTCCAATCTGGTCAAAGGCGGGGCGGATCTCGATCGGCTCGTGGCTTTTGCGCATGACCAGCGTTTGAAAATCTTCTGGATCGGCCCGCCTTGCGTGCTCAAGCCCTGGGACGAGAGTGCCAAGAAACTGGATGAATCTTTGCGTGCCGATCTGGCCAGAACCGGGATCATCTATGTCGGCATGCGCTCCCCGGCCCTGTGCGACCCGGCTGTGCGGGCGAAGGACGGCATCCATTTTACCATGACGGGCTATCGCATGATGTGGCAATTGGCCGCGGAAGCAGCCCATATCAAGCCGGTGGTGCAGCCTGCCCCGGTCCATGCAGGGGCCTCCCATGCCGTCCCACCGAAAAAGAAACGGAAAAAACCCCTGAAAAAGGTCGGGGCGCCGGCCGCAACGTCAGGTGCGGCCAAATGAGGTTGACGGAACGGATGCGAAGGCATGCCTCATGGCTGGCGGGTTTGGTGATGATGTCGGTCTCCGGCCTGATCTCCCCTGCGCTGGCGCAACCGGAGCCGCCGCATCTGGCCTTTATCGGCGATTCGATGAGTGATGGCCTGTGGGGCGGCTTTATCCGTCTGGCCACCAAAAATGCCTGCCTCTCCGCCATATCCTACGAGCGGCACGGCAAAAACGGGATCGGACTGGTGCGGATGGACCAGGCCGATCTGGTGCGCGATTTCCTGTCCATCGTGCAAAAAACCGCCAGTCCGAAAGTGATTGTTCTGTCGGTCGGCTTGAATGACCGTCAGGATGCGTGGTTCGGCGACCGCACCCGTATTCCCTATGGCAGCGAGGAATGGACGGTGTTCTACAAAACCCGTCTGACCCAGATGATGGATGCCGCCGAGGCCGCTGACCAGGGTCTGGTTATTCTGGGCCTGCCGGTGCTGCGCGAGGCCAAGGCCAATGACGATGCGCTCGCCAAAAACAGATTGCTGGCCGATGTGGTCAAGGCCTATGGCAAGCCGTCGATCGTGTTTCTGCCAAGTCCGCTTGATCCGGCCGAGGGGGCGCAGGCTTTCAAATCCTATGACCGGATCGGTGGCAGTCTGACCCAGATGCGCGCATCCGATGGCGTGCATTTTACCCAAGCCGGTTATGACTATCTGACACAAAGCCTGTTGCCGGCCATTCTGGCTGTGCTGCAGCAAAAGGGCTGGACGCCGGCGGGGCCCTGCCCTTGAGTTCGCGCAACCCGCTGCCATTTGGCTGGGGTCCGGTTGTTCTGGCATTGGTGCTGTTGAGCCTGCTGGCACTAAAACTCACGAAAAACCTGATCGACGACCATCCCGAAGGGATCGGGGCCTGGCTCTCCTCTGTGCTGTCGGAGCCAGAGGACAGACCGGCTGAAACCGTCCGAAAGGGGCAGGCCACGCCGATTGTCATGGCCATTTTGGGGGACAGCCATGTGGCCGCCGATCTGTTCAGCGGGCATATCCGCTCCCTGCTGCAGCAGCATTATGGCGAGGCCAACGGGCTGCTCCTGCCGCTGGGCCAACCGCATCCGGGGATCAGAAGCGGGGCGGTCACCGTGCAGGCCTCCCCCGGATGGTCCTACCGGACGGTCATGAATGCTCCGGCCGATACACGCTATCTGCTGTCGGGTTCACTGGCGGAAACCAGCGCGCCGGACCAGACCCTGTTGTGGCAAACCCGCCGCCATCCATTGGCCTTCGGGACCATCGAACTGCTGTTCCAGACCGGCCCGCAGGCCGGCGAGATCGAGCTTGCCCTCGATGGCGAGTCCGTCGGCCAGTTCGATCTGGCGCGCCCCGTCGAGGGGATCGTGGCGATTCCGCTACACCCGAAAGCAGGCGGTGACGGTGCCTTTCGCTCTGTGTTGCTGACCACCCGTACGGCCAGGCCGGTTGTGCTGTTGCAGGTGCTGGTCAGGCCACTGGCGGCGGGGATCAGCGTGATCAGCACCGGCTATCCGGGCGCGACATTTTCGGTGCTCGACCGGCTGGAGACCGCGCGCTTCGATCAGGCCTTGCAGCAGCTCAAGCCCGATCTGCTGGTGCTGGCTTTCGGGACCAATGAGGGGTTTGACGACCATCTGGCTATGCCGCGCTACCAGCAACTGCTGGCGCGCCAGATCAACCGGTTCAGAACATTGTTGCCGCAGACGCAGCTTGTGCTGATCTCCCCTCCGGTCGGGGGCAGGGCCAATGCCACACAGGATTGCGGTTGGCTGGAGCCGCCCAAACTGGCACTGGTGCGGCAGGCGCAGGACCAGCTGGCCCAAAGCCAGGCGCTGCCGATCTGGTCCTGGGCGCAGATCATGCCGCAAAGCTGTGCAGGACATCAATGGACACTTGATCAGCCGCGCCTGATGGCCGATGACCATATCCATCTGACCGGCGAGGGGTATCGCCGGAGCGCCGAGGCTTTTGTGACATTTGTGATGCCTGTGATTGACCGGACCATCAGGGAGCGCAACGATGCTGTTCCCAAGCACTGAATTTGCTGTTTTTTTCGGATGTGTCTGGTCTGTATCCTGGCTGTTGCGCGAGGCCAATACGGCGCGCAAATCCTTTCTGGTTCTGGCCAGCCTGCTGTTTTACGCCGCTTGGGATGCCCGTTTCGTGGTGATGCTGCTGGCGGTGGCGGTGCTGATGCTGGTCTGCGGACAATGGATCGACCGCAATACGGCGCGGCGGCGGCGGGCCAGCATCACCAGCGCAGGCATCATCGTGTTGCTGGCCGTGCTGGGCTATTTCAAATATGCCGATCTGCTGATTGCCTCGGCCATGCAGTTCGCCGATCTGCTCGGCGTTCCGCTCGATCTGCTTCTGGTGGACGTGGCGGTGCCGGTCGCCATTTCATTTTTCACCTTCCACGCGATTTCCTATCTGGTCGATGTCCATAAAAACACCATCAAGGCTTCCACCAGCCTGCTGGATCTGACGCTCTATATCAGCTTCTTCCCGCATCTGGTGGCGGGT
This sequence comes from Hyphomicrobiales bacterium, assembly GCA_947447895.1. GTDB lineage: Bacteria > Pseudomonadota > Alphaproteobacteria > Rhizobiales > Beijerinckiaceae > CAIYZJ01. The sequence goes on from CANFLM010000002.1 coordinate 34,834, forward strand.
CCGATTGTGCGGGCCCGCGAGTTCTTGCCGCAACTGGCTGCGTCACCACGCCAGATGCCGATCCCGCTCGGGGCATCGCTGGCACTGATCATCGGCGGTCTGTTCAAAAAGGTGGTGATTGCCAATTATCTGGCGACCGCTTTGGTCGATCCGGTCTATGTCGATCCCTCGCGCGCATCCATGCAGGAAGTCTGGGGAGCCTTTTACGGCTATGCGCTGGTGATCTATTGCGATTTCAGCGCCTATACCGATATTGCCATCGGGATTGCCAGCCTGTTCGGCTACCGTTTCCCGCAAAATTTCGACCAGCCCTATCGTGCGCTGTCGGTGCAGGATTTCTGGAACCGCTGGCACATCACTTTGTCGCACTGGTTGCGCGACTATCTGTATATTCCGCTTGGTGGCAACCGGCTCGGACGCTGGCTGACGGTGCGCAATCTGATGGTCACCATGCTTCTGGGCGGGTTGTGGCATGGCGCCAGCGGCACCTTCATCCTGTGGGGCGGGCTGCATGGTCTGGCGTTGATGGTCCATTACGGCTGGGCGCGGACACAGACGGCCCGTGACTGGCGCGACCACCCCCATTATCAGGCCGCATGCTGGTGCGTGACCTTCCACACGGTCTGCCTGTTGTGGATCCTGTTCCGCTCGCCCGATCTGGACACAGCCGGACAGTTTCTCACGGCTTTGGTCCATGCGCCGGTTGCCGCGGGCGGCTTGTCGACGACCCTGCTGCTGCTGTTAGCCCTCGGCGCCCTGACGCAGATCGTCCCGAAACAGGTCTGGGCGGGATTGGCGCAGGATTTCGAGCAAAAGCCGGTGGCACTGCAAAGCGTGCTGGTGGCTGTGGCTTTATTGGGTTTGCTGCTGATTGCCCCGACCAATGCCGCGCCCTTTATCTATTTCAGGTTCTGAGGTGATGATGGACCAGGCAAGGGACACTCTGTCGCAACAGTCTTCGATCCGGCGGGCGATGCTGGTGATCTATCCGGCCTTGCTGGTGGCTTGGCTGGCTTTTCCGGGACTGGTGCGGGATTGGGCCAGCGAACGGGCCGCGCAGGGTCTCTTGCCGCAAGCCCTGATGCCTGTATTCGAGACTGTGGTGGTCCTGTCCGAACAGATCGGTGTGTCACCGGTCATGCAACAGTGGCATGACCGTCTGAATGCGCGTCTCGACGAGCGGATCCGCTAGGCTTCAACCGCGTTCCCTAGTCTCGTTCCTTAGCCCCGGTCATTTTTGCGCGGCGGTGTGGCCGCTGCCGTTTGCGGCTTGGCCGCCGGCTTTTTGGTGGCTGTTGCTGTCGGCTTGCCGGCCGGTGCGGCCTTGTTGGCTGCGGTTTTCACCGGTTCAGGTTTGCCGGCAACGGTCTTGCTGGCGGCAGGCTTGCCGGCTTGTGGCTTGTTGACCACGACCGCCACAGGTTTGCCTGCTGCACTGGCGACTGTCTTGGCGGCAGCGGGGGCAGCCACTGCTTTGGCCGGCGGCTGTGGTGCGTATTTGGCTGCAGCGGCAGAAGCCGGTGCAGGCACACTGGCCGGAGTTGCCGTTTTGACCGCATTGGCCGCGGCGGGTTTTGCGGGCTCGGCTGCGGGGGCTTGCGGCACGAACGGGGCAATGCTGGCGACCTGTGCAGGCGCCGCATGGCGGTTCAATTGGGCGGGACGGCCGTCGGTGCGCAGCGTCGCGAGCAGGACCTTGTCATCATCCCCTTCCATCGGGGCGCGGCCGATATAGTCGACCTTGACGCGTGCGGTGCCCAGATGTTTGAAATTCAGGCTGGTGGCCACCTGTTCGGACACGTCGACCAGACGGTCATCATGGTAGGGACCGCGGTCGTTGACGCGGGCGATGATCGAGCGGCCGTTCAGCGTATTGGTCACGCGCACATAGCTCGGCAAAGGCATGGTCGGATGCGCCACCGAAATCGATTCGCGGTCGAACACTTCGCCATTGGCGGTCATGCGGCCATGGAAGGACGGGCCGTACCATGAGGCGGTGCCGACCGCGCTGTAATTCTTGTCCTCGCGCGGCACATAGAGCTTGCCGGCCACGGTATAGGGCTTGCCCACCATGTCATAGCCGCCACCCTTGGGGATCGGCTCGCCATCGGCTATCACTTTGGGACTGGCTTTGACCCCGTATTTGTTGCCCGAGGCGGTCTTGGTCGGATTCGAGGCGCAATTGGCGACCAGCAGGCCCAGCATGACCACCGCGGCGGGACGCCACCAGACCAGTCTATTCCGGCTCCTGATCGGCAGGCTGGCAGGCAAGACCTGTCCAGCAAGCGGGGTGATTGGGCCTTGGGATTGCTGTGTCAAATCGTGATCCTTGAAAACACCGACTGGCAGGATTGCTCCATGTTGAACAATCCACCTATCGTGACGGTTATAGGCCTGTCCGCCTCTGCTAGCCACACTGAGGGCGAGGTTTTTCTGCTTATGCTTACCAAAGCTTTAACGGAACCAGATTGTCGTGAATCACTTGTTACGCCAAATTGCGGCCTATCAATGGTTGAGTCTGGATGAATTTGTGACCCTTTCCCACAACCGGCTTGTGCTTGAACTGTCGGTCCTGTCCGCCACCAGCTTTGCCATGCTGGGTTTGCATCAGCCGTTTTTCCCGATCTGGCTGGCCACTCGCGGGCTTTCGGCCGAGCAGATCGGCCTGATCCTGTCCGTGCCGATTTTTCTGCGGGCCTTTGTTGGACCGTGGATCACCGGCCTGGCCGACCGCTATATCGCCCCCCGCCATCTGCTGGCGGTGGTCGGCGGGCTTGCCGGTTGCGGCTGGCTGGTCATGCCGTTCAGTCCGGATTTTCCTGTCCTGCTCGGGGTGGTGACCCTGACAGTCACCATGATGCTGGCGCCGATCCCGTTGGGGGATGTGATTACCCTCGATGCGCTGCGTGACAATCCCGTGCTGGTTTACGGACGTTTGCGGGTGTGGGGCTCGATCGCCTTCATGCTGGTCACCTTGCTGGCCGGCCTGATGGTGTCCTGGCTGGATGTGGCGGTTGTTCCGGCGGTGATGGCGGTCTTCTGTTTCGGGACCACGGCCGTGGCCTTGTGGATGCGCACGGGCATGTTCATTCCTGCCCGACATCTCAAACCGGTTGCGGCTGAAGCGGACGGGCCGGATGGTTCCGTAGCGCCGGTCCCGAAGCGGCTCTATCTGTTTTTGCTCGGCACCGGTCTGGTCGGGTCTTCCAACGCCGTGCTCAACGGGTTCGGACCGGTCCTGTGGGTGCAGCAGGGCATATTGTCGTGGCAGATCGGGGTGCTCACCGCCTTTTCCGTGGTGGTCGAGATCGTCGTGTTCTGGCGGTTGGGCGGCAGTCGGGACGTCGGCAAGGCCTATCGCTATCTGATGATCGGCGGGGCGGCGGCGATTGTCCGCTGGCTGCTGATGGGGCTGGCCCCCGATGTGATCGGCATCGGCATTTTGCAGACCTTGCACGCCTTGAGTTTCGCCCTGTTCCATCTCGGTGCGCTGGCAATGGTGGCCGCTCTGGCGCCGGTGGCGCGGCGCGCCCATGTCCAAGGCCTGTTTTCTGCCGCCAGTGCCCTGATGTTTGCATTGGTGACCGTGCTGGCCGGACCGCTGGTGCAGGCCTGGGGAATCAAGGCCTATTTCGGGATGATACCCTTTGCCGTGGCCGGATTGCTGCTGATCATGCTGTCGCATCACAAACGGTAAATGCACAAGGCAGCCCCGCGCCAGTGCATAGGCTCGACTGCTTCATAAATGCGGCGAACTGTTTTACAGTCGCCCTCAAGACCACAATAAACCATCAAGGGACGGACCAGTACAATCATGAGCACGCAGCACGCATCAGTCTATACCGGCATCTATCCGATTGCCCCGACACCTTTTCTCGAAAACGGCGATCTCGATCTCGACGGGATGCGGCGCGTCCTGGATTGCATGATCGATCAGGGCGTGGACGGGATTTGTATTCTGGCCAATTATTCCGAACAGTTTCTGCTGACCGATGCCGAGCGCGACCTGTTGACCGATCTGTGCCTTGACCACGTGGCCGGTCGCGTGCCGGTCATTGTTACCACCAGCCATTTCAGCACCCGTATTGCCAGCGAAAGGGCTGCAAAGGCCAAAAAGGCCGGTGCGGCCATGCTGATGCTGATGCCTCCCTATCACGGCACCGGCTTGCGGGCCGATGAAAACGGCATGGTCGAGCATTTCGCAGCCGTGGCGAAGGCCTCCGGCCTGCCGATCATGGTGCAGGACGCCCCATTGAGCGGGGTCACGCTGTCGGTGTCCTTCCTCGTGCGGCTCGCCAAGGAGGTGCCGCTGGTGCAATATTTCAAAATCGAAACCGCACAGGCCGCCGCCAAATTGCGCGGACTGATTGCGGCAGGCGGGGCCTCGATCCTCGGACCCTTCGACGGCGAGGAGTCCATTACGCTGATGGCCGATCTGGATGCAGGTGCCACCGGCACGATGTGCAGTGCCTTGCTGCCGGATCTGATCCGTCCTGTGGTGATCGATTATCTGGCCGGCCGCCGCACCGAGGCCGCCAGCCAGTATGCCCGCATCCTGCCGCTGATCAATTACGAGAACCGCCAATGCGGTTTGCGGGCCACCAAAGCGATGATGGCCGAAGGCGGGGTGATCAAACACGAAACCGTCCGCCATCCGCTCGAGCCCCTGCATCCGCAGACCCGGGCCGGATTGCTGGAGCTGGCGCGCGAGGTCAATCCGCTGGTCCTTCATTGGGGCAAATAGGTCTTGGGGGCCGATAAGCCCGTTCGGAAAGGTGTATAACAGCACAAACAATGGCCCCTTTTCGGGGCCATTGCTCGTTGTGGATGGTTGACATCACCGGGTGAAAGGCGTGGAATGATCGGGTGATAATTTAAACCAAAACAGGCTGGCAGCGGCAACAGGCCCTGACCGGATCCGGGTGGGGAGCAGGGCAATGCGGGCATGGCTTTCGGGTGTGATGGGTGTTGTGGTGGCCGTGCTGGCCGCATTGTCGCCTCTGCCTGCGCGGGCCGAGCCCCTGAAAATCCGCATCGGCTGGTCGACCATGCCGGGCCATATGATTCCGGTTCTCTATTCCAAGCCGGACATCCTCAAATATTACGGCAAGAGCTATACCGTGGAGCCGATCCTGTTCCGTGGCAGTTCGCCGCAAATCACCGCGATGGCGGCGGGTGAAATCGACATGGCCGCTTTTTCGGCCCTTGCCCTGAATCTGGCCGTGCTGAATGCGCGGCAGGATGTGAAAGTGCTGGCCGACATCATTCAGGACGGTGTGGGCGACCAGCATTCCGAAACCTTTCTGGTGCGCAAGGATTCCGGCATCAAGACCATTGCCGACATGAAGGGCAAACGGGTCGGCAGCAATGCGATCGGTTCGGCGTCCGATACGGCGATCCGTGCGATGTTCAAGAAAAACGGCCTGATCGACAAGCGCGATTACACCGTGCTCGAAGTGGCGTTTCCCAATATTCCGGTGATGCTGGATGAAGGCAAAATCGATATGGGCACGGTGCTGCAGCCGATGTCCGACCAGCTGATCGCCACCGGCAAATACGAGGTTCTGTTCCGCGCCAAGGATGCGGTGGGTCCCTCTCAATTGGTCTTCCTGGCCGGACGCGGTGAATTTCTTGCCAAGAACCGTCCGCAAGTGATGGATTTTTTCGAGGACCATGTGCGCGCCATGCGCTGGTTTACCGATCCCGCCAACCGGACCGAGGCGTTGCAGATTATCGGGACTTTCATGAAGCAGTCGCCCGACAAGCTCGGCCATATGTTCACCAAGGCGGATTATTATCGTGATCCGTTCCTGTTTCCCAATATCCGCACGCTGCAGGACAGTCTGGCGGTGATCAAGGATGTCGATCTGGCACCCAACATCGTCCAGCTTGAGCCGAAATATGTCGATCTGGGCTTCGTCGAGGAAGCCAAGCGGCGGATCGAGGGTAAAAAATAACCGTCCGCCAATCCAGGCGCATGAACGGGAGAGGCAGTCGGATGACAGCGGATTTTGGCATCAAAATCGAAGGTGTGTCCCATGCCTATCCTGGCACCCAAGGCCTGAATGCGGCGGGCACTCTGGCGCTGAAACAGACAGATCTGCTGATCCGCCACCATGAATTCCACGCCTTGCTGGGACCGTCCGGTTGCGGCAAGTCGACCCTGCTCTATCTGATCGGCGGGTTCATTCCGGTCCAGACCGGTTCGATCAGCACGCAAAAGGGTCCGGTGACCGCACCCGGTCCCGACCGCAGCATCGTGTTCCAGAATTTTGCCCTGTTCCCTTGGAAAACCGTGCTCGAAAACGTGATGTACGGCCTTCAGAAAAAGGGCCTGCCGGAGGCCGAATGCCGCGACATCGCCCAGGCCCATATCAAGCTGGTGCAGTTGAGCGGTTTCGAACAGGCCTATCCTTCGCAACTGTCGGGCGGCATGCAACAGCGCGCCGCCATTGCCCGCACCCTGGCGGTCGATCCCGATATTCTGTTGATGGACGAGCCCTTCGGCGCGCTTGATGCGCAGACGCGGCGGGTCATGCAGGAAGAATTGCGGATGATCTGGAAACGGCGTCCCAAAACCGTGGTGTTCGTGACCCATGATGTCCATGAGGCGGTGTTTCTGGCGGACCGTATTTCGATCATGAGTGCGCGGCCGGGCCGGATCGAGCACCAGATCGATACAGGCTTGGGGCCGGAGCGCGACGAAAGCACGTTGACCGATCGCCGTTTTGTCGAGCTGGGCGAACAGATCTGGCGGCTGGTGCGCGAACAGGCGGTGCTGGCCAGCCGCGGGGGTCTGTGATGGCCGCCGGCGACATGCGCTCGGTTGCTGCGGTGGACGGTCGCGGTTCGTTGGTGGCGGTCGTCGCGCTGTGTGTGCGCTATCTGCCTGTGCTGATCATGCTGGCGGTGTGGGAACTGGTCGGGCGATCCGGTCTTGTCTCGCAACAGATGCTGCCGGGCATCGGGGCGATAGCTGCGGCGTTTCTGGATCTGCTGCAAAGTGGCGAACTGGTCGTCAATGCCTGGCGGTCTTTGTCACGGGCGGCAACGGGGCTGGGATTGGCGGTGCTGGTCGGTATGACGGTCGGTCTCTTGATGGCAACGCGTCCCTTGTTCCGGACCCTGTTCAATCCCTTGGTGCGCATCCTCTATCCGATGCCGAAATCGGCTTTGATTCCGCTGGTGATGATCTGGTTCGGGCTGGGTGACGCCTCCAAAATTTTCCTGATTTTTCTGGGCTGTCTGCTGCCGGTGATTGTCAGTGCCTATAACGGGGCGCGCGGGGTCAATCCCTTTATCGTCTGGTCGGCCACCAGTCTTGGTGCCAGCAAGGAGCAGGTGCTGCGCGAGATCATCCTGCCTGCTGCTTTGCCCGATATTCTGGCGGGCTGCCGCACGGCACTGGCCTTTTCGTTCATCCTGATGGTGAGTTCCGAATTCGTGATCGCCAAGGACGGCTTGGGCTTTCTGATCGGCAGTCTCGGGGATGGCGGCAACTATCCGGCCATGTTTGCAGTAATCCTCACGGTGGCCAGCACCGGCTTTGTGGCTGATCGTCTGTTCGGCAGTTTTGTCAGCCACCGCTTGCGCTGGAAAGAACAGGCATGAGCCCGCTTTCGCTCATCCGTCACCGTGACCGCCTGTTGCAAGCCCTTGTGCTGGTGGGGCTGGTTTCGGTGTGGGAGTTGAGCAGCCGCGCCGGATGGGTGCATCCGTTTTTGCTGCCGCCGCCCAGCGATGTGCTGGCCCGCCTGTTTGCGGATATGCAGAGCGGCGCGGTGTTTGTCGATCTCGGACTGACGCTCTATCGCGCAGTGACGGGTTTTGTGATTGCGGCGGTGCTGGCCGTTCCGCTGGGCATTCTGATGGCGCGGCGGCGCGGGGTGCAGTGGTTTTTCGATCCGTTGATTTCGATCGGTTTCCCGATGCCGAAAATCGCATTCGTACCGATTTTCATCTTGTGGTTCGATATTTACGACACATCCAAAGTGATCATGATCACGTTTTCATGCTTTTTTCCGATTGTGACCGCCACCTATTCCGGCACCAGCCATATCGACAAATGGCCGTTGTGGTCTGCCCGCTCTCTCGGTGCCAGTGAAAGCGAGTTGCTGCGCGAAATCATTCTGCCGCTGGCCTCTCCTGCCATTCTGACAGGTTTGCAGATCGCCTTACCGGTCGGCATGATCACCACCATCGTCACCGAAATGCTGATGGGCGGATCGGGTGTCGGCGGGGCGATGATCGCGGCGGGACGGTTTGCCGATTCCGTCGGTGTCTTTGCGGGCATTATAGAAATTGCTATATTGGGGATGGTTGTCATTCGGGCGCTCGATTGGTTGCGGGCGCGTTTGCTGGTCTGGCATCCCGAAAATCGGGCGCATTGAACGCTTGCGCCGAGCTTGAAGGAACAACTGGATATGGATTTGCGGGTCAACGATCTGCAGTGCGTGCCGTATGGGATGGACCATTGGCAGATGGATGATATCAGGCTGGCCTCGTTTTCGGGTCGCGGTCTGGTGTTCTCGGCGGTCAATCCGTTCGTTTTTGTCGGGCCCGGGACCCTGCGGCTGCACCAGTTGCGCTATCATTTTGCCGGTCTCGCCGGTTCCAATAGCGGGGAGAGAACCTCCGATCTGATCTTGCGCAGCCTGCATGCCCTGTGCTCGCCGTGGGATGGGCCGAGCCGGCTGTTTCTGACCGTCTATTTCCAGGAGATCGAACAGCGGCTGTCGCAAGACGAGGCCCTGTTGGAGGCCGCGCAGCGGCTGTCAGGCCTCTATCATTGGCAGGACTGGCTGTTTTCCGCGCCGGCAGCCTTGCCGCGGGCGCATCTGTTTGCCCCGGATTTCGGTCCTGCCAGACCGGTGGGCGAAAGCGATTTCGTGCAGGTTGCGATGGCTTTCCGCATCAAGGGACGCTTTATGGCGGTCCTGACCGAAGCCAGCGCCCCGACACCCAAAGAGGCACGGCAAAAACGCAGCCGGCTGGAGGCGCAGGACATCGAGGTGCTGCAGCTCGACAGCACCGGCGGCACGGCAGCGGTCATCCGGTTGATCGACCGGCTTCTCGAGGCAGAGGGACCGGGCTTCTGGCAGGCCGATCCGATCCCGCTAGGGCCATTCGCGCCCAATGCGTTCAGCATCTAGGACGGGGCCTGCCTCAACAGATCCAGACTGGCCTCGATCGCAGCCGGGGCAATGTCGCGGGTGATGAAGACAATCCGCGTGTCGTGATCGTCATCGGGCCAGTTCGCCAGACTGGTGGGCGGGTGCAACAGATGCTGCACGGCCTGAATGATCACCGGACCGGGACGCCCTGCGACATGGACAATACCCTTGATCCGCAACAAATCCTTGCTGCGCAGGGACAACAGCGAGTTGAGCCAGCGCTCGAGTGCCTTGGCTGGAATCGGTTGCGCGGTGCGCATGCAAAAGGCCCGCACATGGGCATTGTGGCGGTTGGGGTCGTTATGGGCATGGTCGTGCCCGTGATCATGGTGATGGCCGTGACCGGAGTGGACTGCGGCATCGCCGAGCCAGCGGTTGATGTCGCCATGCGGTTGATGGCTATGGGCGTCGGGTGAACCGAAAATCAGGTCGGTCGTGATCGCTCCCTGGATGACCAGATGGTTGTGCGCGGTCGGATTGATGCGCTGCAAGGCTGTCCGGATGGCGGTGTCGCCATTGGCATCTGTCAGGTCGCTTTTGGTGATCAGGACGCAGTCGGCCGCTGTCAGCTGCTGGACGGCTTCGGGATAGTCCTCCAGCGTGGACAGGCCGTTGACGGCATCCAGCGTCGCCACCACCCGGTGCAGCGTGAACAGGGGAGCGATCATCCGGTCATTGGCCAAAGTCTGGATGATCGGGGTCGGATCGGCCAGACCCGTGGTTTCAATCGCCACCCGCGAGAAGGGCGGCAGCAGGCCCTGCTTCGACCGGCGCACCAGATCGAGCAGTGTATCGACCAGATCGCCGCGGACCGTGCAGCAGATGCAGCCGTTCTGCAGCACCACGGTGTTTTCAATCGCCTGCTCGACCAGCAGATGGTCAATCGGAATTTCGCCGAATTCATTGATGATGACGGCTGTATCCGCCATATCGGGGGCTTGCAGGACGTGGTTGAGCACGGTGGTTTTGCCACTGCCCAGAAAGCCCGTCAAAATGGTGACGGGCACAGGTGCAGTGGCCGGTGTGGCGGTTGATGGAGTGGTCATGCCGGTGCGCGGGCGCGTCACAGATCGAGTTCGAGGATGTAAAGACCGCCGCTGTGCCGGTCGACGGCATAGACAATGGCATTCTCATCGACAAACACATCGTTGATCTGGATGGTGGGCACGCGTGATCCTTTCGGACCCTCCGGCACATAGGCCGCCACTTCTTTGGGCTGCAGCGGATTGGACAGATCGTAGACCCGCACGCCGGCATTGAAGAAGGTCGAGAAAATCAGCGTGTCCGATCTGAAGGAGGTCTCGCCGGGCCGGTTTTCGTGAAGGTTGTGCGAGCCGTAGCGGCCACCGGCATGGCCGTATTTTTCAAACGGCGGCATCGGCAGGGTGCTGACGGGCACCAGATTGTTCTCGTTGCGGGCATCGAGAATCCAGGTCAGCTTCGGCCAGTCCTCGCCATTGTCCTTCACACATTCATCCGACACCACCAGCAGGTCGCGGCTGAACAGCGGCAGCACCGTATGGGTAAACCCGGGATAGGGCGGATGCGGGTTGAAATTCGAGATCACCTTGGGGCTGCCCATGTCGCTGATGTCGAGCACGAAACCGCCGCCATCGAGATAGGCGACATAAGCGCGGTCGGGCCGCTGCGGAAACACATTGGTGTTATGGGCGCGGAACCCCGAATCAATCGGCAGACGGGTCGGCTGGGCTTCCTTGTCGCCCTGCCTGGTGCCCGGCATCCACCAGCGGCCCACTTCGACCGGCTTGGACGGATTGCCGACATCGACGATGCGATAGGCCTGGTCATCCAGCCCGTTATGCGGCATGAAATCGGCCGCGCCTCCGGCAAAGTGCACATAGCGGCCGTCGACAAACCAGACCTGATGGACGCCGCGCGACAGCGGGCCGGAACAATCGAAGAAGCTGATCGAGCGGGGCTGTTCGGGAACGCTGACATCGAACAGTTCGAAGCCCGCGGGCTGCAAGCCGTGCTCGAGTGTCTGATAGGCCACAGCCATGATGTCGCCGCAGACTTCGAGCGAGTTGGAGCGCACTTTCATATGCGGCAATTCGGTCTGCACGACCACTTTGGGGTGGCGCGGATCGGTCACATCGACGCCGGTAAAGTTTTTCGGCGGGCCTTCATGTGCCAGCCACATGATGCGGCGGCCGTCACGGGTTTTCTGGATCGACATGCCTTCGCCGATCCCTCCCCAGCCGTCCAGCAGGTCATGGGCGATCAGTTTCATGCCATAGGCTTCAAGTGCGGCCATTATATCCCCCCGAATATCCATTCCCGATGCCATGTGGCATGGATCATTTTATCTGTGATATTTCTGAATAGAAATCGGCCCGCGTCCACCAAAAAAGCGGGTTCTGTCCACCTATTTATGCAGGGCCGCAATGCCGGTTAGAGTATCAGCGTGGCAATCTCTGACGGATGGTCGACCAGGCGATGCACGCCGGCCGCCTTCAGCTCGTCATCCGAACCATAGCCCCACCGCACGCCGATGGTCGGCACCTGGATGGATTTTGCGCCGATCACATCATGCTTGCGGTCGCCGATCATGACCGCCTGATGGGAGGCAAAACCTTCCTGCGATTGGATGTAGGGCAGCAGATCGCGCTTGTCGACGCGGGTGCCGTCGAGTTCCGAACCGTAGACCCGCTCAAAAAACCTGTTCAGTCCGAAATGCTCGATGATGCGGACCGCAAAAACCTCGGGCTTGGAGGTGGCGACAAACATGCGTTTGCCATCCGCCTGCAACTGTTCGAGCAGTTGCGGGATGCCGTCGATCAATTCGTTTTCGAACAGGCCCGTGACGCCGAAACGCTCGCGGTAGAGCCGCACGCCTTCATCGGCCCATTGTTCGCCGACCAGCGTCAGAAAACTGGCGCGCAAAGGCGGGCCGATCACCCATTCCAGATCATCCTCGGACGGGACCGGCTGGCCCATCGTTTCCAGCGCATATTGCACCGAACGGGTGATGCCCGCTTTGGGGTCGGTCAGAGTGCCATCAAGGTCGAAAAGGATCACCGGGGTCGATTGCATGACAAAGGCCCTGCGCAACAAGAAAACGATCATGCTGCCATCGGCTGATGCAGCATGATCAGGCGTAACAGGCTTTTTTGGTCAAAACAATGAGCCCAGGCTTGCCCCGTGCAGAGCATCGGGCCTTGTGGCATAAAAAAGGCCCGACAAGCACGGGGCTTTGTCAGGCCAGAAAACGTCACATTCCGAACCCAACGGTCCGGCGGTCGGGCATCGTGAAAGGCGCTTATTTCGACCGCTTGCTGTTGGTTGTCAGGTCGAAATAGAAGACGCTCAATGCAAACAACGCAAAAGAACCGATGGCGGTGACGAGATAGGCTTGTTCTCCGGCTGACATGTGATCCTCCCTTGTGGCAGCTTGATCCCTGTATTGAGGACTATTGGAAAAATCGCTGCTTTGATCTGGATCAATTATGTGCTGCAAACGCGATTGGATTGATGGCTTAAGCCCTTTGTCGAGGTTCCTTGTCGGGCAGGATGGCCAATAGAGGTGCCCCGGCTCTGCATTGCCTTGTGTTGACAATGGGTGGATCCTGCCCGAACGTCCGGACATCACATGACCATGAACGAATAAAAACACCGAGAGGAAACACCATGACCAATCCCCTGTTCGATTTGACGGGCCGCACGGCGCTTGTCACGGGCTCGTCGCGCGGTTTGGGGCGGGCGATCGCCGAGGGCTTGGCCGATGCGGGTGCGGCCGTCATCATCAACGGCACCACGGCGGCACGGGTTGACCAGGCGGTGTCCGAATTGGCTGCCAAGGGCCATCAGTCGCGTGCCTGCGTGTTCGATGTCACCGACGAGGCAGCCATTACCAAAGCCTTCGACGCGCTTGATGCCGCCGGCATCCATGTCGATATTCTGGTCAACAATGCCGGCATCCAGTTACGCAAGCCGATGGTGGAACTGACCACGCCGGAATGGCGCTCGGTGATCGAAACCAATCTGACCAGTGCCTTCGTGATCGGCCGCGAGGCGGCCAAGCGGATGATCCCGCGGGGCTATGGCAAGATCATCAATATTGCCTCGCTGACCTCGGAACTGGCGCGCGCCACGGTTGCGCCCTACACGGTGTCCAAAGGCGGGATCAAATTGCTGACAAAGGCGATGGCTGCGGAATGGGCGGCCAGCGGGTTGCAGGCCAATGCGATCGGGCCGGGCTATATGATCACCGACATGAACCAGGCCCTGATCGACAATCCCGCGTTCGATGCGTGGGTCAAGGGCCGTACGCCGGCCAAACGCTGGGGCATGCCGGAAGAGCTGATCGGCGCGGCGGTGTTTCTGGCTGCTCCCGCCTCCAATTATGTCAATGGTCAGGTCATCTATGTCGATGGCGGCATGATTTCCGTGCTTTGATCCACGGGACCGGACTGATGCAGCCGCCGGGGCTGCCTGTCTATGCGGCGGGCCTCTTGCCCGGCAGGATCAGCAGGCCGCAGGCGATGATCAGGCTGGTGACATACAGGCCGAACGGGATCGAACCGGTCAGCGAGGTCAGCAGGGCAAAGCCTGCCGGACCCGCGACATAGCCGACAAACAGCACCAGTGTCGCGCCCGAGGAGGCCTCGCGCACCTGATGCGGCGGGGCAAGCTGGGCGATTTCAGCAATCTGCACACCGTTCCAGCTTGTCACGGTAATACCCGCCACGATGCACAGAAGGGTGATGCTCAATAAAGACCATTCGGGGGTGACGAAGGGCAGGCACAGCGTGGTCAGTGCCGAACTGATCATGGCGAGGCGCAGGGTCAGGCGGCCCGATCCGAGACGGTCCGAGGCCCAGCCGAGCAGGATGCGGCCGAACACGCCGGCGCCCTGCATGATGGAGAAGTAAAGCCCGGCCATGGTCAGGCTCATCGCCATCTGGTTGACCAGAATGGTCACCAGAAAGCTGATCCACACACCCTGCCCGACGGCCAGACAGGTGCCGCTCATCGCCACCTGCATCAATTGCGGTGTCTCGCGCAGGGCGTTGATGGGTTTGGAGATATTGCCGAGACTGAGAAATTGCCGCAGATGCAGGCTCTGGCTGCGGTCGCGTTCATGGTCGATCGCGGCGCGATAGGGCTGCATCAGCAAAGCTGTGAGCGCGGCAAAACCGGCGGCAAACCACAGGCACAGGGTCAGGCCGCCCACTTCGATCAGATAGGGCAGGATCAGTCCTGCGAGAATACCGCCGAACGGCACGCCCGCCTGCTTGATCGAGAAAATCAGCGAGCGGTGCCTGGCGGGGGCATGGCGTTGCAGGATATCGCTGCCTGCGGGTGTCGAAGGGCCATAGCCGAAGCCCATCATCAGGGTCGCAACCAGCAAAGTAGCCGGTGCGGGCAGGGCAAACAGCAGCGCACCGATCGAGCCGAACAACAGGCCGACCTGCAAGGAGCGCACCGACCCCAGCCTCCGCAGCAAGGGCGCACCGAGAAACAGGAACAGGATCGCGCCGATGACATTGCTGGCCGACAGATAGCCGATGGATTCGGGAGACAGCTGGTAGCTGCCCGTCAAAGCCGGTGCGATGGCCGGCGGCATCCGCTGCAGAAAGGAGGACACGCTCTGCACCGCCAGCGTCAGCAGAAGCGGGGTGATCCAATGCGAGACTGTTGTCACTCTATCGGGTGGCTGTGTCATGGTGCTGCGCGACGAGCCTTTTGCGGTCGGGGATAGCCTGGATCGGGGCCGTTCGATTGAGGGGCCAGTCTAGGGCCAACCGATGGCTCTGCGCTAGGGCTGCAACTGGGGAGCAGCTGTGCAATATGCTCAGAATAATTGCCGGAAATCCAAATATCACTTTGACAGCGGCAGCCAGAACAGTGAAAGTTCGGCCCGTTCGCGTTGTTTGACAGTTGTTCTCAAAAATTGTGGTTCGAAATGCCTGATCAGAAGAAACTCACCCCTCAAGAAGTGATTATGAACCATCTCGCCAACGAGGTGTATTGCCATCTGGGTATTTCACCTGTGCATGGCATCGGCGTGTTTGCCGTCCGACCCATTCCCAAAGGCGTCAATCCTTTGCGCAGCCTCGTCAAACATCGCGAGATTTCCTTCACCCATGCCGAGCTCAAAAGTCTGCCGAAAGGCGTCCGCAAGCAGATCGAGATGTTCTGCTATTATGATGATGACGAGGTGCTGGTTTCAACCATGGGCATGAACACCATGGATTTTGCGATTTATCTCAACCACACCAAGACACCGAATGTGCGGTTGAATAAAGACGGCTCGTTCGAGGCTCTGCGCAACATCAAGATCGGCGAAGAGCTGATGATGGATTATGACCACAGCTTTGGTGGCGTGCATATTTTCGAGTGAGGCACGAGCAAGCGGGCGCGGGATCTATCGCGCGCCAGCCTGCTTTTTCGACTGTTTCACTGTGCGATAAATCTTGTTCCAGTGCTCGACCTTGAAATCGGTATGCAGCGGCGAGGTCGGATCAAGCGCAAGGGGATGCTCGGGATCGGTCAGAGCCAGCGAGTAGATCGGCTCCAGCGTGGTCACAAACAGTGACTTGTAGTTATAGTCACCGACAGGCCCGAGATTGTAGTAGCGCAAGCCGTTTCTCTGGGTCCAGCGGCTGGCCAGCAGGCAGGCATACATGCCGGGCGAGCGGTTTTTATAGGCGCGGTCCCATTGGCAGAAGCTGCCATAGACCTGGTTGTAATCGGGCAGGATGATTGCCACTTCGGTCAGGACCAGTGCGCCTGCCGGATCGTAGACTTTCAGCAACAGCACATCGAGCGTCTGGATGTAGTCGACAAATCCGGCGATCTCGCGGGCATCGATTTCGCAGGTCGCAAAATGTTCGCCGCCCATCGCATAGACATCCTCGACGCTCAGGCTCGAGCCGGGGATGACTTCCTCGGTATGGGTGAAATTCTTGAACAGCTTGTCATATTCACGGAATTTGCGGGCGCGTCGGGGTTCGTTCCAGAACTCTTCGGACTGGGTATCCACCATGCCATACTGGTCGTTGATGGGCACACCGAAGGCGCAATCGGGCGGCAGGGCATAGACAATGAACGGCTTGGGGGCCCGCTCCAGCATGTCCTCGCTGACATCGATATAGGGGCAAAGGGCATCCCAGCGCGATGTGTAGTAGCGGATGTCGTTGTGGTTGCTTTCGACAAACAGGTTGTCGTCTGTCCAGGTCTGGTACCCGACCCGGTTGATCAGGGGTGTGGGGGCAAGATTGACCCCGATCGGCTTTGCCAGTGGTTCAACGTCAGCAAGCTGATGCTTCATCGTATTCATTTAAGATGGCCCTGTGAGGGAGGTGGGGCTTGGACAGGAAGTTTCAGCAGGTCGAAATAATCGATATCGACCAGATGGTTGTGCAACAGGTATTCGGGCTCCTGTTGCTCGAGCACCGCAATGGTCTGGCGCATCTGGGCGAGATGCTGGGAGGCCTCGCTGGAGGCGCTTGCCAGTTGTGCGATATAAGTCGGCATCAGCGGACATTCGCTGTCATAATAGAAATCCCGCGAATGGGGATTATAGGACAGCGGATAGAGTGTGCAGCCGAACGGCTTGTCATGGCCGAGATGGCAGCCGCCCGGCCCCAGATTGGCGCAATTGTCCTCGATGCAAACGGAACCGAGACGGGCTGTTTCTGTTTGTGTCAAACTGACATCAAGCGGTGGATGACCGGCTTCAATCGTGCAGCATTGCTGGCATTGAGCACAGTGGTCAAACAACATGCAAAAAAACTCCACCCTAGATACGCGCGTTGTTTGCTTGCCCGACTAGTCGCAAGCCCAACACTGACAAGCCTTTAAACTCATCTTGTGGTTGCAATCAACGAAATTGTTTCTGATCAAGAGTATTAAGATACAAAAAATTGCAAGATCAGACCCAGTAACGCAGGTGCATCACCCTTTTGTCACACTTCAAAGTTTAATCAATCGCAAATTAGCATGAGAGGTGCGTCTCACCGGATGATCAACAAAGAACCTGATCCCGTCCCTGTGCCTTGGTGTCGCCGCCTTTAGTGGACGTGCCGCTCGGAGTGGTGTGCACAGACCACCGTGAGCCTCCCGGCGCTCTCATTCAGGACAGGCACATGCAAGGACGCCGGAGTTTCTGCCAGATCTATCATCATGATTTATAAAGAGAAAAATGGTGCCGCTTAGGTGAATCGAACACCTGACCTACTGATTACGAATCAGTCGCTCTACCGACTGAGCTAAAGCGGCAACGGTTGTGGTCTTACAGCAGGACGGGTTGGATTTCCATCCCTTCAGCCGACTTTTTTAGTCGTTAACCGCCAAACAGATGAACCGGTTTGGCCGGTTTGCTGCTTTGGGTGGCTTCATCCTCTGCGGATCGGTCCATCGGACCCGGATCATCGGGCGAGGTCACCAGCGGAAACACCACGGATGACGCCGGTTTCGGCTTGGGCTTTTGGGCTTCTGGCGTGATTGTTGGGGCTGCCGGTGCTGCAGCCAATGTGACGGGCGCAGTTTCCGGCGCAGGATGGTCCGTCAGGTCCCGGGCGGTGATGGATTCTTGCGGATACTTCCATGCGAAGGCATCAAGACGTCCCGAAACAGGCGACACCGCTGCCCAATGATCGGAGACCAGTCCGTCGGCAATCCATGCCGCATCACGCGGAGCGCGCGAGGCGCGGGCCAGCCAGAGTTGCGCGGCCGAGGGATCGTGGTGTTCGAGCTGCTCCAGACGGGCCATCAGCAGGCAGAAGCGCGTTGTCGGCCGATTGGCGATTTCGGGGCTGAGGATCTGTCTGGCGCGGGTAAAATCACGGGCCTCGATCGCGCATTGGGCAAGGGCATAGCGGCTATCGGAGTGTTCTGCGGTCTGTCGGGTCAGCACTTCGGCGCGCGTCAGCCGGTCGGACGGGGAATCGCCGTGGCGCAGATGGATATAGGCCTGGGCCAGATCGGGATGCGGAGCGAGCGACCAGCAGGCTTCGAGCAAACGGCTGGCCTTGCGCAAATCCTCGCGGGCCATCAGCAAGTGCGCCACCAGCACCGTGGCAGGGACCAGATCGGGGGCCAGTTTGACCGCTTCCTGGCCCAGATCGAGCGCGGTTTCGGCATCGGTCCTGTGCAGACTGTTGGCATAGGCCGTCAGCAAGACCGCACGCTGGCGGCGGTAAAGCGGCTTTTCCAGCTGCTTCTGCATGCGCTGCAGCAGTGCCAGGGCTTGCGACCAGTCCTCTTGCTGGCAGTGCCATTCCAGCAGGGCCTCATTGGCCCATGGCAGAGCCGGTTGAACCTGTTGGGCCTGACGGGCAAAGGAGAGAGCCTCGTCATGCTCGCCCCGCCGCTGCGCTTCGATGAACAGGCCGCGCAGACCGAGCGTCTTGGCGTCCTCGAGGTCCAGCATAGAGCGGAAGGCGCGGTCGGCGGCAAGCCTGTCGCCGCTGAGCTGGGCGTACTGGGCCTGCAGCAGCAGCACCAGCGGCTCGGAACCCAGACATTTATGGGCATCCCTGGCCGCGCGTTCGGCCGTTTTGCGATCGCCCATGCCGATTGCCATCATCCCGCGTGCGACGGCCTGATAGCCCTTGTCGCGTTTGCGGCCAGAATAATACTGGCTCAATGCCTGCGGAATATTGACGAGGTAGCGGATGCAGGCCCACACCATGGCCAGCATCACTGCCAGAGCGAGCGTCCCGACAGCGGCCACCGCCAGCGAGGTTTCGATCTGGTAGGGACCGAGATTGACCAGCAATCCGCCGCGCATATCCACCAGCCAGGCCAGTCCGGTGGCGGTTGCCGACAGCAGGATCAGGGTGATCAGGGCGCGGATCATTTGCTGCCGCCTTTGGCGGTCCGGCTGGCAGCCAGCAGGTCTTCGGAGGCCGATTTCAGCAGAGCCTCGCCGGCCATCACAGCCGCCAGCCGCTTGTGCAACAGGGCTTCGAAGTTGCGGGCCTGGGCACGCATGGCATCGGGCAGCAGGTTGAAATGCTTGAGCGCCTCGTCGGTCCGCCCCGCCTGCAAAGCGAGCGTGATCAGGTGCATGCGGCTTTCTGGATCGGTGGCCTGATTGTCATCCAGCCGCCGGATACGGACCAGCGTGCTCAGGCTTTGCCATATTTTAGCCGACCAGCTCTGATCGGCTGGTATCGGGATGGCTTTGCGCAACTGCGGGATTAGGCCTGCAAACTGGCCGAGCAGCTGGACCTGTGAGGGATTGCCATTGGCCGTGTCATGCAGCAGGGGCTGGATCGCGGCATCGACGCCCAGCAATTCCAGTGCGGCAAGTTCCGAGAGAAAAGGCTGGCCGGCTTCCAGCCTGTCACTGATCAGCAAAGCCAGCGACAATTTGGCGGTTTCAAACCCCAATGCGCTTGTGGCAACAGGACTTGTGACAGCAGGACTTGCGGCGGCTGGCTTGTCGTTCTGGGTGTCCTGCTTGAGCAGGACGATGGAATTTTCAAGCGCCGAGAGGCGGCGCACAAGCGGGGTGACATCGACCGTTCCGGCCCCGTTGAGCGTGCGGTTGATGGTTTCCAGCTCGCTGCGCAGCGGATCGAACCGCGCTTCCAGAGCAGCCAGACGCTTGTCAGTGGTTTCAAGCGCGCGGCGGGTCGCGGCGGTGGCGATATTGCTCTCGGCAATGGCGAGGCGGTCCGAGAGGTCGGCCATCGGGTTCAGCAGTTGCGACAGGCCGAAAAAAAGACCGAAAGCCACTGCGCCACCCGCCAATCCGGCGAGCATGGGACGTATCAGGCCGGGCGCGGGGTTAGGGGATGCGGCAGGGGAAACGGGCGGGACAGTGGCACTGTCGGGATGCGGCACGAAATGGGCGGCCTCGTCCATTGCAGGCGGTGTTTTGGCCGGTTCGGGAGCCGATGGGGCCGGTTTGGTGTTAGGATCCAAAATAGTCACCTCTTGTCCGCACGGATGATCGTAATCCATATTTTTGGCAGTTTATATCCTCAATGCCTTTCGCATCGTTAACAGCGCGCCCATCATCGCCTGCTGGTTGGGTTGTGTAGCGATGGTGATGTCGGTGCCGCCAGCGGCTTTGACGGCGGCTTGCAAAGCCTGCGAGATCAGCAGATGGCGGGCGCGGGGGAACAGATCGGGTCGCGGGCTGGCTTTAGCGAGGGCGGCGGCACGTTCGACCGATTGTTGCGAATAATGCAGCCAGACCGGATGCGGATCATCAAGCAGAGCCAGTGCCTCTTGCGGAAAGGCCTCGGCAGCCTCCATCCGGTAGGTGGCGAGGGTGGTCAGCCGCATTGTGTCCGATAAAGCCAGTTCGATATCGGGTTTGTGCGGTTCGCCTGTCAGGTAAAGCAGCGCCCGGCCTTGCGGCACCTTGTCATGGACGAGGCCGATCAGTCCGGTGACATCGCCGGCAGCGGAAAAAACCGTTTCAAATCCCGTTCCGCGGGCCAGATCGGCGGAGGCGTCACCTACGCAAAACACTGGAACCGGCATCAGGGGCTCCAGTTGTGTCCGATCCAGCATCGCAACAGATGCGCGGCTGGTGATGATGAGGCCGTCAAAATGCCGGTCGGGGATCGCCACGGGCAGCGCAAGGCGTCTGGCGAGCGGGGCGATCACGGGGATGCAGCCCAGATCGGCCACCAGACGGGCGGTTGTGCGTGCATCGTCCCCGGCACGGGTGATAATCACCTGCATGGCTGGCTCTGTCCCGCTGTCATTGCAACTATCAAGTCTTCGGCGACAATCAAGTCCTTGCGTCTTGTCAAAGCCTGATTATAGGGAGTAGCACTCTGGCTTGATAGGGCCGAAAAGAAACTCCAATGCCACAAAGCTGATAAAAGGCTGGTCGGGTCATGGATTGTGGAGCGAAAACCGCATGATCGTTCTTGGGATCGAGACCACCTGCGATGAAACCGCCGCAAGCGTAGTGGCTTTGCAGCGCGACGGCCGCGGGCATATTCTGTCCAACGAGATTTTGAGCCAGATCGAGGAACACGCGCCCTATGGCGGCGTGGTGCCCGAAATTGCCGCGCGCGCCCATGTCACCGCTCTTGATGGTTTGATCAGCCGTGCGATGGCGCGGGCACAGGTCTCATTCAAGGATCTCGACGGCATTGCCGCTGCCGCCGGGCCCGGCTTGATCGGCGGGGTGATTGTCGGGCTGACCACCGGAAAAACCCTGTCGCTGGTCACCGACAAACCCTTTCTGGCGGTCAACCATCTGGAAGCTCATGCCTTGTCGCCGCGGCTGACCGACGGCGTGGATTTTCCCTATCTGCTGTTGCTGGCCTCGGGGGGACATTCGCAATTGATGGCTGTGCGCGGGGTGGATGATTATGTCCGTCTCGGCACCACCATTGACGATGCCATCGGTGAAGCCTTTGATAAAACGGCCAAGATGCTGGGTCTGCCCTATCCGGGCGGTCCCTCGGTCGAGCGCGAGGCCGAACGCGGCAATCCCGAGCGTTTTGCCCTGCCGCGTCCGATGCTGGGCCGTGCCGGAGCGGATTTCTCGCTGTCCGGTCTCAAAACGGCCGTGCGGATCGAGGCGCAGCGGATTGCCCCGCTGACCAATACCGATATTGCCGATTTGTGCGCGGGCTTTCAGGCCGCTGTCACCGATGTGGTTGTGGACCGCACCCGC
Organism: Hyphomicrobiales bacterium; assembly: GCA_947447895.1. GTDB lineage: Bacteria > Pseudomonadota > Alphaproteobacteria > Rhizobiales > Beijerinckiaceae > CAIYZJ01. The sequence goes on from CANFLM010000002.1 coordinate 56,626, forward strand.
GCGGCATTGCGGCTGTTCCGCACCTCGATCGGCACACCCAATGCTCTGGTGGTGGCCGGTGGTGTAGCCGCCAATATGACCCTGAGGCGGGCCTTGCATCGTCTGGCTTCCGAGAGCGGCCTAACCCTTGTGGCGCCGCCTTTGGCCTTGTGCACCGACAATGGTGCGATGATCGCCTGGGCCGGGATCGAGCGGTTGCGTTTGGGACTGGTGGATCCGCTTGATACGCCGCCCAAGCCGCGCTGGCCCCTGAAGGCCAAATTGTCCGATCTTCCCGACAGCATCACGCCGGAGGATGCCGCATGACGCAACAGGCTGTGCCGGCGATTGCGGTGATCGGTGCCGGAGCATGGGGGACGGCACTGGCCAATGCGGCGGCTGTGGCCGGATGCCGCGTGACGCTATGGGCGCGCGATGCCGCCCAGATTGCCGCGATGCGGCAGGACCGCTCCAATCAGGCCCGTCTGCCGGATGTGCCCTTGCACGAGAGGGTCACTCCGGAGGCCTCGTTGCAGGCGGCGGTATCCGGCGTGCAGGCTGTGTTGCTGGTGGTGCCGGCCCAGACCGTGGCCCAGATGGCCGCGACCCTGCAGCCTGTGCTGCCGCAGGGCGTGCCGGTGATCATTTGCGCCAAGGGGATCGACCGCGCCTCGGGCCATTTCATGAGCGAGGTGGTGGAAGAGGCCATGCCCGCTGTGCCGGTCATGGTGCTGTCGGGTCCGAGTTTCGCGCAGGATGTCGGACTTGGTTTACCCACCGCCGTGGTGCTGGCCGGACGTGACGAGGCCGCCTGCAAGGCTCTGGCCGAAACACTCTCCTCGCCGCGCTTTCGTGTCTATCACAGCACAGATCTGCGCGGTGTCGAGATTGGCGGAGCGGCCAAAAACGTGCTGGCGATTGCGGCGGGCATTGTGGCTGGTCGCGGGTTGGGTGAAAGCGCACGCGCGGCTTTGACGGCGCGTGGTTTTGCCGAATTGCTGCGTTTCTCGCACGCCTTTGGCGGCCGTCCCGAAACGCTGATGGGCCTGTCGGGTCTGGGTGATCTGGTGCTGACCTGCGCTTCCGACAAATCGCGCAACTTTGCTTTCGGTCTGGCTTTGGGGCGTGGCGCTTCGGTGGAACAGGCGTCGGGCGGCAAATTGGCGGAAGGCGCGCTGACCGCCGGTGTCCTGGTCGGAATGGCCCGCAGCAAGGGCGTCGATATGCCGATTGCCGAGGCCGTCAATGCGGTGCTTGAAGGCCGGTCGGGCATTGACGAGGCCGTGGCCGGCTTGATGGCGCGCCCGCTCAAGGCCGAACATTGACAGGGCAGCGGGCAAGCGGGGCTTTACGGATCAGCCGTTTCGCCCCATTTTCAGACGATCGCGTGACACAATCGGGGGCAGGCAATGGCCTATTGGCTTTATAAATCGGAACCGTTCAAATGGTCCTGGCAGCAGCAGGTCGAAGCCGGAGCGGAAGGCACATTCTGGAACGGGGTGCGCAACCATCTGGCCAAAAAGCACATGCAGGCGATGAAACTGGGTGATCGCGGCTTTTTCTACCATTCCAACGAGGGAAAAGAGATTGTCGGCCTCGTCGAGGTGATCCGCGAGGCCTATCCCGACCCGACCGCCGAGCCGGGCGAGCCCTGGGTGGTGGTCGACCTTAAGGCCGTCAAGCCGATGCCAAAGCCCGTCACGCTGGCGCAGGTGAAGGCGACCGAATCTCTGTCGAAAATGGCACTGGTGACCTCGATGCGCCTGTCGGTGCAGCCTGTCACGGACGAGGAATGGGACATTGTCTGCCGGATGGGCGGGGTGTGACGCCAGCAATGCGGCTCCCCGTCAATTCGCGCTCGACGGGTGCGGCAAAAGGGGTACAATCATTTCAGGCTGATAAAATAGGCATCTTCTAGAAACTTTTACAGATAGGAACGCTTTGATGAGTGTCGAATATGTGATCACCCCCGCCCCGCGTGCCACCCTGCCGGTTGTCGGCACCACGGCGGTTTTTCCGGTGCGGCGCGCCTATTGCATCGGCCGCAACTATGCCGCCCATACCCGTGAAATGGGCGGAGATCCGACCCGCGAACCGCCGTTCTTTTTCCAGAAATCCGCCGATTGCCTGCAGCCGGTGCCTACCGGCGAGACGGTGCACCATCCCTATCCGACCCTGACCCATAATTACCATCACGAGATCGAAATGGTGGTCGCGCTCAAGAGTGGCGGCGTGCATATTCCGGTCGAAAAAGCGCTGGAGCATGTGTTCGGCTATGCGATCGGTCTCGATATGACCCGCCGCGATCTGCAGGAGGAAGCCAAGCAGTTGCGTCGCCCGTGGGACAGCGGCAAGAGCTCGGATTTCTCCGGACCCTGCGGCCCGATCCATCCGGTGGCGCAGGTCGGCCATCTGGCAAAAGGTTTTATCCGCGTCTCGGTTGACGGCATCGTCAAGCAGAAGGGCGATATTTCCGACATGATCTGGTCGGTGGCCGAACAGATTTCGATTCTGTCACAGGCCTACCATCTGGAAGCGGGCGATGTGATCTTCTCCGGCACGCCGGACGGGGTCGGCCCCGTCATCCGTGGCCAGACCATGCTGTGCGAAATCGAACATCTGGGCGAGATGAGCTTGAAAGTCGTCTAAATCTGAAAACTCAAGCCAAACCAGCAATGGCCTTGGCAAAATCCCCGGCGGCGAAGGGTTCGAGATCGTCGACCCCTTCGCCCACACCAATGAAATGCACGGGCAGACCCTGCGCCTCGGCCAGTGCCACCAGAATGCCGCCGCGTGCCGTACCGTCGAGCTTGGTCATCACCAGACCCGTGACGCCAGCCGCTTTCTTGAACAGATCCACCTGCGACAGGGCGTTCTGTCCTACAGTGGCGTCGAGTACCAGCAGCACCGCATGCGGGGCCGTCGCGTCGACCTTTTTGATCACGCGGATGATTTTTTCCAGCTCGGCCATCAGCTCGGCGCGGTTTTGGAGGCGGCCTGCGGTGTCGATCATCACAATATCGGTGCCCTGCTCGCGGGCCTGGGTGACGGCGTCAAAGGCCAGCCCGGCCGCATCGGCCCCTTGCGGGCGGCTCATCACCTCGGCGCCGGTGCGTTGTCCCCAGACCTGCAATTGCTCGATGGCGGCGGCGCGGAACGTATCGCCCGCGGCCAGCAGCACCGAACGGCCTTCCTGACGGAATTTCGCAGTCAATTTGCCGATTGTGGTGGTCTTGCCTGCTCCGTTGACACCCGCCATGACAATCACGAACGGTTTGTGATCGGCCTCGATCACAAGGGGATGGGCCACAGGCCGCAACACGGCTTCGATCTCGTGGGCCAGAATGGCGCGGACTTCTTCGACCTCGATGTCCTTTTCAAACCGGCCTTTGCGCAGGCTTTCGATGATGCGGGCCGAGACGGTGGTGCCCAGATCAGCGCGAATCAGCACATCCTCGAAATCCTGCAGCGTGTCGCTGTCGAGCTTGCGCTTGGTGATGAGGTCACTGATGCCCTGCCCGAGCGCGGAGGAGGAACGGGCCAGCCCGCTGCTCAGCCGTTGCCACCAGGAACCGCCGCTCGGCGGGGCGGTTTCGGCTGCCGACAATGCGTCATCGCTGCCGGCCTTCTGTTTGGATCCAAACAGCCGGGAGAGAAAACCTCTGTTTTGTTCATCATTTTGTGTCATCACACTCTCGATACAGCTTTCGTGCCGCCGGAGAAAGGGCTATCCGACATTCATGACAGAAGAAGATCTGCTCGCCCGCTTGCTGTATCGCGATGCTTTGATGCTGGTGATTGATAAACCGGCCGGCATAGCCGTGCATCGCGGCCCCAAGGCGGCCTTCGGCGAACATGACGCGCTGGAGGCCTATTTCGGAATTCTGAAGTTCGGCTTGCCACGTGCTCCCAGCCTTGCGCATCGTCTGGATCGGGATACTTCGGGCTGTCTGGTACTTGGGCGCCACCGCAAAGCGCTAGAAACCCTTGGCGATCTGTTCAAAAAGGGCAGAATCGACAAAACCTATTGGGCCGTTGTGGAAGGTGGGCCCGGGGAGGACGCCGGCCTGATCGATCTGCCTCTGGGCCGCCGCGATGCTTCGCGTGGCTGGTGGATGAAGGTTGACCCCGAGGGTCTGCCCTCGCAATCGCGCTTTACCGTGATGGGGCGGCATGAGGGCCTGACATGGCTGGCACTGGATCCGCTGACCGGACGCACCCACCAGCTGCGGGTACATTGCGCGGCAATGGGCTGGCCGATTTTGGGTGATCCGATCTATGGCTCGGCACCGCGTCAGGGTGGTCCGCCGTTGCATCTGCATGCGCGCGAGGTCACCATTCCGCTCTATCGCAACAAGCCGCCGATTACCGTCACCGCCCCGGTGCCCGAGGCGATGGCCGCCGCTTTGACGGCTTGCGGCTATGCCGGTCAGGACTGAGGCCGGTCAAGCCGCAACCAGATCATGTCCTTCGATGGCGAGGATCGGGGCCTGGATGATCTCTCCCGCAGTCACCTGCGAACGAAAGCGGACGGTGGCAAAACCCTCGCCGCGCCCCAGATGGTCCTGTTCGACCAGCACATTCTGCACTGTGCCGAGCTGGCTTTTCAGATAGGTATCGAGCGCCAGATCACCGGCCGCGCGCAAGCGTTTGGCGCGGTCTTTCACCACCTGCTTGGGCAGCTGCGGCATCCGCGCCGCCGGCGTGCCCTCGCGCGGGGAAAAGGGGAAGACATGCAGATAGGTCAGGTCGCATTCGCGCACCAAAGCGAGTGAATTGGCAAACATCTCTTCGGTTTCGGTCGGAAATCCCGCGATAATATCCGCTCCGAACACGATATCGGGTCGTAATGACTTGATTTTCTGGCTGAAGGCAATGGCATCATCGCGTAAGTGGCGGCGCTTCATCCGCTTCAGGATCATGTCGTCGCCTGCCTGCAACGACAGGTGCAGATGCGGCATCAACCGTTTTTCGCTGGCCAAAGCGTCGATCAAAGCCTCGTCGGCCTCGATGGAGTCGATCGACGACAGCCGCAGGCGCGGCAGATCCGGCACATGCGTCAGAATGGATTGCATCAACTGCCCCAGTCGCGGCGTGCCCGGCAGATCGGCGCCCCACGAGGTCATGTCGACGCCGGTCAGCACCACTTCCTTGTAGCCGCGGTCCACCAGCCGTTTGATCTGGTCGACAGCCGCACCCATGGCGACCGAGCGCGAGGGACCGCGCCCGTAGGGGATGATGCAGAAGGTGCAGCGGTGGTCGCAGCCGTTTTGGACCTGCACAAAGGCGCGGGTGCGCCCTTCGAAACCGTCGACCAGATGGCTGGCGGTTTCACGCACCGCCATGATGTCGGCCACCTGGACCCGTTCCGACGCGGCGGTGGGGTCGGCCAGTTGCGCCCATGTTTGGCTTTGGCTTTTCTCGCTGTTGCCGATCACCCGATCGACCTCGTCCATCGCGGCAAACATGGCCGGTTCGATCTGGGCGGCGCAGCCGGTGACCACAATGGTCGCCTCAGGCCGTTCGCGTTTGAGTCGGCGGATGGCCTGCCGGGCCTGCCGTGTGGCCTCGGCTGTGACGGCACAGGTGTTGAAAATCACCAGATCCTGATGCCCGGCTTCCAGCGCCTGCTGGCGCATGGATTCCGATTCCACAATATTCAGACGGCAGCCGAAGGTGACAACATCGACAGCCATCACGCACGCCCTGCAAACAAGGCGGCATCGAAACTGCCGCGGGTTTCGAGCTCGACCAGACCCGTCATCAGCACGTGATTGTCGCTTTCGCGCCATTCGATCACCAGCGAGCCGCCCGGCAAGGCCACAGAAATTCTGCGATCCCCGACATGGCGTCGGACGGCAGCGACGGCGGCCGCACAGGCGGCCGAGCCGCAAGCCAGTGTCAGCCCCGCTCCGCGTTCCCACACCCGCAGGATCATTGCAGACGGCGAGGTCATTTGCGCAACCGAGATATTCGCGCGTTCGGGAAACAACGGATGATGCTCCAGCATCGGCCCGATGGTCGCCAGATCAATGGCCTGATAATCCGGCACAAAAAAGATGGCGTGCGGATTGCCCATATTGACTACTGCCGGACCCGCCAGCACCGGCGCATCGGCGGGGCCGACCGCCAGTTCGATGCGGCGTGTATCGGCAAAATTTTCGGAGAGCGGAATGTCCTGCCAGCCAAGGCGCGGCGCACCCATATCGACGGTGAAGGTCAGCGGGCCGTCGCGGCGGCAGGCCAGCAATCCCGCTTGGGTTTCCAGCATCACGGTGTCTATCGTGGCGTGCTCAAGCAGGGCCCAGGCCACACAACGCGTGCCGTTGCCGCAGGCGCCCGACAGCGACCCGTCACAATTGAAAATCTGCATGAAAGCCGCCGTGCCGGGCGTGCGCGGATCCGACAGCACCATCAGCTGGTCAAACCCCGTCTCGGGCCCCTCGGCAATGGCGCGGGCATCCTCGGGCCGCACCAGCAGCGGGGTGCCGCGCAGATCGAGCACGATAATGGCATTGCCGATGCCGTTCATTTTCAGAAAGGGCCGACCGATAAGCGGGTTCACGTTAAAGCCTCGTTGAGTAACATTGGCGAAGATATAACGTCGAAGCGAAAAAAGTGCTACTGATACTCGACCTTCTGCCGGACAGGTCTTACCCTGTCCCAATATCGGGTTTGAGTCGGTTTCCGACGGCTTTGGCTTAAAACATTGTTTGTTCTGCAACCTTTTGGATGATCAAGATGCGTCTATTCCTTGCGGTATTTGCCGGCGCGGCTGTTTTGGCTGCGGGCCTGTTCTGGTTCCAGAACCAGCAAGGCCAACCGCCTTTGGCGGTGGTGGCCCAAACAGCAGGAACTCCATCGGCCAGCACCCCGCCAGCCAGCACACTGGAAGCGGTCAAACCCGTTCCCGAGCCTGTGACGGACAAGCCCGCCGCCCTGCCTGCGCCTGTCGAGGTGGCACCGGCACCGAAAGTGGCGGATGCAGAACAGAATTCCGCAACACAACCTTTCACAACTCTTGCGCCGCCGCCGCTCGATCCCAACAATCCCGAAGAGGTGGTGATGGTCTCGCGTCCGGCTTTTGTGATGCGCGGTCAATCCTCATGGGATGATGGCTATCAGGCGCTGGCAGGCTCATTTGCGCGTCTGAACAGTGAAGCCAAGGCACTGGACCTGAAAGTCACGGGGCGTGCCGTGGCGGTGTTTGTGGAAACCGATGATCGGGGCTTCCGCTATGAGGCGGTCCTGCCGGTCGCGTCACTGCCGGCGCAACGGCCGGCCAACTGGCCAAGCGATATGCGGCTGGGCGCGACCCCCGAGGGCAAGGCGATCCGTTTTGTCCACAAAGGTCCTTATGACGAGATCGACAGCACCTATGAGGCCATTACCGCCTATCTCGATGTCAAAGGCATCGAGGCCAAGGAAACCCTCATTGAGGAATATATCAACCTCGGCCAGGAATCCGGTGATGCCGCGATCGAAGCCTATATCTACGTCCAGCCGAACAAATAGGCCTATTCGCGCCGCAACAGGCGGTCGACCAGCAGGGTCGACCAGAAACTGGCATGGAAGTTTCGCTGCAGGGCTTCCGGATCGTAATGATTGGCAACCCAGTCTTCGAATGTCAGGCCTTTTTCAAGCCCTTCGAGGCGGTAAAGCTCGAAAAACGCATCGAGAATGCCGGTTTTTGACCATTTGAAATGGCCGTAGCGCGATGACAATTGCTGCATCGCCTCGTCAAGCGGGCGGTTTTCATGCAGCAGCAGATAGAGCGTGGCCATGAAGCCGGCGCGGTCTGCCCCCGATTTGCAATGGATCAGCGCGGGTGTTTCGAGGTCTGCGAAAAACTGGCGGGCTTTCAGCATGGCCTCGCGTTCGGGGGCTCCACGCGAGCGCAGGGTGAAATCGAGGATCCGGATACCGTTGTGCTCGGCAGCTTCCTTTTCCAGAGGCCACGAGCCGAATTCGCGGCCGCCACGCAGATTGATGATGGTTCTCAACCCCTGACGGGCCATCCGGTTGATGTCATGCGGGGCAGGCTGTGCCGCCCGCCAGAAGTGCGGCGTGACCTGATGGAAATTCAGATAGAACAATCTGAAAATGCCGTGATCCGACAAAATCATGTTCGTCCAGGCATAGATGCGCTGCCAGAAACCGGTAATCGGACGATCCCAGCGCGCAATACGGGCCAGACGGCGCTCGCTGCGCAAATCCTGACGGGAGAAAGAAGGCAGGCGCATTGCTGTCCTATTCCATGGCTGCGGGGGCAACAGGTGCTCTGCCCTGTGGGATCGGTGGCCGGTTGGCACTCGGAAAGCGGTTTAACAGCCCCCACCTCCCAGTGCAATCAGCAGGAAAAGCCCCACCCGCACCAAAGTAGTCTTGCTACTGGGCCGCGCTGTGCCTAAACAGGCGTCAAAGAGGCTCGATTGACGAAAAGGGTAAGCACCATGATCATCGACAATGTCACGCTCGGCAAAAATGCACCGGACGAAGTGAACGTGATTATCGAAGTGCCGATTGGCGGTGAGCCGATTAAATACGAAATGGACAAGGCCTCCGGCGCGCTGATGGTCGACCGCTTCCTCTATACGTCGATGCGCTATCCCGGCAATTACGGCTTTATCCCGCATACCCTGTCCGATGACGGCGATCCCTGCGATGTGATCATTGCCAATACCCGCGCCATTATCCCCGGTGCGATCATGAGCGTGCGGCCTGTCGGCGTGCTGTTCATGGAAGACGAAGCCGGTGGCGACGAGAAAATTCTGGCTGTTCCGGCCGCCAAACTGACCCGTCGCTACGAGAGCGTGCATAATTACACCGACTTGCCCGCCATCACGCTGGACCAGATCCAGCACTTTTTCGAGCGTTACAAGGATCTCGAACCCGGCAAATGGGTGAAGGTCGTGCGTTGGGGGACTGCAGAAGAGGCCCGCAAGCTGATCCTCGAAGGTGTCGAGCGCGCGAAAGCGGCCAAAAACAAATAATCCGGAAGGCGCCAGCCTGCTGGTGATGCTGATGCGATAAGGCCCCGTTTCGGGGCCTTATCTTGTTTTTTTAGAGACTTTTCGCCTAAAAATTGCTGTTTTTTTGTTTCATGAGTCTCGCAGACGGGATGTTTTCCGCTAAACCTGTTTGACGTGATTCGCTTTTCACTGGAGGGTGCCCGTGGCTCATCATTTTTTCATGGCGGACAAGACGGGTGAGGGTCACATCGGCATGGGTTTCCACCCCGTGATCGGCCGTCTGAAAGCGGCGCTGCTGGTGGCCTGCATCCTGTTCGGCCTTCCGGCTCTCGCAATTGCCCAGTCGGGCTCCGGCAGTGAAGGCGGGACCGGCATCAATATCGCCTCGGTCAAAGCCCAGGTCGAAGGGCTGAAACTGGAGCTGAACCAGATCGAGGCGGGCCTGGAACGGCGGTCTTTGTCCACCGAAGTCCTGACTGTACAACGCCAGCGGCTGGATGACATCGGGATTCAATTGCGCAAATTCGGCGACGAACTGAATCCGCGCGCAGAATCCTTGCGCTCCCGCATCAAGGAGTTGGGACCGGAGCCCGACAGCAAATCACCGCCCGAAAGTCCCGAAATCGCCAAGGACCGTGCTGATCGCGATCGCGCCCTGAAGGAAGTGGACGAACTGATCAAGATCACCCGCTCGGCCGCCTTGCAGGCCAGTCAGCTGGTCGATCTGGTGGTCGAGAAACGCCGCGATGCCTTTCAGGCCCATTTGTTCGAGCGTACGTCGAGCCTGCTGGCGCCGGGCCTGTGGGTCGATGTCGTCTTGGGTCTTCCCAAAGACATGTCGGCTTTCGTTATCCTCTCCACCAATACGCTTGGCCGGATCATTGATGCCCGCGGATTGCTCGGACTGGGTCTTTTGATGGCGGGCCTTGCCACGCTGCTTGCCATCATGTGGCTGACTTTGGACGTGACCCACAAGATTGCCGCCGCCCGTTTTCCCGATGCCAATCCCTCGCCATTCCGCAAGTCGTTGCGTGCGGTCTTCTATGCGCTGATGGGCTTTGCCCTGCCGACGCTGGCGGGCTTTGTCATGCTGGAAACCTTTACCAGTCTTGGCATGGTGCCGCCGCGTCTTGAAACCATTCTGTTGCCATTCGTCCGTGGTTTGGCCTTTATCGGTTTTGCGCGTGGACTGGTGGCGGGTTTGACGGCGGTCAAGCACCCTGTCTGGTCCTTGCTGAATCTATCCCCACAACTGGTGAGGGATGTGCGGACGCTGGTGCTGGTGACGATGAGCCTGCTGGTTGCCGGACAGGTGGTGGAGGCGGTGATCCAGACCATTGCCGCCGGTCTGCCGCTGACGGTGGCGACACGTGGCAGCTTTGCCGTGCTGGTGGCTATCGTCATGATGCGCGGATTGAAGAATCTGGCGGCTGGCCATGTTGCGGTCGAGGAGGATTGGTACAACCGGGCCTTTATCTCGTCCACATCGCTCGCCGTGATCCGTCTGGTGGTCTGGCTCAGCCTGGTCGTATCGGTTGTGGCTGCGTTTTTCGGTTATGTCGCCTTGTCTGCCTTTGTTGTCGAACAACTGGTCCGCTCGCTGGAAGTTCTGGTGCTGTATATTCTGGCAAGCCGGCTGGTGGAGGAAGGCATTGCTGCCCTGCTGCTGCCGGGTTCGCGCACGCTGGTCTGGATGGAAACAACGGTGGGCCTGCCGCAACGCTCGTTGAACCAGTTGGGCGTTCTGGCCTCGGGCCTGCTGCAATTGCTGATCCTCGGCATGGCCTTGATGATCGTGCTGGTGCCATGGGGCATCCAGTCGGCGGATGTGTGGTCGTCCCTGCGCGCGGTGCTGTTCGGGCTGACGATCGGCGATGTCACCTTGTCGATTGCGACCGTGGTGGTGGCATTGACTTCGTTCGTGCTGGCGATTGTGATGACACGTGCCGTCCAGCGCTGGATGAAACAGCGCTATCTGCCGCAAACACAGCTTGATTCAGGCATCAAGAATTCGCTGACAACCGGTATCGGCTATATCGGTTTTCTCGGTGCGGCGGCTTTGTCGCTGTCCAGTCTGGGCTTGAGCCTCGACCGTCTGGCGATTGTGGCGGGTGCCCTGTCGGTCGGTATCGGTTTCGGTTTGCAATCCATCGTCAACAACTTCGTGTCCGGTCTGATCCTGCTCTGGGAGCGGTCCGTTCGTGTCGGCGATCTGGTGATTGTCGGCGACGAGCAGGGCCATGTCCGCCGCATCAATATCCGCGCCACGGAGATCGAGACCTTCGACCGTTCGACGGTCATCGTGCCCAATTCCAATCTGGTGTCCGGCGTGGTGAAAAACCGCGTCCATAGCGGCCGCATGGGGCGTGTGCTGATCGCTTTGCCGATGCCGCGCGATCTTGATATTGATGCGTTCAGAAGCCTGTTGTTCGAATTGACCAGCAAGCATAACGATGTTCTGCCCGATCCCAAACCTGCGGTCTTGCTGAAGCTCATCACCGAAACCACGTTGAATTTCGAACTGGTGGCTTTTGTTGCCGAAGTCGATACAGTGCCGCGGGTGTCGAGTGAATTATCGATCAGCATTTGGCGCGAGGTCCGGGCTTTGGGTATGTTGCCGACCGGCAAGACCGTTCTCACCATCGAATCACCGGTCTCGGTGGCCCAGGCGGTCATGTCGTCGCTTGATCCGGTTTCCTCTCCATCCGACAAAAAGGCCTGAATGTGTCCCGTTTTTCTCCCGTGCGTGGTGTTGGTTTGACTTTATGTGCCCTGTTGGCTGGTCTGCTGCTGTCCTCCTGTTCGACACCGCCTGCTGACCGCCCGATCGATTCGATGTATGTGCGGCTCGAACAGAGCGGGGCAAGCCTTGATCCGCTGTCAGCCTTGGGGCTCATCAATGCCTATCGCGGCAAAAAGGGCCTGCCGCCCTTGCAGCTCGATCCCGAGTTGATGAAGGCGGCTGAAGGTTCGGCCGGCAAAGCTGCGGCGGAAGATCGCTCGACCTTCGGGGAAATGCCGCAACTGCCTGCCTCTGGCGGGCGTTCGGCCCATATCAAACTGTCGGCCGGCTATCTGACGCTGGCCGAGGCCTTTTCGGGTTGGCGCGATGTGCCATTGTATGATCGCGCGATGCTGTCGCCACAGGCCCGCTTTTTGGGGATTGCGGCGATCCGGGCTCCCAATGCCAAATATCGGGTCTATTGGGCCTTGGCGACCGACGGCTGAAGATGGAATGCCAGGCCATGATGGTCTAGTTCGACAGCAGGTGTAGCCGATGATGATGATAAGACTTTATGGCCGCGTTCTGTCCATGCTGGGTTCGGAACGCAGGCTGGCCGTGATGCTGGCTCTGGCCAATATTGTGGTGGCGCTGTCCCAATTTGCTGAACCGGTTCTGTTCGGACGCATGGTCGATGTCCTGACCAAAGCGACACCCTCTGCCGCCGCCGAGACACCGATCGGGATCGAACCTGCCATGGGTTTGTGGATTGTCGCAGCCTTGCTGTCGATTGCCGGAGGTGTGCTGATTTCCCTCAATGCCGACCGACTGTCGCATCGTCGGCGTTTGGCTGTGATGGCCCAATATTTCGAGCATGTGCTGGCATTGCCGCTGTCCTTTCACAATGCGACCCATTCAGGCCGGATTTTGAAGGTCAAGTTCGAGGGTGCCAATGGCATGGCCTGGATCTGGCTGTCGTTTTTCCGCGACCATTTTTCCGCGATGGTGCTGTTGCTTGTCCTGCTGCCGTTGTCTCTGGTGCTCAACTTCTATCTGGGATTGATCCTGCTGGGTCTGTTGGTCGTGTTCAGCCTGTTGACCGGTTATGTGATGAACAAGACCCAGGTGCTGCAGGCGGCCGTTGAATCCCATCATTCCTCGCTGGCCGAACAGGCGTCCGATGCGCTGGGGAATATTCCGGTTGTCCAGAGTTTCACGCGGATCGAATGGGAAGCCGCAGCATTGCGCAGGACTATTCGCGATCTGTTGTCGGCACAGGTGCCGGTGTTGTCATGGTGGGCAATGGCTTCCATCATCACCCGCGCATCGGCCAGCCTGTCAATGCTGCTGATTTTTGTGACAGGCGCACGGCTTCACCAGCAGGGGTTGGCCAGTGTCGGCGAGGTTGTCGGCTTTATGAGCCTGTCGGGCCTGCTGGTCATGCGGATGGAACAGTTGGTGTCATTTATCAACAATCTGTTTTTGCAGGTGCCCAAGCTCGTCGAATTTTTCGAAGTGCTCGATACGCAACCCATGGTCGCCAACCATCCCGACGCCGTCGATCCGGGCCGGCTGAAGGGTGAGGTCGTGTTCGAACATGTCAGCTATTCCTTCACAGGGCGCGAACTTGCCGTCCATGATCTGTCTTTGCATGTGAAAGCCGGACAGCGGATTGCATTGGTGGGCGAGACGGGATCGGGCAAATCCACCACTCTGGCCTTGCTTTACCGGGCTTTCGATCCGCAACAGGGCCGCATCCTGATCGACGGCGTGGATGTCCGGTCCATGACGCTGGAGGGCTTGCGCCGCAATGTCGGTGTGGTGTTTCAGGAGCCGATGCTGTTTGCCCGCTCCATCCGCGACAATGTGCTGATCGGTTCGCCCGATGCGACAGAGGATGCGGTCTGGCAGGCCTTGTCGCGGGCGCAAGCCGAAGATTTTGTGACCCGCTCCCCCCAAGGGTTGGAAACGATTGTCGGCGAGCGTGGCCGTTCGTTGTCGGGTGGTGAACGCCAGCGCATCGCCATTGCGCGTGCTTTGCTGAAAAACCCGCCTTTGCTGATTCTGGACGAAGCGACCGCCGCGCTTGATGCAGGCACCGAAGCTCGGTTGCAAGTGGCTCTGGAAGAAGTCATGGCGGGCCGCACCACCTTCATCATTGCCCATCGTCTGGCCACCGTGCGTCAGGCCGATCTGATCGTGGTGCTGGACCGGGGCCGGATTGTCGAAACAGGGAATTATGAGACACTGATCGCCCAAAAGGGCCGCTTTGCCGCTTTGGCGCAGGCACAGTTCATGACCGCAGCCTCCTGACGCGATCAGCTTGGTTTGCGGCGCGACCCAACGGGCGTAATCCGCAACTGGATGATGCGGTTGCGTGACTTGCGTTTGACCTCGAAGCGGTGACCGTGAAAGGTGAACACCTGACCGGCATCGGGAATGGTCTGGGCCTCGTGGATCACCAGACCGGCTATGGTTGTGGCTTCCTCGTCCGGCAGGTTCCAGTCCATCGCGCGGTTGAGGTCGCGGATCGGTACCGAGCCATCGACGAAGACCGAACCATCGGGTTTGGGCCGGACACCATGCATGGCCAGATCGTGCTCGTCCTTGATGTCGCCGACAATTTCTTCGAGAATATCTTCCAGTGTCACCAGTCCCATCACTTCGCCATATTCATCGACCACCAGAGCGAAATGGGTCTTGCGGGACAAAAAGGCTTTGAGCTGGTCGGTCAGCGAGGTCGTGACAGGGATAAACCACGGATCGAGCGCGATCGTGTCCAGATTGATTTTATCGGCATTGCCATCGGCGGCGTCCAGAGCGCGCAGCAAATCCTTGGCATGGAGCACGCCCACGATATTGTCCGGCTCGCCCGACCACAGCGGCATGCGGGTATAGGGGGAGGCCAGCACTTCGCGCACCACGTCATGGATCGGCAGGCTTGAGGATATGGTCCGCATTTTGGTGCGGTGGACCATGACGTCGGAGACTTCCAGTTCGCCCAGATCAATCAATCCGCCCAGCATATTGCGGGCATCGCGCGCCACCCCGCCTTCGTGATGCAGAAGATCCACCGCGCCGCGTAATTCGTCATTGGCTGACAGGACAGGCTGGTTCTCGCCGATGCGGATGCCGAACAGCCGCAGGATCAGCCGCACCAGTGCCTCGATGGACATGGTCAGGGGGCCGAACAGGGCAACCGCGATCGCAACAGGACGGGCCAGCAGCAGGGCCGATCGGTCTGGCGAATTGATGGCCAGTGTTTTGGGCAGCACTTCGGCAAACACGATCACCAGAATCGACATGGCAATGGTGGAATAGATCACACCTTCACCGCCGAACAATTCCAGCAGAATACTGGTCGCAAAGGCCGACACACCGATATTGACGACCTGATTGCCGATCAGCATCGCCCCGATCAGCCTTTCGCGGGCCATCAGCAATTTATTGACGATGGCGGCGCGGCGGCTGCCTGATTTTTCGAGCGTATGCATCCGCGCCCGCGAGGCGGCGGTGAGTGCTGTTTCTGCAGCCGAGAAAAACGCGGATAATCCCAGGCAGAACAAGACGATTGCGAGAGCAATCCACGGATTGGCCTCGATTTGGAAATGTTCCATGGTTTATGCCGTCCTTGTCAGTGCACCTTCAAGATAGTGACGCACATCCCCAGCTTCAACGCCCCGTGCAATAAAGCTCTCGCCGATGCCGCGCGCCAGAATGAAGGTCAACTGGCCCCGTTTGACCTTTTTGTCCTGCGCCATGGCATCAAGGATCTGGTCGGCCGTGCCGGTAAATCCGGGAATATGGGCGATCTCGGTGGGCAGGCCGACCGTGCGCAAATGGCCTTCGACGCGGCTGGCATCCTGTCCGGAACAATGCCCCAACTGCACCGAAAAGCGAAAAGCGGCGACCAGTCCGATGGCGACAGCCTCGCCATGCACCAGGCGCGTGCCGTCATAGCCGACCAGCCGTTCGAAGGCATGGGCGAAAGTATGGCCCAGATTGAGCAAAGCGCGGTCGCCTTCCTCGCGTTCGTCACGGGCGACCACGGCCGCCTTGGCGCGGCAGGCAGTCTCGATGGCGGCAATGCGGGTCGGGCCACCGGCAAACAGATCGCGCCAGTCGGCCTCGAGCGAGGTGAAAAAGGCCGCATCGTCGATCAGGCCATATTTGATGACCTCGGCATAGCCGGCACGGAATTCGCGCTCCGACAGCGTATTGAGCGCGCCGGAATCGGCCAGTACCAGACGGGGCTGGTAGAAGGCGCCGATCAGATTTTTTCCATATCTGGAATTGATGCCGGTTTTGCCGCCGACCGAGGAATCGACCTGCGCCAGCAGGCTGGTCGGTATTTGCACAAATTGAACACCGCGCCGCACCGAGGCGGCTGCAAAGCCCGCCAGATCGCCGATCACTCCGCCGCCCAGGGCAATCACGCAATCGCCGCGTTCGATTTTCGCGGCAATGACGGCATCGCAGACCTGCTCGAACATTGCATAGCTTTTCGAACTCTCCCCCGCTGGCACGATGATATGGTCATGGCGCAGTCCGGCCTGTTCGAGGCTGGCTTGTAACGGGGCCAGATAGAGCGGTGCGACATTGTCGTCGGTGACAATGCAACAGGCCGCGTTGGGTAAAATCTCGTGGATGCGCTGTCCTGCCGTTTCGATCAGGCCGGGTCCAATCAGGATCGGATAGGAGCGGTCTTCCAGTCCAACCTTGACGGTGGCGATAGGCGCGGCGGCTTGCGCCGTCGTTTGGGAAGGCAGACCCTGCATATGCTGGTCGAGTGTTTCGAGCAATTCGTCGACGATCACGTCATGCGGGACATCGCGGGATTGCACTGTGATGGTGGCGGTGGCGTAATTGGGGGCGCGGTCGTCGAGCAGACGTTTGAGTGTCGCTTCCGGATCGTCGGTATGCAGCATCGGGCGGTTGGAGCGCTTGCGCACCCGTCTTAACAAAATATCGGTATCGGCTTTAAGCCAGACCGATACCGCATTGGCGGCGACGCGCTCGCGGGTCTCTGCGGACTGGAAGGCACCTCCACCGGTGGCGATCACGGTTTGACCGTCGCCGAGAAGGCGGGCGATCACCCGCCGCTCGCCCTTGCGGAATTCTTCCTCGCCATGCTGGGCGAAAATTTCAGGAATCGACATGCCTGCGGCGGATTCAATGGCATGGTCGGCATCGGCAAAGGGGAGGCTCAGCCGCTGGGCCAGTCTGCGTCCGATCGAGCTTTTGCCGGCACCCATCATGCCGACCAGAACGATGGAGCGTCCACCCAATGCCGCTTTGACCTGTGCGACCCTGTCCACGGTACCGTGCCTGTCTCCCAATAGCTTGTTCACACCCGTTATCCGACTATATAATGGAGGCGTCGCGCCCCTCTCTCCCGATCTCTTTAGCATAGTCTGTCGAGAAAGTTCACCCGCTCAAACACCGGCAGTGCAGACTATGGTTATCAACCGCAGGAGGGGTGTTTCGTGACCAATCAGGATCTGATCCGCCGCTTTCTCGAGATGCTGGCTTCCGAGCGCGGGGCCAGTGCCAATACGCTGTCGGCCTATCGCGCCGATCTGGAAGATGCCGGTGCCGTTCTGGCCAAAGCCGGCGCCGATCTCGTCTCGGCTGATACCGAGGCGTTACGGGAATTTTTGGAAACCTTGCAGAAAAGACAGGTTTCTGCGGCAACAACAGCCAGAAAAACCTCGGCTTTACGGCAATTCTATCGATTTCTATATGGCGAGGGCTTGCGGGCTGATGATCCGGCAGGTCGTCTCAAAAGTCCGCGGCAAGGCCGACCTCTGCCCAAGGTGTTGAGCGTCGATGACGTCTCGCGCCTGCTCGACCAGGCCAGCCGGGATGCCGCTATCGATGGGGCCGAGGCTTCTTTGCCTTCTCGGCGGCGGGCAGCGCGGATGCTGGCGTTGCTGGAACTGATCTATGCCACCGGTCTGCGTGTGTCGGAATTGATCGCATTGCCCGATTCGTTGTGGCGGGTGCGCGAGCGGTTGATCGTGGTGAAGGGCAAAGGCGGCAAAGAGCGTCTGGTGCCGCTGACCGAGAAGGCGATGGCGGCTTTGAAGGCCTGGCGGTTGTTGCGTGACCAGCGGCCCGATGGCACGGTGGTTGCGGCCAGCGGGCCATGGCTGTTTCCGTCCGATTCCGAGAGCGGACACGTGACACGGCAGGCTTTTGCCCGCGATCTCAAGGAATTGTCCGAACGCAGCGGTCTGTCGCCGCAAGCGGTGTCCCCGCATGTGCTGCGCCATGCCTTTGCCTCGCATCTGCTGCAAAACGGGGCCGACTTGCGGATCGTCCAGCAATTATTGGGTCATGCCGATATCGCCACGACCCAGATCTACACCCATGTGCTGGATGAACGGCTGAAAAGCATGGTTCGGGATCTGCATCCTTTGGGGGACGAGGATTAGCCCTCAGCCCTTGTTTTTCATCTCGCGCAATTTGGCAAAAACCGCGACTGCAGGCTGGCCTTCCATGCCGATGGTTTTGGCAATGTCGGGCTGGTCGGCCCGCAAAAACGGATTGGTGTCGCATTCGCGCCCAATGGTCGACGGCAGGGTGAATTGTCCCTGTGCGCGCAGGGTCTCGACGTCATGCATGCGGGCCACCAGAGCCTTGTTGGCGGGGTCGACCTTCAGGGCGAAGCGGCCATTCGACAGGGTATATTCATGCCCGCAATAGAGCGCGGTTGCGGCCGGCAGGCGCGCGAGCTTTTGCAAGGAGGCATACATCTGTTCGGGTGAACCCTCGAACAGGCGGCCACAGCCGAGCGAGAACAGCGTATCACCGGCAAACAGCACCTGCTGTTCGGGCAGGTGATAGGCAATATGGCCGACCGTGTGGCCGGGCGTCTCGAAGACCCCGAATGTCAGCGTGCCGACGGTGAACGTGTCGCCTTCCTTGACGGCCAGATCGATATGGGGAATGCGGTGGGCATCGGCACCGGCTGCCACAATGCGCGCGCCGAAAGAGTGGCGGAGCGCTTCGAGGGCGGCAATATGGTCATCATGATGGTGGGTGACCAGAATATCGGTCAGCCGCCAGCCTGTCTCGGCAAGTGCGTGCCGGATCGGCTGTTCGTCGCCCGCATCGATGCTGGCTGTGGCTCCGGTTGCGGGATCATGGACCAAGACGCCGAAATTATCGGAACCCATCAAAAATTGTCGAATTTCCAAATTCTTTCCCGAGTTCATTCCAGACTCCTGCCCGCACTTTGATTTATACTGATTTTCTGTTTGTCTCACAGTCTGTCCGAAATCGCCAAGCATCTTTCATGAAATGAGTCTGTTGCCATGACCCCCGATGTTGTCGATCTGCGCAATTTCTATGCGAGCCCGCTTGGCCAGGCTGCCTGCCGTTCGCTGACCAGGGCGATCGGAGCGCGCTGGAGCAAGCTGACCGGACTGCATGTCATGGGTCTCGGCTATGGCGTGCCCTATCTCGACAGTTTTTTAGGCAAGGCCGAACGGGTGATTGCCGCCATGCCGGAAAAGCAGGGTGTTATCCATTGGCCGCCGCACAGCCCGTCTGCCACGGTTCTGGTGGTCAATACCCTGCTGCCGTTTGCCGATCAGAGCCTTGACCGTGTCCTGCTGGTCCATGCCGTCGAGACCGAGGAAAGCCCCGCCGATTTGCTGGACGAGGTGTGGCGGGTGTTGTCACCCGGCGGCAGTGTGCTGGTGGTGGTGCCCAACCGGCGCGGCTTGTGGGCGCGGATGGACACCACGCCTTTCGGTCAGGGGCAGCCTTATTCGCGCTCGCAAATGACAGCTTTGTTGCGCCATGCGATGTTTTCGCCGATCCACTGGTCCGAGGAGCTGTTCATGCCGCCGATCCCCAGCGCGATGCTGCTGCGGGCTGCCCCCGCTTTGGAGCGAATCGGAGCGGCCCTGTCCCTGCCCTTTGCCGGCGTGCACGTGATCGAGGCGACCAAATTGCTCTATCGGCCTGTTGCGGTCCGAAAAGTGGCGCGACAGCGGTCTTTGTCGCCCTTTTTGGTGCCTGCAGGCGCGCAAGCGGGGTTTCGGCGGCGTCCTTTGGCTTGACGAAATCCCCTCAAACCGTCACTACCATGACGGACAGGCCGATGCCCGCAAGGGTGACGGATCAAAATCATTGTGTGATCCCCGACAAACCCGTTTGTTTGTCCCAGCTCCGGATGCCCTGATCGATGCGCAGTTACCTCGATTTTGAAAAGCCCGTTGCCGAATTGGAGGCCAAAGCCGACGAGTTGCAGGCGAGCGCCGATAAAAACGATTCCAAGGCCATGCGCGATGAAGCGCAGAAATTGACGCAACGCGCTTCTGCGACCCTCAAGGATATTTATGGCCAGCTGACCCCGTGGCAGAAAACGCTGGTGGCCCGGCATCCGATGCGGCCTCATTTCAAGGACTACATCGTCGGCCTGATAGACGAGTTCACGCCCTTGGCAGGGGATCGGGCGTTTTCCGAGGACCAGGCCATTGTCGGCGGGTTCGGCCGTTTCCGCGGCCGGTCGGTCTGCGTGATCGGGCAGGAAAAAGGCCATGATACCGAAAGCCGCCTGCGCCATAATTTCGGCATGGCGATGCCTGAAGGCTATCGCAAGGCGGTGCGCCTGATGGAAATGGCCGACCGTTTCGGCCTCCCCGTCATCAGTTTCATCGATACCGCCGGGGCGTTCCCCGGGATCGAAGCGGAAGAACGCGGTCAGGCCGAAGCCATTGCCCGTTCAACCGATGCCTGTCTGGGGTTGGGTGTGGCCAATGTCGCGCTGGTGATCGGAGAGGGCGGATCGGGCGGCGCGGTGGCGATTGCCAGCTGCAACAGCGTTTTAATGATGGAACACGCCATCTATACCGTGGCTTCGCCGGAGGCGTCGGCCTCGATCCTGTGGCGCGACTCCGGCCGCGCGCAGGATGCTGCTACCAACATGAAAATCACTGCACAGGATTTGCTGCGCTTCGGCATTATTGACGGTATCGTCCGCGAGCCTGTCGGTGGGGCTCATCGTGAGCCCGACGCGGCCATTATTGCCGCAGGCAAGGCGGTCGATGCGGCCCTGGCGCAATGGCGGGGCCTGAGTCCTGACGATATCCGCCGCCGCCGCGCCGACAAATTTCTGGCGATTGGCCGCAAATTCTGACCATTCCTGCCGCAAGTGGGTGGAAAAACCGGCCTTGGCAGGCGGGTTTCGCCATGGCTGCCGGTCATGCGGGGCGTGACAAAAGCCCTGATTGGTAATAAAGAAGTAACAGTGATGGGCTACTTGCTGAGGGATGATCTGCCTGCAAGCCTCTGAACGGGTTGCGGGCCGGCGTCCAAAAAAGGTTGCTGTGATGTCCAAACTTGCCCTGCGTTTCTTCGGTCTTGCTGCCCTCGCGCTGAGCCTTGCAGGCTGCAATGTCGAGACCTCGACGCGCTCGCCCGCAAGGGCCACTGCGCCGGTGCCGCAGGCGACTTTGGCACTGATGTCCGAGAAAAACACCGACCGGAACGCCCCGATCCTGATCCGCGCCTATAAAAAGGAAGCGGAAATCGAGGTATGGAAGCGCGACCGCAAGGGCGATTATGTCCTGCTCAAATCCTATCCGGTCTGCCGCTGGTCCGGCCAGTTGGGTCCCAAGCGCAAGGAAGGCGACCGTCAGGTGCCCGAGGGCTTCTACAGCGTGACGGCAGGCCAATTGAACCCGAATTCGGCCTATTGGCTGGCTTTCAATGTCGGCTATCCCAATCCGATGGAACGGGCCATGGGCCGTTCGGGCGGCGATATTATGGTTCATGGCATCTGCTCGTCGCGCGGTTGCTTTGCGATGACCGACGCACAAATCGAAGAGATCTATGCGGTGATGCGCGAAGCCTTCAATGCGGGGCAGAAAAGCGTCCAGTTCCAGTCCTACCCGTTCAAGATGACGGCAGAAAATCTGGCAAAATTCCGTCATGATCCCAATATGCCCTTCTGGAAAAATCTGAAGGAAGGTTCGGATCATTTCGAGGTCACCAAGCGCGAGCCGAAGCTGAATTATTGCAACCAGCGTTATGTGTTCAATGCCGAAGGCGATGCGCGTTTCGACCCCACGGGGGCCTGTCCGACCATCACCGTTGATCCGGCCATCGCCGAAGCTGTTCGCGACAAGCAGCGCAATGACGATGTGCAGGTAGCCCGTCTGGTGGAAAAGGGCACACAGGCCATCAAGATGACCTATGCCGATGGTGGCCAGCATGCCAGCTTCCGCAATACGGCCTATGCCATGGCCGGGAATGATGCCACCGGCACGGCTTTGGCCTCGCCAAGCCAGATGGCCCAACTCGGCGATGTGAGCCGTCCTGATGCCCTGGATCAGGTGCATGAAATTCCCGTTGACGAGCGCGGTCAGGCCACGGGTGCTCCGCGCCGTGTCCAGCAGGGATCCGGCTCCGGTCCGTCGATTTTTGCGGCTGTGGCACCCGTTACAGAGCCTGTGACAACGGCGGCAGTGGCCAAAAAAGCTGGAGAGGTTGACAAGCCTGTTGCTGAAAAACCTGTTGTCGTTGCAACTGCCAAACCCTCGACCATCGCTCCCGCATCCGAGGACAAAGCGTCCGGCTTGAGCGGTGGCGGTCTGTTCAGCACCAGCCTCAATGATCTGACCGGCTTGTTCAAGCCCAGCCCGGCCAAGTCGGTAGAGCCGCAAGCCAGCGGGTTCTATGACAAGCTGATCAATGTCATGAAGCCCGATAGCGGCCTGTCCGACAGCAAGCCCGATCTGCCTGCCAAGGTGCCGCTGCCGCCGCGCCGTCAGGCTTTGGCCGGTTCGACCACCGTTCAGTAACAGCCAGGGCTTCCAGCCGTAGCCCTTTGTGCCGATCCCTTCCCTTCCATTGCAGCGAGCCCCGACATGTCATCCAATCGCCGTTATCGTATTGCCGTGATCGCCGGAGACGGCATCGGGAAAGAAACCGTGCCGGAGGGTCTGCGCACGCTCGAAGCCGCGGCCAAGCGGTTCGGTTTCACGCTGGAACTGACCCATTGCGATTTCTCCTCCTACGACTATTACGCCAAGCACGGCCGCATGATGCCGGAGGACTGGAAAGAGCGCGTTGGCAAGCATGATGCTATTTTCTTCGGAGCGGTCGGCTGGCCCGAGAAAATTCCCGATCATGTCTCCTTATGGGGCTCCTTGATCCTGTTCCGGCGCGAATTCGACCAATATGTGAATTTGCGGCCGGTCAAACTGATGCCCGGCGTGCCCTGTCCGCTGGCAGGCCGCGAGCCCGGCGATATCGACTTCTATGTGGTGCGCGAGAACACCGAAGGCGAATATTCATCGGTGGGCGGGCGCATGTTCCCGGGGACCGAGCGTGAATTTGTGACCCAGCAATCGGTCTTTACCCGCATCGGCACCGACCGGATTCTGAAATTCGCCTTCGATCTGGCGATGAAACGCCCGAAAAAGCATGTGACCTCGGCCACCAAATCCAACGGCATTTCGATCACCATGCCCTATTGGGACGAGCGCTTTGCCGAAATGCAGAAGCATTATCCCGAGATCCGTTGTGACCAGTACCATATCGATATTCTGACCGCGCATTTCGTCCGCCATCCCGATATGTTCGACGTCGTGGTCGCCTCCAATCTGTTCGGCGATATTCTCTCCGATCTGGGTCCGGCCTGCACGGGTACCATTGCGGTGGCTCCGTCCGGCAATATCAATCCCGAAGGATTGTTCCCTTCCCTGTTCGAGCCCGTGCACGGCTCCGCGCCCGATATCGCCGGACAGGGGATCGCCAATCCGGTTGGCCAGATCTGGTCGGCGGCCATGATGCTCGACCATCTGGGTGAGCATGAAGCAGCCCGCGCCATTGAACAGGCGATCGAAACCGTGTTGAAAGAGCCCAAATTGCGGACCGGTGATCTTAAGGGACCCGCCAGTACAGAACTGTGCGGCAAAGCCATTGCGGATGTCTTGTCCTGACGGGAAGATTGTCTTCAATGCCCAAAATTTGATCTGTGGATAGAACAATAAATTCGATTGATATCTGTTTATCCATTCGTGGCTTGCGAATCATCTTTCGGCTGTTCATGGTTCGGCCATGCAGCAATCCCGATCCACCGCCGTTCAACATGCCACAGCACCTGTACAGCAGGGCGATGACTGCTTTGCATGGATTGATACTCTGGTGTGCGATTTCGTCTATTGGTATCTCAACCAATTCGAGAGCGAGCGGGTCAGCCAGCCAAAGCCCATTGCCCGCCAATTCGGAATGGCGTGGAAGATGCGGTTTGTCCAGGCCCAAAGCATTGACGGCGGCATTGAGCATGTGACGGCACTGGTGGCGTGTCCCTTGCCCGTTGAAGCCCTGCAATCCATCAATGCGATGGTGGCGCAGGAATTGAAGCTGTTCTTCCTGAGCCGGACCCACGAACCGATGCCGATGCGGCTGTCACAGGCCAAATTTGTCGATCTTCAAAGCTCGATCATCGACCGCAATCTGGTTTTTTGTGCCGACCTGCCGCTTGATCCGGCCGTTTAAGGCTGTTGTTACTGGCGGGCAGCTTCCGCGGCTGACAAGCGCTTCTGGACCTCGTCCCAGCTGATATAGCGATTGTCCCAATTTCTGTAGATTTCGATCACGGTGGACCAGTAGCTGTGGTCGGCCTTGGTTTTGACCTGTCCCATACGCGTTGCCTCGCGATAGCGCAATTTCGCAGCCCTTTCATAGGTCACCTGCCCTTCGGCCAGATAGCGATCGATCTGCTGGTTGCTGATGGCGGGCTGTTCTGGCGGTGGCGGTGGTGCGGGTGCCGGAGTTGCCGGAGCCTCTTCGGCCGCAGTTGGGGCCGGAGTGGCTTCAGAGTGAGCCGTAGCCTCGCGCGCGGGAGGAGTGGTCGCTTTTTTGGCCGGTTTGGATGCGATCGGATCACCCTGTGCGGGGCTTGAATCGGCTTTGTGTGCCAAGGCCTGTTCGTCCCCTGTCGATTGGCAGCCAGCGAATCCGAGGCCTGCCATGACCAATCCACAACAGGAAAGTTTGATCAAATTACGAACCTTGGACATTGATGTTTCCATTCGCTGAACCGATAGAAATGAAATGTCATTATAGCAGGTAAGTAATTCTGGCCTAATGCATAAATCCACTCATAAAACGGAACTTGTCTTTGTTCTACGAATTGGAAAGAGTAATTTTATGCAAAAATTTTGTAATAATTGCGAATGTTGGAAAAATATTGATATTAATGCTGCTTGCGCAGGGAATGAATTTAACATATGAATTTTATTGAAATTTAATGTCTATAGTTGTTCAAGTTTAGGTTGGTGCAGTGTAAAATGAATAAAGACTTAGCCACTATTCTGGAAAAAATAAACAATCTTGAAATGCGCTACGGTCTGTCGCGGATTGACCAGCAACAGAGATCTATATTTAACTACATAGTCCAATGTGCTGCCAAAGGTAAACCGGCAACCCCCCAAGATGTCCTCAATTGCAAATTCACATCTAGATCGAGCACATACCGTCATTTGACGGCATTAACAGATATGGATGTTATCTATCAAAAATGGGACGGTTGTTATTGCACCTATAGTCCTGCAGTCCATCTTGAAAAATTTATCAAGGATATCTTGTCACTTGGCCAATCTAACTCTTGAAATTTTTCTGATTGATCAAATATCAATAAACTTAAAAATTTAAATAACAAAAAGCTGCTCCCTAAGGAGCAGCTTTTATTGATTTAGTTCTGTGAATTCACACAGATCATTTAGAGAATACCGTGGCAGTGCTTGTACTTCTTGCCGGATCCGCACGGGCAAACCTCGTTGCGGCCGACGCGACCCCATGTGTCCGGATCGGCGGGATTGCGATCCTGCGGGGCCGTGGCGGGCATGGCGAAGGCCATATTGGCGAAGTCCTCTTCGTCCTCGCCAGTCTGCGGATTGGTATGATGGGCCTGCATTGGCGGTAATTCGGGTTCGGGGGGTGCAAAGGTGACCTCGACCCGCATCAGCTGGCCCGTCACATTCTCGCGCAGATGGCCGATCAAACCGTCAAACAGTTCGAAGGCTTCCGCCTTGTATTCGTTGAGCGGATCACGTTGGGCATAACCGCGCCAACCGATCACCTGCCGCAGATGGTCGAGGGTGACAAGATGCTCGCGCCAGAGATGGTCGAGCATTTGCAGCAGAATCTGCTTCTCGACATAGGTGGTCAATTCAGGCGTGTTGCGGTTGGCGCGTTCCAGATAGGCGGCATCGGCTGCCGCACGGATGCGGTCGCGCAGCTCCTCCTCCGCAATGCCTTCTTCCGCAGCCCAAGCGGCGACCGGCAATTCAAGATTGAGGGTGCGGATCACGTCCTGACCCAAACCTTCGATATCCCATTGTTCCGGATAGGCGCCTTCGGGAATATGGCGGACCACCAGATCGTCAATAACGCCGTGGCGCATATCCTCGATGGTCGCGGAGACGGAGGCATCGGCCATGAATTCGCGCCGCTGCTCGAACACTACCTTGCGCTGGTCGTTCATGACATCATCATATTTGAGGATGTTCTTGCGGATGTCGAAATTGCGCATTTCGACCTTTTGCTGGGCCTTTTCAATCGCCTTGTTGATCCAGGGATGGATAATTGCCTCGTCCTCCTGCAGGCCGAGTTTCTGCAGCATGCCGTCCATGCGGTCGGATCCGAAAATCCGCATCAGATCGTCTTGCAACGACAGGAAGAATTTGGAACGGCCGGGATCACCCTGACGGCCCGAGCGGCCGCGCAGCTGGTTGTCGATTCGGCGGCTTTCATGCCGCTCCGTACCGATCACATAAAGACCGCCCGCGGCCAGGGCTTTTTCCTTGAAGGCGGCCACCTGGGCGCGGATTGCCTGTTCTTTGGCCTGTTTGGCCTCACCCTCTTCCATCCCGGCCAGTTCGGCCGCGATGCGCATATCAGCATTGCCGCCCAGCTGGATATCGGTGCCGCGGCCAGCCATGTTGGTGGCGATGGTGACAGCCCCCGGCACGCCTGCCTGCGCCACGATAAAGGCTTCCTGCTCGTGGAAACGGGCATTGAGAACGGCAAACTGTTTGCCAGCTACCCCATCGGTGGCCGCCTTGAACAGGGGATCGAGGGCATTGGGCTTGCCGAAATCGATCATCTGGAAACCGGCCTCGAGCAGGGCATCGGCCAGCATTTCCGATTTTTCGATCGAGGTCGTGCCGACCAGAACGGGCTGTCCAAGACTGGAGGCCTGTTCGACCTCGCGGATGATCGCGCGGAATTTCTCGGCCTGCGAGCGGTAGACCTCGTCATCCTCGTCCTTGCGCGACACCGGAAGATTGGTGGGAATTTCGACCACTTCAAGCTTGTAGATGTCGAGAAACTCGTCGGCCTCGGTGGCGGCGGTGCCGGTCATGCCGCCGAGCTTTTTATAGAGGCGGAAATAGTTCTGGAAGGTGATGGAGGCCAGCGTCTGGTTTTCGGGCTGGACCTGGACATGTTCCTTGGCTTCGAGTGCCTGGTGCAACCCTTCCGAATAGCGGCGGCCCTGCATCATGCGGCCGGTAAATTCGTCGATGATCACGACTTCGTTGTCACGCACGATGTAGTCCTTGTCGCGCTGGAACAGCGTATGGGCGCGCAAGGCCTGATTAACGTGATGGACCAGCGTGGCATTGGCGGCATCATAGAGAGTGCCGTCTTTCATCAATCCGGCTTCCAGCAGCAATTCCTCGATATGCTCGTTGCCCGTGTCGGTCAGCGAGACCGAGCGCTGCTTTTCATCCAGATCGAAATCGGTCGGCTTCAACCGTGGGATCAGGACATTGATGGTATTATAGAGTTCTGAACGGTCATCCAGTGGCCCGGAAATGATCAGCGGGGTGCGGGCTTCATCGACCAGGATCGAATCCACTTCGTCGACGATGGCATAATGGTGGCCGCGCTGGGTCATCTGCGACAACTCATATTTCATGTTGTCGCGGAGATAATCGAAGCCGAATTCATTGTTGGTGCCATAGGTGATGTCGGCGGCATAGGCGATGCGCCGTTCCTCGTCCGACAGACCGTGCAGGATCGCCCCGACCTCGAGCCCGAGAAAACGGTAGACGCGTCCCATCCATTCCGAATCGCGGCGGGCGAGATAGTCGTTGACGGTCACCACATGGACACCGTGGCCGGCCAGCGCATTGAGATAGGTGGGCAAGGTGCCAACCAGCGTTTTGCCTTCCCCCGTGCGCATTTCGGCAATCGCACCCTCATGCAGCACCATGCCGCCGATCAGCTGCACATCGAAATGGCGCTGGCCGAGCACTCTGCGGGCCGCTTCGCGCACCGTGGCAAAAGCGGGAACCAGAATGTAGTTCAGGGTTTTACCGGCGGCCAATTCATCGCGGAACATCTGGGTCCGGGCGCGCAAGGCCTCGTCGTCAAGGGCACGGATCTCTGACTCCAGCGCATTGATGGCTGCCACTTTGGGGGCATAGGTTTTCAGACGACGGTCATTGGCTGACCCGAAAATCTTCTTGGCAAGAGCCCCGAACATCGCATTCCCTTTGTCACTGTGTCCTGGAACGTCATAAAGCAAAAAAGACTTTATGGCCGATCAGGAGGCCGATTCAGCAAAAGCCGCATCATGCGGCTTATATCTCTTCTATGGTCAAGATGCCACGCATCCGGCCGTTGAAAAGACAGGCTTGTTGCACATTTCTACCTCAACATAAGGACTCGAATCGGAAATTTCAAAATTTTATCCCATTCACCCTTGTGCTTAGGCAGACATTGCGTCACTTCTGCGGCCAGAAATGATTTTCCAGCTGATTTGATTCCGGAGGTTTCGTCTGATGAACATGACCGTGCAGCCCATGGGAAGAACCGGGCTTAAACTGACCTGCGCAAGCCTGATCCTAAGCTTGGGTGTCATGGGTGCCGCGCTGGCCCAGACGCCTGCTCCAGCCGTTTCTGCAGCCAAGACCGATCCTGCTCGTATTCTCGCCAAGGTCGACGGCGCAACCATCACCGAAGCCGATCTGGCCCTGGCGGCCGAAGATTTGGGCGGTGGTCCGGAAGCACAGAACCGCGAGGCGCTGATCGGCTACATGATCGACCTGCGGATGGGTGCCAAGGCTGCTTTGGATAACAAAGCTGGCGACAGCGAGGATTTCAAACGCCGTATGGCCCACCAGCGCGACAAGCTGTTGCTGGAGGATTATCTGGCCTCAGAAGCCCACAAGGCTGTGACTCCGGCATCGATTGCCAAGCTGTACGAGGAAACCATCAAATCACTGCCGCCGGAGCAGGAAGTGCGGGCCCGCCATATTCTGGTTGAAACCGAAGATGAGGCCAAAGCCGTGCTGGCGCGTTTGAACAAGGGTGAGGATTTTGCCAAAGTGTCGGCCGAGCTGTCCAAGGATCCCGGTTCTGGCCCACAGGGTGGCGATCTCGGCTGGTTCACCAAAGAACGCATGGTGCCGGAATTTGCCGAAGCGGCTTTCAAGCTGGAGCCGGGCAAACTGTCCGATCCGGTCAAGACCCAATTCGGCTGGCATGTGTTGAAGGTCGAGGAAAAGCGCGCCCACCAGCCGCCCAAGCTCGAGGATGTGCGTGACCAGATCGCCCAATATCTGGAGCGCAAAGCCCAGCAGGATATTATTCTGGCTCTGCGGGCCAAGGCCAAGGTCGAGCGTCTGGA
>CANFLM010000003.1 GCA_947447895.1 Hyphomicrobiales bacterium
CCCAAGGGCAAAATGCTGACCGTGCCGATGATGCGCGGCCGCATCACCGCGCTCAACGAGACCCGCGCCGAGAACATCAAGGCGCGCGACGACATTGCCTGGGTTCTGGAAGGCGACCGCGGCATCACCTATTCGGCAACCCCGCCGGAGGGATCGGTGGTGGTTGAAGGGGAGTGGTGGCCCAAGGATTACGCAGGCCCGCCTTTGCTGTCGTTTGACAGCGAGGCCGCCAAGGGCCTGGGGCTCCAGCTCGGCGACCGCATCACCGTGAACGTTCTGGGACGGTTGATCGAGGCCAAAATCGCCAATTTCCGTAGGATCGAATGGCAGTCCCTCGGGATCAATTTTGTGATGGTGTTCTCGCCCAACAGCTTTGCCGGCGCGCCCTACAACACGCTGGCCACCCTGACCAATCCGCCCGAAGCCAGTGCGGTCGACGAAGCCAGGCTTTTGGCGAAAGTGGCGGCGCGCTTTCCCGGTATCACCTCTGTCCGGGTCAAGGACGCTCTGGAAGCGATCGACGAACTGGTCGGCAAGCTGATTGCCGCCATTCGCGGCGCCAGCCTTGTAACGCTGTTCTCGGCTATCCTTGTGCTGGCCGGTGCCCTAGGAGCGGGCCAGCAAGCGCGAATCTACGATGCCGTCATCCTGAAAACGCTGGGTGCAACCCGTGCAATGCTGATCCGCGCTTATGTGATAGAATATGCGATGATCGCCGTATTCTCGGCGATTTTCGGGCTGATCGCAGGGGATATTCTCGCGCAAACCATCATCACCAAGCTGATGAAACTGGGCTATCACGGACTGACCAGACAGGCCTATGGCGTGGCGATATTGGGAGTGATCGGCACAATCGGGCTGGGCTTGATCGGCACCTGGCGCGTTTTAGGCCAAAAACCCGCCCGACATCTGCATTCTTTATGAGAAACAAGCCAAACAAAATGTTTGACCTCTTGTAATTTGGTCACAATCTCCTCATATTTTCCATAAGCCGCCATCAAGGCGGGAGGGGAACTAAAGGATAAATCGATGTCAAATTTCGATGGCAATGGATCAACCCCGTGGGGAGCTTATGCGGCGCCGATTGATCGCGCGACGTATGATCAGGGCCTGCGGACCTACATGCTCGGTATCTACAACCATATGACACTGGCACTGGGGATTTCCGGTCTGGTGGCTTGGGGCACCTTCATGGCTGCCACCCACGAGGTCAACGGCAAGCTCGCCCTGACACCGCTGGGTCAGGCGCTTTACATGAGCCCGCTGAAATGGCTGGTGATGCTGGCTCCTCTGGCTTTCATCTTCGTGTTCTCGTTCCGCTTCGAACGGATGAGCTATCCGAGCCTGCTTGGCACCTTCTGGGCCTTTGCAGCCACCATGGGCCTGTCGATGTCCTCCATCTTCCTCATCTACCAGATCGGTAGTGTGGTGCAGGTTTTTGCGATCACGGCGTTGATGTTTGCGGGTACCTCGCTCTATGGCTACACGACCAAGCGGTCGCTGTCGGCGATGGGCGGGTTTCTGGTGATGGGCCTGATCGGCCTGATGATTGCCAGCCTCGTCAACATCTTCATGCAGAGCTCGGCCATGCAGTTCGCCATCTCGGTGGTCGGCGTGGTGATCTTTGCCGGCCTGACCGCCTGGGACACCCAGCGCCTGAAGGAAGAATACGACGCTGTGGCCTATGACCAGACCCTGATTGCCAAGTGGTCGGTGATGGGTGCCCTGACACTCTATCTGGATTTCGTGAACATGTTCCAGTTCCTGTTGTCCCTGATGGGCAACCGCAACAACGACTAAGCGTCACTCAACACTCTCGTGGAAAGGCCCCGTTCGCGGGGCCTTTTTTTTGGCTGGATTACCGATCCGTCAAATCCGTCTAACCCACCACCAGTTTCACCGGCTTGTCGAGAAACCGCAGCACCAGCGGTAGCTCGTGTCCGCGTTTGAGCACCTGCCCGGCCGCCCCTTTGAGCACATATTGTCCCTGCTTGCGGGCCAGCTTCGGGTTTTTCTCGATCCGGTAGAGCGGCACATCATGGGCGCGGCGGAAGACCGAGAATATCGCCAGTTCGGGGGTGAAATCCATGGCATAATCGCGCCACTCGCCAGCTGCCACCATACGACCATAGAGATTGAGCAGGTCGCGCAGCTCAAACCGGTCGAAGGCCACCACCGCAGGGGCTGCGGCCGATCCAATGTGATTTCCGCTGACCGACGCACCGGCCCCATTCGGCAACGGCAGGGGCACAATCAGGGCAGGCTCTGAATGGTGCTGCGCCCGTTCGGGCCCCGAGCGGCCGACCTCCTCTTGTGCATCACCCATCATCCGCCCTGCTCACCTGATCCGATTCTTGCAAACCACCGACCCTCACATGATGGCGTGCGGATCGGCGTCCAACAAGTCTTAAAAAAATCGTCCCAGATCAAAAAATCATGATTTCGCCTTGATCTGGCCCATCCATCGCCGCAGTGCGGCGTATAGTGATCAGTGTTGCCTCGGACCCGGTACTCGCCCCCGATAACAGCCCCCCCTAGCATCGGGGGTTTGAGAACCGGGTCCACCAACACCCGATCGATGACTTCTCTGATCGAGCTTCGTATCCTCCCAAGACTTCAAGAGCTGGCCCGAGGCCAGCTCTTTTTTTGGCACTCAACCGCGCGCCTGGCCGTGATAGGCCAGATTGGGCCGCATATCGACGGCTGAGGCCATGCGGTTGGTCATGTTGTAGAAGGAGGCCACCGCTGCCACATCCCAGATATCGCGGTCACTCAGGCCCGTATCGCGCAAAGCCTGGCGGTCAGCCTCGGCGATCTCGAAGGAGGCACGGGTCATCTTGGTGGCGAAAGCCAGCATGGCATGATGGCGTGGTGACAGATCGGCGGCCCGCCAGTTCATCACCAGCAATTCTCCCAGCACCGGATCGCCCGACAATTGCCGCACCGCCGCACCATGGGCTGTCAGGCAATAGAAGCAGCGGTTTTCCGAGGACACCGCCACCGCAATCATCTCGCGTTCGAGTTTCGACAGGCCCGAAGGCGCCATCATCAGATCGTTATAAAAGAGCGTAAAGGCCTCGAGCTTGGCATTGTCATGCGCGTAAGAGGCCAGCACATTCGGAATGAAACCGAGTTTCTCGGTGCATTTATCGAATAATTCCTTGTTGTTGGCTGACAATTCGGCCGGCTCTATCGCCAGAGCCATGGTCTGTGGCTCGTGATCCTGTCGGCGCGGGATCTCCCCGCTGGTCTTTTTGACTGTGCTCATCTGGTCGCTCTCCTTGCAGGATCCCGAGCCTGAGCCGGGCGGGCCGCAAGGTCAAGCGGGGATCAGCCCGACCGCCTGCAAAGCCTGTGATTGGCGCGCTGTCACACTCTCCACGGAGAAATCCGCCATGGCCGTTTCAAACAATTGGTGGAAATTCAATTCGGCTGACAGATGCAGGAACACGCTGCCCAAACCGATAGCGGCGCGATCCATGAAGACGAATTCCTGCGGAATGGTCACCGGTCCCTGCTTCTTCAAGGCCTGATGGACGGTAAAGGCCTCTTTGCGCCCATAAGCCGCCGGACTGACCCCATCGGCCACCGTACGCACCCGATCATCCAGCAAGGGGGCATAGATAAACCGCGCCCAGACATTGAGCACCTCAATCAAATCCTTCGTCAGCCCTTTGAACCCCCAGGTCTGATAGGCATGGGTAACCCGTTCGAGATCATTCTCTCGCAAGCCGCGATAGAGATCCACCACCCCGCCGACAAATTTCGGGGGGAAGATCCTGACACAGCCATAATCGAGCAGATTGATGCCGCCGGTCTCACTCCCCTCGTCGAACACCGTATAATTGCCCAGATGCGGATCGCCATGGATCACCCCGAAGCGGCTGAACGGCAACCACCAGGCCTGGAACATCGCCGTGGCGATGCGGTTGCGCACGGCGAGATCATGGCTCTTGAAACCCAGCAAAGGCTTGCCTTCCAGCCAGTTCAGCGCCAGCAATCGATCGGTCGACAGGTCCTGATGCACTTTTGGTACCCGCACCAATGTCTCGTCTGCCAGCATGCGCTGATAGAGCGCGGCATGTTTGGCCTCGCGCCGATAATCCAGTTCTTCGCGGATCCGTTCGGATATTTCCTTGGCAATCTCGCTGGTGTCGATGGCCGGATCCATCTGCCGGTGCATGGCGAACAGCACCGACAACTGGTTGAGATCGGCCTCCACCGCCGATTGCATGTCCGGATATTGCAGCTTGCACGCCAGTGCCTCGCCTGCCAGCGAGGTCGCCCGATGCACCTGACCCAACGAGGCCGCCGCCGAGGGCTTGAGGTCGAACCGGGCAAAGCGGGTCAGCCAATCCGAACCCAATTCGGCCATCATCCGGCGTTTGACAAAAGCCGCGCCCATCGGCGGGGCGTCGTTCTGCAGCTTCTGCAATTCCTGGGCGTAATCGGGCGGCAGCAGATCGGGGATCGTGGCGACCAGTTGCGCCACCTTCATCAGGGGACCTTTGAGCCCGCCCAGAGCCTGCGTCAACAAGACCGCGTTGGTCTGGTCGCCAAAGCCGGTCCCGGTCAGCCGCGCGCCCGCCATGCGTGCCGCCACCCCGCCCACTTGCAGGCCGACCCGCATATAGCGGGCCGCGCGGGCCGATAAACGGTTCTGCTCATCATCGGATCGGGTCATCATTGTCGCCCTATCGGGCACCACAACAGCCCATATGCTCTACACGGACACAAACCCGAACTGGATCAGCCTTAATCCATCTGTTCCAGCTCGATGATCATGTTCTCGATCACCCCGAGCCCGATCTGCCAGAATGCCGGATCCCGCGCATCGAGGCCGAAAGGCGCCAGCAATTCGGAATGGTGCTTGGTGCCGCCCGCCGACAGCATGGCAAAATAGCGTTCGACAAAGCCGTCCGAGGCTTTTTCGTAGACGCCATACAGCGAATTCACCAGACAGTCCCCGAAGGCATAGGCATAGACATAGAAGGGCGAATGGATGAAGTGCGGAATATAGGTCCAGAAGGTTTCATAACCCGGACCCAGCCGGATCGCCGGTCCCAGGCTCTCGTGCTGCACATCCATCCAGAGGGCACAAATATCATCGGCGGTCAGTTCGCCTTCCTTGCGCTTGAGGTGGACTTTGCGCTCGAAGCTGTAAAAGGCGATCTGGCGCACCACCGTATTGATCATATCCTCGACCTTGCCGGCCAGCATCGCCTTGCGGGCCAGCGGATCGGTGGTCTTGTCGAGCATGGAGCGGAAAGTCAGCATCTCGCCGAACACCGAGGCTGTTTCGGCCAGAGTGAGGGGTGTCGGCGCCATCAAAGCCCCGTTGGCACCGGCCAGCACCTGATGCACGCCATGGCCCAATTCATGGGCGAGGGTCATCACATCGCGCGGCTTGCCCTGATAATTGACCAGCACATAGGGGTGGGCCGAGGGCACGGTCCCATGGGCGAAAGCCCCCGGAGCCTTGCCCGGACGCACTGGCGCATCGATCCAGCGTTCGTCAAAAAAACGTTGGGCCAGCCGGGCCATTTCGGGCGAGAACTGCCCGTAAGCTCCCAGCACCGTCTGTTTGGCCTCGTCCCACGGGATCACCTTCTGCTCGACCTTGGGCAGTGGCGCGTTGCGGTCCCAATGGTTGAGGGCTTCGACACCGAACCACTTGGCTTTCAGCTTGTAATAGCGGTGCGACAGGCGCGGATAGGCGGCCTGCACCGCCGAAACCAGCGCATCCACCACCTCGCGCTCGACCCGATTGGCCAGATGGCGGGAATCCGCAACATCGGAGAAACCGCGCCAGGTGTCGGAAATATCCTTGTCCTTGGCCAGCGTATTGGTGATCAGCGTGAAAACCCGCAAATTGTCCTTGAACGTATCGGCCAGAGCCTGCGAGGCCCGCTGGCGCAGGGCGCCGTCGGTATCCTGCATCTTGTTCAGAACCGGTTCGATGGTCAGCTCCTCGCCATCCAGCGAGAAACGCAAGGAGGAGATGGTTTCATCGAACAGGCGGTTCCAGGATGAATAGCCGGTCGCCGCCTTTTCATGGAACAGCTGTTCGAGTTTGTCCTCGAGCTGGTGGGGCTTTTCGCGGCGGATATCCTCGAGCCATGGCTTGTAATGGGCGAGCGGCGCCTGGCTTGCAGCCTGGTCGATCAGCGCATCGTCGATGCGGTTGAGTTCCAGCGTGAAAAACAGCAGGTCGGTTGAAATGCTTGTCAGATGGCCCTGCGCATCGCCGTAGAACTTGGCCCGCACCGGATCAGTCGTCTCGCCCGAATAGACCAGCCCGGCATAGGAGATGATCCGCCCCAGCCGGTCGTCGATATCCTCGTAGCGTTTGACGGCTTCGAACAAGGCTTCGGCAGCCTTCGCGCCTTTGGCGAGATCAGCCAGCTTGCCCTGATAATCGGCGGCAAAAGCTTTGGCCTGGCTGGCGGCCAGCGCCAGATCGGCCTGATAGGCCGCGCTGTCGATGCCGGGATAGAGATCGTCAAGATTCCACTCCGGCAGAACCCCCAGATCCGTTTTGGCCGTTGCCGCCCCTGCATCGGCATGGGCTGCGGAATGATGGGGCAGATCGAAAGGATAGGACAGACTGGACATGCGTAACGGCTCCGGTAACCAGCACGATTGCTGCGTGTTGCTCCGGTTATGGCCGAGCGTGATGGCAGGATCAAGGCATCTCGTGACCCAGTCTCCGGAAATCGGACATCAAAAAACCCTGCGGCGTTAAAGCCCCGTTTACCCTCATCAGGCATGGTGTGATCCGAATCTTAACCATGATCGGATTTTTTGAGGCCCGATCCTGTTGCCAGCGATGAAACGGAGCCGATGCTGA
The DNA here is from genome assembly GCA_947447895.1 of Hyphomicrobiales bacterium. Taxonomy (GTDB): domain Bacteria; phylum Pseudomonadota; class Alphaproteobacteria; order Rhizobiales; family Beijerinckiaceae; genus CAIYZJ01. The sequence continues at coordinate 6,851 of CANFLM010000003.1, forward strand.
AACGAGTGCTCATTGTTGATGATGACCCTGTCGAACGCCAGCGGCTGGAAGGCCTGCTGACGCGTTCGGGCTATCATCCTCTGGCTGTTGCAAGCGGTCTGGATGCCTTGTCGCTGCTCGACAATCCCGACGCACCGCGTATCGATGCGATGATTCTCGATCTCGTGATGCCCGATCTCGATGGCATGGGCGTGCTGGCCCGCTTGAAAGACGTGCTGCAATCGCCGCCTGTCATCATGTCGATCACCGAAGGCAATATCGATCAGGTCGCCTCGACCATCCGCGCCGGTGCGCTGGATTTCATCGTGCGTCCGACGGGCATCGAACGGCTGACGCTGGCCCTCAGCAACAGCATGCGCCGTCAGGTGCTCGAAGCCGCAATCCGGGATGTCAGCGAGGACGAGACCTCGCCCCAGCTCGCCGATCTGATCGGCACATCGCAGGTCATGGAGCGTCTGCGGGCCCAGGCCCAGCGGGCAGCCCGCTCCTCGATCCCGGTGCTGGTGACCGGTCCGAGCGGTTCGGGCAAAGCACGTCTGGCCCGCGCCATCCACCGCGAATCCGATCGTTCGGGCAAAGCCTTGGTGACCCTGCATGCAGCCAACACCAATCCAGCCGATTTGCGGCAAGCGGTCGAAAACTGCCTGGCCCTCAAAAGCGCGCTGCTGATCACCCATGCCGACCTGCTGGATGACGCATGCCAGACCGTTTTGGCCGAGGCCTTCATGCGTGACTGCTTTGCCTTTACGCCGGGCGGGCCGAAGGCCGCACGCAAGATCAGGCTCTATGCCACCGCTTCCGCCGATCTGGCGGCGTTGAGCCGCGAAGGCCGCTTCCGGGCCGATCTGGCGATGCGGTTGGCTGTCCAGCCCTTGCGGATGCCCGCTTTGTGCGAGCGACGCGACGATATGCTGCCCTTGATCGACGATGTGCTGGCAAGGGTTTCCGCCTCACTCAAACGCGCGATTGCCGGCTTTTCCGCCGAGGCCCTGCAAGCCTTGCAACAACAGGAGTGGGCCGACAATATCCGTGGCCTGCGCAAGGTGATCCAGCAAGCCGCCATGCGGGCCGAAGGCCATCTGATTACCTTGCACGATTGTGCGCTTGATGGGAGCCAGGAGGCTCATGCCCAGCACGTGCGTGCACCGGCAAGTCACGTCACTAGCCCCGTTGCAAACCCTTTTGCAAATCTCCGGCGGTTGCCCGCGAGCGAATTGAGCGTCAGCCTGACAGGCGCAGACCGGCGGTTGCGTCCATTCGGAGAGATCGAGGCCGATATTCTACGCCATGCCTTGTCCCATTGCGACCACCATATCGGGCGGGCAGCCAGTGCCCTGGGCATCGGCCGGTCGACCTTCTACCGCAAGGCCCGGGATTTCGGATTGCTGGATGGCCCCGATCTGGGCGCAGGCTTGACCCGTCACGACGTTGCAACAACCCCCGCCCCCCGCCGCCCCGAGCCCCCCTCGCGTGCGGGAGAAGCGGCATGAGCACCCCATTCTGGACCCGCACCGCGGGGCTTTTGTCGCTGTCAGCCCTGTTATGGGCCGGCCATGGACAGGCCCAAACTCTGGATGCCTACCTGCCGTTACCCGATCCGGTCGGGATCACCCTGCCTGTCCCCGCCTATCCGGCGCTATGGGATGACCGGCTGACCGCGGTCCCACTCAATCCCCCTGTGGCGGCTTCCACCCTCCTGTCGCCGCTCGCGCAGTCGATCAGGGCCTTGCTCCAACCTGCGACCCAAGGCGTGGCTACCATCGAAGGCCATGACAAATCGGGGGTTTTACGCTTTTATGAAGCCCGCGATTTCACCCCGCTATGGGTCGATGCCCATGGCCTGACCGAGCACGGGCAGGCTATGGTCAAACGGCTCGCGCTCGCCGATGAGGACGGGCTCGATACGCCTGCAACCCTGCTGGCCCTGATCCAGACCGGAGCGACACCGACCGCCGCACTGGAAGTGGCGCTGTCGCGTGCCGCCGTCGCCTATGCCCGCGAGGCGCGAGGCAGCCGGATCGACCCGAGCAGGGTATCGAAATCCCTGACGCCCAAGCTCGACATCCCGGACGGACTGGGCGTGTTGCAGCATCTGGCACAAGCCGGCCATGCGGGAGATGCCCTTTGGCATTACAACCCCAAACATGCGGGCTATCTGGCCTTGCGGGCCAAACTGGCCGAATGGCGCGAAACGACCGCCAGTCTGGCCGAAACCGCAGCCGCCAGCCGGACGGCGGATGGCAAACCGGCCTTGCCGCTGCAACTCAACGATTTCCTGACCAATATGGAACGCTGGCGCTGGCTGCCTGCCAATGCCGGCGACAGTCGCATCGAGGTCAATATCCCCGAATATACGATGCGGCTTTACGAGCATGGCACCCTCAAACACACCGGCCGCGTCGTGGTGGGCAAGACCAATACCCAGACCCCGGTGTTTTCCTCGGTGATGGATCATGTCGTGATCAATCCGTCATGGGGTGTGCCGGATTCGATCCTGAAAAAGGAATTTCTGCCCAAAATTGCCGCCGATCCCGATTATGCCGAACGTCACGGCTATCAAGTGATCCGCAAGAATGACCGGATTGTCGGCATCCGCCAGCCGCCGGGCGAGCGCAATGCGCTGGGTTTCATCAAGTTCATGTTCCCCAACGAACACGCCGTCTATCTGCATGACACCCCGCAGCGCAATCTGTTTGCCCGCGATGAGCGGGCCTTCAGCCATGGCTGCGTGCGGGTCGACCAGCCTTTCGCCCTGGCCGATGCCCTGCTGGGCAGCATGGGCTTTGACGAGACGCGGCTGAAAGCGATGATCGGCAAAGGCGAGAAAACCGTCACCTTGCAGACCCGCCTGCCGGTCCACCTGACCTATTTCACGCTGAGTGTCGACGAAAGCGGTCATATCCGCCGCTTTACCGACATTTACGGACATGACGAGAAGCTCCGCGCCGCCTTCCTCAAAGCCCCCCAAAGGGTTTTGGCAACGCGGCGTTAATCTATTTCAACCACAATCGTGACTGTTCCCCGCTGTCCGGCCAACCGGAAACGGGGACGGAACTGGTCACAATGCAGGATCGATAGAAGCGTATGAGAGTTTTATCCGAGCTGATCCGGGCTGTTCCCGACACAGGCAAACGCAATGTGGTGCGGCAGGCGATTGCCGCAGGCGTGATGCTGTCGGCGACCTGCCTGGGATTTGAGGGCCTCGGCAATGCCGAAGCCAACGGGGAAACACGCGCGCTGACCATCCAGCACATGCACACGCATGAAACAGCAACCATCACCTATAAATCCGGCGGACAATTCACCCGCGACGGTCTCGACAAACTCAACTGGATGCTGCGCGACTGGCGGCGCGACGAGCCGATCGCGATGGATCCGCGCCTGTTCGACGTTGTCTGGGAAGCCACCCGCGCCACCGGCAATACCGGGCCGATCCATGTTGTCTCGGGTTACCGCTCGCCCACCACCAATGCGATGCTGCGCCAGCGTTCCAATCTGGTGGCCAAAAATTCCCAGCATATGCTGGGCAAAGCCATGGATTTCTATCTGGGCGATGTCACAATGGACAAAGTCCGTGATGTCGGCATGCGGATGCAGCGCGGCGGTGTCGGCTATTACCCCACCAGCTATACGCCTTTCGTGCATCTCGATGTTGGCAGTGTCCGCCACTGGCCGCGCATGAGCCATGACCAGCTGGCCCGTCTGTTCCCCGATGGCAAAACTGTGCATGTCGGCACCGATGGCAAGCAATTCCCCCGCTATGCCGAAGCCTATGCCGAAGTGATCGCGGCGGGCGGATCGGTCGGCGGCTACAGCGGCGATGGCGAGGAAACCGCGATTGCCGATTCCTCCAGCGGATCAGGCAAGGGCTTCTTTGCGTGGCTGTTCGGCGTGTCCGACGAGGATACCAGCGCCAGCAAGAACCGCCGTACCACCACAACAGCGCGTCGCGGCACGGCGTCCGATGCGCCGGTCCGCCAGACCGATTACAACGACACCTCGCCGATTGCCGCCCTGCAGCAATATGAAGCCGCCCAGACGGCCGCCGCCAATGTGCCAAGCCGCTATCGCGGCCAGAGCATTGCCTCCAATTCGGTGGAAGACCGTGGCGAGAGTGTTGCCGCAGCGCGTCCCGCGCCGGTCGAGAAGGTGGCGCCAATTCCGGCTGTTGCACAGGCGGAACTGCGTCCGGTCACCCAGCCGCTTGACCGTTCCCCCAATGCTCTGGCTGTCTCGACCGGCCCGCAGCTGGTCTGGCAGAACGGCCCGACCCCGCTGCCGCCGCAAGCGCGCGGCAATGCCACCCCGATCGTGGTGGCCACTACCTTCTCGTCACTGGCCGGCTATAAGCGCGTCGACGTGCCGCTGCCACCGCAAGGCCGCAACAGTGTCAGCATCAATATGGCTGTGGCCAGCAATGCCCCGACGGGGGCCAAATCCGAACCTGTCGTGACAGGCTCGATCCGCGGCACGAGCACCCTGCCTGCTGTCATCACCGGCAACAAGTCCGCCTATGACGGTCCGGCTCTCGCCTATATGGACAATGGCGCAGGCAGAACAGCCTTCGTGCCGATGCCGCTGGCGCGCCCGCCCGAATTCGGCAAGGCCGCGCACATGCCTGCAGGCAAGCAGATGGCGTCCAGACAGCCGGAGCCCAAACCCAAAGACGCCCCACGCACGGAGCAGAAAACCGCCGGCAAAACGGCTCCGCATGGCGCGGCAACGGTGGGCGGAGCCAAGGATGACCCGCAGACAACAGCCGCGCTGTCGTCCGGTTTCAAGCCAGCGACGGCACAACCCTCGCCGTCAGGCTTCACCGTACGATAGGCTGCTCAAGCGACGGGTCGATCAGGCCTGCATGCCCAGTGCTTGCAGGTAAAGCTCGAGAATGGCTTCTTCTTCCTGCCGTTCGGCATGGTTTTTCTTCCGGATACCCACCACTTTGCGCAGGATTTTGGTGTCGAAGCCGTTGGCTTTGGCTTCCGAATAAACGTCGCGGATATCGCTGGCCAGCGCCGATTTTTCTTCTTCAAGCCGTTCGATGCGTTCGATCAACGCCTTCAGCTCGTCGGCCGCTACAGATGTTTGCATGGTTGGACCCTTTCAGGCAGCTCGTAGAGGGGATAGATCTGTGGTCCCTGTGTCCAACAGCGCAGGCTCAGGGTCAAGACAAAGCACGCGGATCCCTCCATAGGCCTGTGGACGACGCCACAGTTCGCCCAGAAATCACTGCCAACCCATGATCCCGACAGATGACGCATCCGCGCTCTTGCTCTAAACACGGGGTGAAAGTGCATTGCACCTTCCCGCCTGTCAGACCCGAGCCCCGTCTCCCATGACCGACCCAGCCACTCCGGCCGCAACACCCGGCTCCACGATGTTGCCCGCTTATGCGGCTCTTGTGTTAGGAGCCTGTGGCATGGGCATGTCGCCGCTCTTTGTGCGCTTTGCCGCTGAAGCCGGGGTCGGGCCCTATGCCTCTGCCTTTTGGCGGGTATTTCTGGCTTTGCCGTTTTTATGGATCTGGGCACGGGTCGAGGAAGGGGGCGGTCCGGGCAGGCCGACCTTCCGCAAGCCGATGATCTGGGCGGGACTGCTGTTCAGTGGCGATCTTTTTTTCTGGCACCTGTCGATTCTAGGCACCAGCATTGCCAATGCGACCTTTCTGAGCACAACCGCGCCGGTCTGGGTGTTGCTGGTCTCGGTGGTTGTGCTGAAGGAACAGGTCAGACCCGCCACTCTGGGTGGACTGGCCTTGTGCCTCTTGGGAGGGAGTTCGTTGATCGGCGACACCTTGTCGCTGGCTCCCGAACGGCTGTTGGGTGATCTGTTCGGACTGCTGACCGCCGTATTTTTCGGACTTTATTTCTTCGGCATCAAATATGCGCGCGATCTGTCGGGGGCGGGACGTTCGACCTTTGCGGCCAGTGCGGTCGCATCTCTTGTGTTGCTGTTGGTGGCACTGGCCACCCGTGACCCGCTGATCCCAACAACCCTGAAAGGGGCAGCCTCGCTGCTGCTGATGGCCATGGTCTCGCAAGCCTTCGGACAGGGTTTGCTGAGCGTCGCTCTGGGCCGCTTGCCGACCGTTTTCAGCGCATTGGTGATTTTTCTGGAAGCCGTTGCGGCAGCCGCACTGGGCTGGATTGTGCTGGACGAGGCCCTCTCGCCCTTGCAATGGCTGGGTGGCGGGCTCATTCTGTGCGGCATCTTCATTGCGCGCCCGCGCACCGCCGACACGCAACAAGAGAACGACCATGACCGACACTAAAACCTTCCTCGACGCGCTCTATCAGGCAGCCGTCACCTCGGCCCTGCCAAGCCATTGCCTGATTCCCCATCTGCCTGCACCGCCCGAACACGGGCGCATCATCATTCTGGCAGGCGGCAAGGCGGCAGGCAGCATGAGCCTGGCCGCCGAACGCTTTTACCGCGAAGTCTACAAACTCGGGCCCGATCAATTGACCGGCATTGCCGTCACCCGTCAGGGCTATGGCGAGCCGACCGAACTGATCCGGATGATCGAGGCCGGACATCCCGTCCCCAACCAGGCGGGTCTGGATGGCACGCAAGGCGTGATGGAACTGGCGCGACAGGCGACCAAAGACGATCTGGTGCTGGTGCTGTTGTCGGGGGGCGGTTCGGCTAACTGGATTGCCCCGGCAGGGGATCTGACACTGGCCGACAAGCAGGCCGTGACACGCGCCATGCTGCGTTCGGGCGCGCCGATTGACGCGATCAACACCGTGCGCAAGCGCCTGTCGGCGATCAAGGGTGGACGGCTGGCCGTGCTGGCAGCCCCCGCGCTTTTGCTGACTTTGGCGATATCCGATGTCCCGGGCGATGACCCGACCCATATTGCCTCCGGCCCGACTGTGCCCGATCCGACCACGCGGGCCGACGCACTCGCGGTTCTGGCGCAGTATCACGTCACCCTGCCTGCCCCCGCGCAAAAGCTGCTGGATGATCCGGCCAACGAGACCCCGCGCGCCGACCATCCCGCCTTTGCCACCGCGCGGTTCAGCCTGGTGGCGCGGCCGAGCGACGGGGTAGAGGCGGCAAGCCGTCTGGTGAAGAAGGCGGGCTACGAGGTCCTGTCATTGGGGGCCGACCTGGAAGGCGAGGCCCGCGAGGTGGCGTGCCACCATGCTGACCTTGCCCTGGAGGCAGCCAGAGCCGGCCGCAAACTGGCCATCCTGTCGGGCGGAGAACTGACCGTCACCATGACCGGCACGGGCCGTGGCGGACCGGGGCAGGAATATGCTTTGGCCCTGATGATTGCCCTTGGCGGCCATGCCGGCATTGCCGCTGTCGCAGGCGACACCGACGGCACCGATGGCGGTGGCGGCAATCCCGATGATCCGGCGGGAGCTTTCGTGTTCCCCGATTCGCTGGCGCGCGCCAAAGCCAGGGGGCTCGACCCGCAAGCCTTCCTCGACAACAATGATTCCACAGGGTTCTTCGAACAGTTGGGTGACTTGCTGACCCCCGGCCCGACCGGCACAAACATCAACGACATCAGGGTGATCCTGATTGGCTGATCCTGCGAGATGGTCTAGACTTGGTCCTATGACAGTGTTCCGTGTAATCCCGATCCTCTGCGGCCTGATGCTGGGCAGCCTGTGGGCTGGTCCTGCCTCCGCCGATTTGCGCGTATGCAACAACACGCCAAGCCGGGTAGGCGTGGCCCTCGGCTATCGCGACAACCAGGGCTGGGTGAGCGAGGGCTGGTATCTGCTCAAGGCCAACAGTTGCGAAACCCTGCTCAAAGAGGATCTGATCGCGCGCTATTACTATATCTATGCGCAGGATTATGACCGGGGTGGCGAATGGACGGGCCGCACACCGATGTGCACCCGCGACAAGGAATTCCAGATCCGCGGCATCGAAGAATGTCTGACGCGCGGGTTTGACCGCACCCGCTTTTTCGAAATCGACAGCGGCGAACAAAAAAGCTGGACTGTCCAGCTGGGCGAACCCGAACGCACCCCCATCCAACCGAAATAGTCGTGCGCCGGCTTAGGCTGATACAGGATCGAGAGCCATGGCGGAGACGCAACACAGCCAGAACGATCCTGTTCAGACAAGCCCCGCGCCCGCCGCGGCTGGCATGCCCGGTTTCGGGGAGGCCGCATGGCTGTGGCTGAAAATCGGCTGCCTGTCATTCGGCGGCCCGGCAGGCCAGATCGCCATGCTGCATCATGAAGTGGTCGATCGGCGCCGCTGGATCAGCAACAGGCGGTTTCTTCATGCGCTCAATTTCTGCTCGCTGTTGCCCGGTCCCGAGGCGCAACAGCTGGCGACCTATCTGGGCTGGCTGATGCACGGGGCCAGAGGCGGTGTGGTTGCGGGCGGTTTGTTTGTGATTCCCGGCGCACTCGTCATGATGGTGCTTTCGGCCATCTATGCGCTGTATGGCACGGTCCCGGTGATTGCCGCGCTGTTTTTCGGTTTGAAATGCGCGGTTCTGGTCATGGTGGTCGAAGCCCTCATGCGGGTGGGCAAACGCGCCCTGAAAGGGCCCTCTGCCTATCTGCTGGCGACTTCGGCCTTTCTCGCATTGTTTATGCTGGGCCTGCCCTTCCCGCTCGTGGTCCTGCTGGCCGGATGCTGCGGACTGGTTACTCCGCGGGCTTTCAAAGCCGCAAGCCACGGACAGGCCGACAACGGCGAAGACGCGCTACTGGACCGGCTGATGCGGCATGATCCGGATCATGCAGACAAGCTCGCCCGCAGCGCCTATCGCGCCGGACTGGTCGCGCTTGCGCTTTGGGCCGTGCCGCTGGCCTTGCTGCTTCCACAAGGCGGCGTGTTTGCCGATATCGGCTGGTTTTTCTCGAAAATGGCGGTGGTGACCTTTGGCGGCGCCTATGCGGTGCTGGCCTATGTGGCGCAAGAGGCGGTCAATCTCTATCACTGGCTGTCGCCCAGCGAAATGCTGGCCGGCCTCGGGCTGGCGGAAACCACTCCCGGCCCGCTGATTCTGGTGCTGCAATTTGTCGGCTTTCTGGCCGGTTTCAGGGCCGAGACACTGTTTCAGGGACTCTGGGGCGGGGTGCTGGGCGCCTTGCTGACCCTATGGGTGACCTTTACGCCCTGCTTTGCCTTCGTGTTTTTGGGCGCCCCGATGATCGAAAAAGCCCAGAACAATCCGCGGCTGACCGGTGCGCTTGCCGCCATCACCTGTGCGGTGGTCGGGGTGATTGCCAATCTGGCCCTGTGGTTCGGGCTGCGCGTGCTGTTTGGCGAGATGGCCTTATGTCACTGGGGCATTGTATCGTTCGAGTGGCCCGTCCTCGCAAGCCTCAACCCTGCAGCCTTGCTGATTGCCGCTCTGTCTGCGGCCAGCCTGTTCGGCTTGAAGCTCGGCATCGTGCGGACATTGGCCCTCAGCAGCATCGCGGGCCTGATGCTGCATTGGGGCGGTTACGTCTGAGCTCAGGCCTGCTCGACATCCTGCAACGCCTCGGCAAGGCTGAGGACGGGAGCCACCGGACGCAGCGCGTCAATGGCGGTGCGGTGGGTCTCGGCTGAGAAGGCCGCGCAGCCGTCCTCCAGCACCCGCACGTCGAAATCGCGCACATGCGCATCGCGCACGGTCGAAGCCACGCCGCCATTGGTGACGATGCCGCAGACCAGCAGCGTCTCGATGCCGGCCTTGCGCAACACCCATTCCATGCGCGTCATATAGAAGGCCGAATAGGCGACCTTCTCGACCGTCAGATCAGCCGGCTGCAGGACATCGACCAGTTGGTGTCCCCAGCCGCCTGGACAGAAATCGCCCTTGCCGAGAAACGGACGCAGCTGTTTCAGATGCGGCGAGATGATCGGTTCGCCGCCTTTGGCAGGCACCAGCGTAAATTGGGTGGACACGACCCACCCGCCTTTGGCCCGCAACGCCTGCGCCAGCGGCAGAATTTTTTGCGGCAAAGCAGCAATGGCAGGGGCGGATTGACCGGCGCGCCCATAGGCACCCCGGGGATCGAGAAAATCGTTTTGCAGATCGACGATCAGCAGGCCCGTGCGTGTGGCATCAAGAGTGTGATGGCTCATGCTGTCCTCTCGATCACCACGTTGCCGAAGGAATCCACCCGCGCCGACAGATGCGGATCGACCACCGTGGTGGCATCCGCCTGTTCCAGAATGGCCGGTCCCTTGATGACGGTGCCGACCGGCAGATCAAGCCGCGACCAGACCGTCGTCTCGTGCCATGCCCCGTCAAACCACACCTGACGCGGCTCGCGTCTGGCGTTCTCAAGGGATGCTCCGTCGCGCGGGGCCAGCGAGGCCAGATCGAAAGCGGGACGCCGCCCGATTGCCGCAGTCCGCAAGGTCACGATGCGGATGGCAAGGCCGGGCAACAGACGGCTGAAAGAGGTCTGGTAGGCCTGTTCGAAAGCCTCGCGGACCAGCGCGGCCGTCACGCTTGTGCTCGCGCCCTGCAAGGTCACGGGCAAAGGCACCGAAATGGTATGGGTCTGGCCGAGATAGTGCATATCCAGCTCGTAAACCACATCGATGGCTTCCACCTCGATGCCGGCCTGCTCCACCACCGCCGTGGCCTTGCGGCCCAAGCGCACCATCAGCGCGTCGAAAGCGGCCTCGTCCAGTTCATCGACCACAGCATTGACGGTCTGCACCTCATCATGGCGCAGATCGGCAATGACGCAACCCAGTGCCGAGGTGATACCGGGGAAGCGCGGCACCAGAGCCGAGGAAAGCCCCACCTCATGCACAAGCGCACCGGCATGAAGCGCACCGCCACCGCCGAATGGCATGATGGTAAAGCGGGTCGGATCGTGGCCGCGCTCGATCGACACCAGCCGGATGGCCCCTGCCATCCGCGCATTGGCGACCCGCACAATCGCTTCGGCAGCCGCCATCACGTCAATCGACAAGGGGTCGGCGACATGGCGGGCAATGGCGCGTTTGGCGGCTTCGACATCCAGCGAGGCCAGCTTGCCGCCGATCGGACGCGCCGCATTGATCCGCCCCAACACCACATTGGCATCGGTCAAAGTCGGACGGTCATTGCCCTGCCCGTAACAGACCGGACCGGGCACCGATCCCGCGCTTTCGGGACCGACCTGCAACATACCGCCTTTGTCGACATGGGCGATCGACCCGCCGCCTGCGCCGATGGTGGAAATCTCGATCATCGGGGTGCGGATCACCAGACCGAAATCGATGGTTGTCTGCGCGGCCAGCACCGACCGCCCTCCGGCGATCAGCGACACATCGAACGATGTCCCGCCCAAATCGCCGGTGATGACATTGTCGAAGCCCGCCGCCTTGGCAATCGCGCCAGCCGCAATCACCCCAGCCGCCGGACCCGACAGGGCCGTGCGGATCGGCAGACGCCGTGCGGTCGCCGTCGACATCACGCCGCCATTGGATTGCACGATGTGGAAACTGCCGCCGAACCCGTCCTGATCCAGCGCGGATTGCAACCGCGCCAGATAGGAGCCGACCACCGGTTGCAGATAGGCATTGAGTGCCGTTGTCGAGGCCCGTTCGAATTCGCGGATTTCGGGCAGGATTTCGCTTGAAGCAATCACATTGTCATTGGGCCAGAGGGCTCGCACCGCTTCCACTGCCGCCAATTCATTGTCCGCATTGGCATAGGCATTGATGAAAATCACCGCGACAGCTTCGGCTCCCTTGGATAACAGCTCCCGGGCTGCGTCGCGCACCTGTGCGAGATCGACCGGCTGGTGGATCGAGCCATCGGCCAGCACCCGCTCGGAGACCTCAAGCCGCAAATCACGATCGGCAATCGGGGTAAAATCACCCCACAGCCCCCAGGTCTTAGGGCGGTCACGGCGGCGCATTTCCAGCACATCACGGAAGCCGCGCGTGGTGATCACGCCGATCCGCGCGCCTTTGCGCTCCAGAAGCGCATTGGTGCCCACCGTTGTGCCGTGGATGATGGAGGAAAAGCTGGCAATCGGTCCGAGGGTCTGCAAGCCCTCGACAAAGCCCACCGCCTCATTGCCGCGATTGGACGGCACTTTCGCGGTCTGGAAACGCCCCGTTTGCGCATCGAAGAAAAACAGATCGGTAAAGGTGCCGCCGACATCGACGCCGATCATCGGCCCGGCCTTTTTGTGATCATGGACGCTCATCAGCGGGCTCCTTCGCGCAGGGACTTGGTCGCTTGGGCATCAAGCACGCCATCGGGCGAGACAACCACCTCATAGTCGCGCAAGGCACAAGCGGTGCTGACATAGCCAAGCCGCACATCGCGGGCCACCAATGCCGGATCTCGCTCGCCGGCTTTGCCCCACCCGCCGCCGCCGGGCGTTTCCAGCCGGACATGCCGGCCATGGGCCAGCTTCACATCGGTGATCTTGGAGGCCAGAGGCGGGGTCTGGTCGCCCGTTTCGCTCTGCCAGGTGAAGCGGTTGAGCGCGGCAGCCTGCCCCCCATTCACGCCAAACGGCGCAAACCGCCCGCGCTCACCCAGCAAGAACACATCGGACCCGTCAGGCGACAGGGTCTCGATTTCATAGATCGCCCCCAAACCGCCGCGATGGGTGCCCGCTCCCGCACTGTCGGGCCGCAAGGCCCATTGCGTGAACATCACCGGATAGGAGGCTTCGAGAATTTCGGCTGGAGGAATGGTCGCCATCGAAATCGGATTGTTGCCATGGCTCAGCCCGTCCGTTTCCGGATTGCCGCCAAGACCCCCGCCAAAAAAGGAGAACATCACATAACGCTGGCCATTGGCGCGATGTCCGGCCAGCGACAGTGCATTGATGGTGCCGAACGGCGCGGCCATGGCCTGATCGGGCATCGCCTTGGCGAGAGCCCCGAACACCGTTCCAATCACCCGGAGAATGGTTTCGGTATAGCCGCCGACAGGCTTTGGGGCGGACACAGCCAGCAGCGTCGTATCGGGGATCACGAAGCGGATCGGAGCCAGACAGCCCGCATTGGCCGGCACATCGGTAAAGACATGTTTGAGCGCGACATAGCAGCACGCCACCGCCGTGGAATAGGCGATGTTGAGCGGGCCCGCACAGGGCTTGGAGGAGGCCGAGAAATCCAGCACCATCCCGTCGCCTTTGATCGTCAGGGTCAGGGCAATGGTCAGTCTGTCATCGGTCACGCCATCATTGTCGAGATAGTCCTCGAATGTATAATCGCCGTCCGGCAGGGCTTTGATGGTCTCGCGCATCATGGCTTCGGCCCGCGCGGTCAGCACATCGAGTGCGGCAGTGACCGTCTCATCGCTATAATCGTCCAGCAGGCCCCGCAACCGTTTCTCGCCGAGATCCAGCGCGTTCAGCTGTCCGTTGAGATCGCCGAAATTGGATTGCGGCACCCGGCTGTTGGCCGCCAGAATGGCCAGAATATCCTCGTTCATCCGGCCTGCGCTGATCAGCTTGACGGGAGGAAAGCGCACCCCTTCCTGAAAACTCTCGGTGGCGCGTGCATTGAAGCCACCGGGCACATTGCCTCCGATATCAAGCCAATGCCCGACCGAGGCCAGCCAGCAAAACAACCGCCCCTGGCGGAAGATCGGACGCACCAGCCGGAAATCGTTGAGATGTGTGCCGCCCTCGTAGGGATCGTTGAACAAGAAGGTATCGCCTTCCTGCAAGCCCCCCTCGCGCGCCACCTTGTCGATCACGGCCTTGACCGCAAAGGCCATGGCCCCGACAAAAATCGGCAGGCCCGTGGTGCCCTGCACAAGCGTCGCCCCTGTCTGGGCATGATAGAGCCCGTGACAGGCATCGCGGGCCTCGGCAATGATCGGGTTGAAGGCCGAACGATAGAGCGTCGCATCCATCTCGTCGGCGATCTGCTCCAGCCGCCCTTTAAGGACAGCCAGCGTAACCGGATCAAGCCCTGTCTTGGCCGCTGCACTCATCGTCCACCTGCTTCATACTGTTTGCCGCGCGCCAGAATGGCCTTGGTCTCGAGCATCTCGTTGAGACCGTCGAAATCGAACATCCGGTCGCGCATCGCATCCGTCGTGCCGTCACGATGCAGGGTCCGGTAGAAATCCTGCGCGGTGCGCGCCAGAGCCCGCACAATCGCCCCGGGGAAGATCACCAATGCAAAGCCCATGGCTTCCAGCTTGTCGGCCGGCAGGATCGGTGTCTGCCCGCCCTCCACCATATTGGCCAGCAAAGGCAGCGTGCCGCCCAGAGCCTTGCTCAACCGGGCCAGATCCGCCTCGCTTTTGGGGGCTTCGACAAACAGCACATCCGCCCCTGCCTCGCGGTAGCGCAAGGCGCGCTCAATGGCCGCATCGAACCCTTCGACAGCCACCGCATCGGTGCGCGCAATGATCACGGTCTCGGACGAATGGCGGCTATCCACCGCCGCCTTGATCTTGCCGACCATTTCGGTGGTGCCGATCAGGCTTTTATCCGCCAGATGACCGCAACGCTTGGGGAACGTCTGGTCCTCGAGTTGCAGGGCACTGGCACCCGCCCGCTCGAACAGCCGCACTGTACGTTCCACATTCAGCGCATTGCCGAAACCGGTATCGGCATCGACAATGACCGCGGTCGGCACCCGTTCGCGGATCAGCGACAGCGTATCGGCCACTTCCGTCACCGAGACCAGCCCGATATCGGGCCGTCCGAGCTTGGTATAGGCGATGCCCGCTCCGGTCAGGTAAAGGGCTTCGAAACCCGCGGAGGAGGCAATGGCCGCGGTCAAGGCATCGGTGACCCCGGGGGCGACAAGGATTGGCTTCTGCTGGAGACGCTGGCGCAGGCTCATCTCGGACACTTCCTGACTGTTGGCACTTCAAGTCTGATTGATCACTCATCTTGCTTTAACATCTTGACGGGTCGGCGCAAATCTTCTCAAACAGCTTATACCCCGCTTCCCGAACGACCTGTCCACTCGCACGCCTTATTCGCACAACCTCCTCGATTGGATGCCCCATGACCGAGCGCGCCGGATCATTATCGTCACGCCCCAAAACCCTGATCGGCAAGATCTGGGATGCCCATGTGATTGTCGACCGCGAGGATGGCCAGTCGCTGCTCTGGGTCGACCGGCATTTGCTGCATGAAGGCTCGTTCCATGCGTTCGACCAACTCGCCAGACGGCAGGCGCGGCTGCACCGTCCCGATCTGACCTTCGGCATTGCCGACCATTATGTGCCGACCCGGAACCGTGACACTCTCGCCCCCGAGATCAAGCGGATGGTCGACCAGCTGTCGGATAATTGCGCCAGCCATGATGTCACACTGTTCGGGCTGGATGATCCGAGACAGGGCATTGTCCATGTCACCATTCCCGCACAGGGCCTGACCCTGCCGGGCAATATCATGGTATGCGGCGACAGCCACACCTCCACGCACGGGGCGTTCGGCGCCTATGCGTTCGGCATCGGCGCGTCCGAGGTTGCCCATGTGATGATGACGCAAACCATCTGGCAGAAACGGCCCAGGGCCATGCGCGTCACCGTGGAAGGGCTCCTGCCCGAAGGCACCAGCGCCAAGGACATCGCCCTGCATCTGATTGCCACCATCGGAGCCGACGGCGCGCAGGGCCATGCCGTCGAATATGCCGGCTCGACCATCCGCGCTCTGTCGATGGAAGGGCGGCTGACCCTGTGCAACCTGTCGATCGAGGCCGGTGCGCGGCTCGGCCTGATCGCGCCGGATGACACGACCTTCGCCTTTTTGCGCGGCAAGCCCTTTGCCCCCAAGGATGAGGCTTTCGAGGCGGCCGTGCGGGCATGGCGAAGCCTGCGCAGTGACGATCGCGCCGTGTTCGACCGCGAGGTCACGATCGATGCCGGCAGTCTGGCGCCGACCCTGACATGGGGCACCACTCCGGAACAGGCCTTGCCGATCACCGCAACCACGCCCGATCCCGCAACAATTCTGGATCCGGCGCGCGCCCGCAGCATCAGCGATGCGCTCGATTATATGGGTCTCGCACCCAACCAGCGGCTTGACAGCATCAGCATTGACCGCGTGTTCATCGGTTCGTGCACCAACAGCCGGATCGAGGATTTGCGTGCGGCTGCGGCCATTTTGGAAGGCCACCGCGCCAAAGTGCCGGGACTGGTTTCACCGGGTTCCACGTCCGTCAAACTGCAGGCGGAAGCCGAAGGGCTCGACCGGATTTTCACCGGAGCCGGGCTGGAATGGGTGGATGCCGGTTGCTCGATGTGTGTCGGCATGAATGGCGACCTGGTCCCCGCAGGCGAACGCTGTGCATCCACCACCAACCGCAACTTCAAGGGCCGTCAGGGACCCGGCTCGCGCACGCATCTGATGTCGCCCGTGATGGTGGCGGCCGCCGCGCTGACCGGCCGTCTCACCGACGTCCGCACCCTTGCCAGAGGATCACGCCCATGACCCCGCTGATTGTACTCGAGGCCGGTGCCTGTCCGCTGCCGCTCGACAATGTCGATACCGACCAGCTGATCCCGGCCCGTTTCATGAAGCGTCCGCGCAGTGACGGTTACGGACAGTTCCTGTTGCATGATCTGCGGCAAGATGCGGCCAATCCGGCTTGTGCACTGGATCAGGACCGGTTCAAGGGCTGCCAGATCCTGATTGCCGGGCGCAATTTCGGATGCGGCTCGTCGCGCGAAGCCGCCGTCTATGCGCTGGCGGATTTCGGGTTCCGCTGCGTGATTGCCTCCAGCTTCGGCGATATTTTTGCCTCCAACGCCGTCAAGAACGGCGTTCTGCCCGCGCTTGTCAGCCCCGAACAGGCCGAAATCCTGCTCGCGCATCAAGGCATCGCCCAAGGCGAGCCGGTCCATATCGATCTGCCCGACCAGCAGATCCGCTTCGGCAATCACAGCGTGGATTTTTCGATTGATCCGGTGTGGAAAACCCAATTGCTGAATGGCTGGGACGATATCGATATGACGGTGTCCTATGCCAGCGAGATTGCCCGTTTCAACCAATCCGACGCGGTCGCCCGCCCCTGGGCCCTTCCATCCCGCTCACCCGCGCAATGACTGGATATAGCTGAACAGGCCGCCGGTTGAGGCCGGCAGTTCCGAACCGGCGCGCTCGCCATTGACGAAGGGCAACAGATCGGTCGCCAGTTCCTTGCCGAGCTCGACACCCCATTGGTCAAAGGCATTGATACCCCAAATCGCCGCTTCGACAAAGACGCGGTGTTCATAAAGCGCGATCAGCCGTCCGAAAGTGAAGGGGTCGAGCGTGCGGTAGACAATCGTCACCGATGGCCGGTTGCCCGCAAAGGCCTTGAACGGGGCAAGCCGTTTGGCCTCCTCCGCCCCCACGGCCTTGGCCAGCATCTGCGCTTCGGCCTCCTCGGCCGTGCGACCCTTCATCAGGGCTTGCGACTGGGCCAGCACATTGGCCAGCAGAAGGGCTTGATGCTGCGGCATGCCCGGCTCGTGGCTATGGGCGCCGATGATGAATTCGACAGGAATGACATCCGTGCCCTGATGCAGCAACTGGAAAAACGCATGTTGCGCATTGGTGCCCGGCTCTCCCCAGACCAGCGGGCCGGACGGACGTTGCAGGGCATGGCCGTGCCGATCGACCGATTTGCCATTCGACTCCATATCGAGTTGCTGCAGATAGGCGGGAAGCCGCGACAGACGCTGGTCATAAGGAATGACGGCACGGGCCGGATAATGGCAGATATTGCGGTGCCAGAGGCCCACAAGCGCCATCATCACCGGCGCATTCTGTGCGAGGGGCGCATGGCGGAAATGCTCGTCCATCGCATGGCCACCCGCCAGAAAGGCTTCAAAATCTGTCCGGCCGATCGCCAGCATCAGGGGCAGTCCGATCGCCGACCACAGGGAATAACGGCCGCCGACCCAATCCCAAAAACCGAAGGTCCGCTCCGGCCTGATGCCGAAGGCAGCCACTTTCGCCAAGGCGGTCGAGACCGCCGCAAAATGATCTGCCACTGCCTGCTCGCCCAAAGCGGCCACCAACCAGGCCCGCGCCGACAGCGCATTGGTCATGGTCTCGATGGTGGTAAAGGTCTTGGACGCGGCAATCACCAATGTCACGGCCGGATCAAGCAGCTTCAGCGTATCGGCCAGATGCGCGCTGTCGATATTGGAGACAAAATGCAAACGCGGCCCGTCATGGTAGGGCGCCAGCGCGAGACTCGCCATCACCGGACCGAGGTCGGAACCGCCGATACCGATATTGACGACATCGCGGATCGGCTTGCCGGTCGCCCCGACAATCGTGCCCGCCCGCACACCATCGACAAAGGCAAATAGCTTGGCCAATTCACCATGAACATCGCCAACCACATCATGCCCGTCAAGCAGCACCGGGGCGGCGCGCGGTTGCCGCAAGGCGGTATGCAGCACCGCCCGATCCTCGGAATTGTTGATGCGCTGGGCGGCAAACATACGGTCGCGCTGCTCCTCGACACGGGTGGCCCGCGCCAGAGCCAGCAACTCATCGCGGACGCTTTCGGTGATGGTGGTCTTGGAATAGTCGACCAGCAGATCCTCGCAGGAGACCGAGAACTGCGCGAACCTGTCGGGATGCATTGCGAACAGGTTTTCCATCAGGATGGCATGATGGCTCTGGCGGGCATGGGCCAGAGCCTCCCAATGTGTCTTGATCTGATGAGCGGGCATGAACGCGTTTCCTGTAATCGTGACTAACAAACAGCAAGGGGATCGTGAATGGTCAAAGGGGCGCAACCGTCCAGAACCGTAACGCAAGCGCCTCTGACCGTGCACAAGCGGGCCGAGACGGTGACGGCATAGGCCATGGCCTGCGTGATATCATTGGCTGACCAAGCCGGCAGGGCAGCCAATGACAGGCGGTTGCGAGCATGGAACCAGCCCAGAAAAGCCGCATGGAACGCGTCTCCGGCCCCCACAGTATCGACAACTTCGACAGACTGGCCCTTGGCCGTCAACACCTGCCCCTGATAGAAGGCCAATGCGCCTTGTGCACCAAGTGTGACCAACACCAGGGAAACACCGCGCCCGATCCACTGGCGTGCGATGGCCGCGGGGTCCACATCCGGCCCGAAGGCCAGTTGCAGATCTTCCAGACTGGCTTTGACAATATGGGCATGGGTCAGCGCATGATCGAACTGCGCCTGCCATTGCGCCAGCTGTCCGACAATCGAGGGACGGTAATTGAGATCGATGCTGATCAGCCGCGCCTCATATTCACGCGCCAGCAAATGGGCCAGCGTTTTCCCGATCGGCGGCGTCACCAGGGCATAGGAACCCATCACCAGACTTGTAACGGCATCGGGAAAACGGTCTTGCAGATCAGGGATGCCGACATGCAGATCGGCCCCGTCACCGTAAAAACTGAAACTGTGCCCGCCGGACTGGTCCTGTTGCACGATCGCCAGCGTGGTGCGCTGGTCACGCGACACCGCATGCGCGAGATCCACGCCCTCGCGGGTCAGAAGATCGCGCAGATAGAGACCGAAACGATCAGATGACAGGCCAGCCAGCAGAGAGACCGGCTGACCCAAAGCGGCAAGAACGCGGGCCGTATTGAAGGCGGATCCGCCTGCCACCAGCTCGGTGTCGAGCCGGTCGGCGCGGTGGGCGACAAAGACATCCATCAATGCTTCGCCACACACCACAATCATGGCGAGCGTCCCGACATGCCGTCCCGCTCAGACGCGTTCGAAGCGGATGTTCTGGGCACCCTTCCACAAGGTCGATTTGCCAAGGGCCGCAACATTCTCGTTGCCCTCGATGATGGTCAGGAAGTGGTTGCCGGCCAGTTGGCCCATCTTGCTGGCGAAATGCACGCCGCCATAGGCCAGCAGAATTTCGGTCTCGCTGATGCCGCCGGGATAGAGGATGAACTGGCCGGGGGCCGGATAGCTGGTGTGGTTTTCGTAATCGACACCGAAATCATAATCACCCAAAGGGATCCAGACGCCTTCACCGCTCCAGCGGACATGAACGACCTGGCTTTCGAACGGCAGGCGCGACAGAAACGCCGCACAGGTCTTGGGAGCGGCTTCTTCCTCGAGCTTGCCGATAAAAGTATAGGGTCCGGCCGTAATCTTCAATTTGGTCATTTCAGACATCCTTGGCGGTGGGAACAGAGACAGATCATATTCGTTCTGGCTGGTTTTTGCGGTTTTTTCAATGGCAGGAGCGACAATCAGCTTTTCAGGCAATAATCGCCGCTCTGGTGATAGCCGGACGGGCAGGAGCCCGATTTGGGCATGGCAGGTTTGGAGCTGCTGCTGCTGGCCAGACAATAATCCCCGCTCTGGTGATAACCCGAGGGGCAAGAACCGATTTTTTGCAAAGCCGGGAGCGAACTGCCCGATGACGGCGTGCAGTAATTGCCGCTCTGGTGATAGCCGGACGGGCAAGAGCCGTGCTTTTCCATTGGCATCTGGGCCCGGGCAAGCTGAGGCACAACAAGCTGTGCCGCCAGCATGCCGATCGCGGCCAAGCACACTCTCAAACGCGCAATACGCATCACGAAACGCCTCCCTGATGATCAATCCTCGAACCCATTGTGGCAGCATCGCGGTATGTTGCAACTCCCCCCTGTCGGGGTCGTTCCATGCACATCACAACGCTGCGCCGATGATAAGACGCAGCACAAATGCAGGCTTGGGGGTTCAAATCCATCGCTTGAGCCCGTAGAGTATGCGACATAAGACTGAGAACACTCTGAAAAACCACCTAAATCCCCAAGGAAAAAGCAATGTCAGCGCAATTCAAGAACCATATCGGCGGCCAATGGGTCGACGGCACCAGCATCAACGACAATATCAACCCGTCCAACACCACGGATGTGGTCGGCCATTATGCCCGCGCCTCGCGCGCACAGGCCGAAGAAGCCATTGCCGCCGCCAAGGCGGCTTTTCCGGCCTGGTCGCGCACCACGCCGCAGGAACGCTACGAAATCCTGAAAAAGGCCTCCGATGAAATTCTCGCCCGCAAGGACGAGCTGGGTCGTCTGCTGGCCCGCGAGGAAGGCAAGACCCTGCCCGAAGGGATCGGCGAGGCCGGCCGCGCAGGTCAGATCTTTGCGTTCTTTGCCGGTGAATGTCTGCGCCTGACAGGCGAGGCCGTGCCGAGCGTGCGTCCGGGGGTCGGTGTCGAAATCACCCGTGATCCGTTGGGCGTGATCGGCATGATCACCCCGTGGAACTTCCCGATTGCCATTCCGGCCTGGAAGATTGCGCCCGCTCTGGCCTATGGCAACACGATCGTGTTCAAACCGGCTGATCTGGTCCCCGGTTCGGCTTGGGCGCTGGTGGATATTCTGGTCCGCGCCGGTCTGCCTGCCGGTGTCCTCAATCTGGTCATGGGTCGCGGCTCGGAAGTCGGACAGGCTTTGCTGGAACACAAGGATGTCACCGCCATCACCTTTACCGGCTCGGTCTCGACCGGCCGCAAGGTTGCCGCGGCTTGCGTCAACGCCATGCCCATGAAGAAAGTCCAGCTGGAAATGGGCGGCAAGAACCCGCTGATCGTGCTGGACGATGCCGATCTGAAAACCGCCGTGGAAGCCGCCGTCAATGGCGCGTTTTTCTCGACCGGACAGCGTTGCACCGCCTCCTCGCGTTTCATCGTCACCGCCGGTATCCATGATGCCTTCGTCGATGCCGTGACCGAACGCCTCAAGGGTCTGGTCATTGATGATGCCCTGAAGGCCGGCACCCATATCGGCCCCGTGGTCGACCAGAGCCAGCTTGATCAGGATCTGAAATATCTGCAGATCGGCCGCGATGAAGGGGCGACCCTGCATTGGGGCGGCGAGGTGTTGAAGCGCGACAATCCCGGCTTCTATCTGCAACCGGCCCTGTTTACCAATGTCGGCCAGACGATGCGCGTCGCCCGCGAAGAAATTTTCGGACCCATCGCCACCGTGCAGCGCGTCGCCACTTACGAGGAAGCCCTGGCTTTGTCCAATGACACCGAATTCGGTCTGTCGGCAGGCATCTGCACATCAAGCCTCAAATATGCCACCCATTTCAAGCGCAATGCCGAAGCCGGCATGGTGATGGTCAATCTGCCGACCGCCGGCGTCGATTACCATGTGCCGTTCGGAGGCCGCAAAGGCTCGAGCTACGGCCCGCGCGAGCAAGGTGCCTATGCGAAGGAATTCTTCACGACGGTGAAAACCTCCTACAGCTTTGCTGGTTGAGAATTTCAGGCCGCCAACACGAAAACAGCGCCGTTTCGGCGCTGTTTTTTATGGATCAAGGCCAGATTAAAGCCCGAAATGCTGGCGGAGCCATTCACCGGCTTTTTGCTGGGCCTCGCGCGCCTGCACCAGTTCGGCACTCATCTGCATGAAGCCATGCACCACATTGGGAATGACATCGAAGCGGAACGGAATACCGACATGGGCCAGACGGGTGGCCAGCAACAGGCTGTCATCCAGCAAGGGATCGAGGCCTGCAGCATTCATATAGACCGGCGGCAGGCCGGACAGATCCTCGTCCGACGCGTAGAGCGGGGCGGCAAGACCGGGATTGTCATGGCTTTCCTGCCCCAGAAAATTCGACCAGAACCAGCGCATCCGCTCGGTGCTCAGCAAGTAGCTGCCGTCCCCGAAGCGGCGATGGCTGGCGGTTTCATGGTCGGGCGCATAGCAGCCATAGAGCAAAGCGGCGGTGCCGATCTGCGGCAAGCCCTTGAGCGGACGGGCCATCATCGCCCCCAAAGCCAGATTGGCACCGGCTGAATCACCCGACAGGGCAATGTGGCTGGCGGGAACCGTCCGGCCCAGGCCGCCGTTTTCGACAAAGCGGATGGTTTCGAGCACATCGGTATGGCCCGCGGGAAAGGCATGTTCGGGCGCCAGACGGTAATCGATGCTGAGAATATGGATGCGGGATTCGACCGCCAGACGGCGCACCGCGTTATCATGGGTCTCGACCGAACCGAATGTCCAACCGCCGCCATGGATATAGATCAGCACCGGACCATCGGCTTGTGCGCCTTCAGGCGTGTAAAGACGGGCGGGAATGGCACATTCGGGCGTCTGGATCAGCAGATCCTCGACCTGCGCCATCGGCTCGGGTGACTGGTTCCAATATCCGGCCAGACGGATAAACGTCGTCCGCGCCTCGTTGATCGGCATGGTTTGATAGGACGGAACCGGATTGTTTTTCGCCCGTTCCAGAATTGCCGTCATTGCCGCATCAAGTGCCATGTCCGAGCCCCGTTGTATGAATATCTGCCTATGGATACCGATCTCCGGACGCAGGCGCAAGCATGCCCATCATCGCAGTCAGGCAGGCTACGCTGATGGCATTGACCTGCCAGAGCGAGGCCACGGCTTCGCCCCCGAACTGGCCGGCCTGTCCGGCCAGCCTTTGTACCGCAAAAAACAACAAGAAAGGCACCGCACACAAGGCCCAGGCCAACAGCCGCTGGCGGGCAGGAAAGAGCAAGGCCGTCAGCAGAATACAAGGCAGGAAAAACAGCTCGAAACCCGCCCCCTGCCCCATCAGCATCACATAGCCCGCCGTATGCAGGCTGGCATAGAGGCTTAAGAAGAGCTTTGCCGCCAAACCATTGGAGCGGGCAACCAGTGGCACCGCACAAAAGACCAATGTCGAGACCATCCCCCACAGGCTCGGGCGGGCGGCGTCTCCCAACACAAAATAAAGCGTCAGCGGAAACAGGGGCTGATTGGAGCCAACCAGAACCGCAACCAGATTGCCATAGGCCATGCGTGGATCACGATGGCCGACAAATCCGCTGATAGCGGAGCTGATCCGCTTGAGCCAGCCAGAAAAACGTTGGGTCATGGGGCGGATGATCCGTGAGCGTCAGGAAGACCAGTTCTGCTTGAACTCGCCATACAGGGTCAAGCCGCCGCAGGCATAAAGCGTCTGCCCGGTCACATAAACCGCCTCTTGCGAGGCCAGAAAGGCGTAAAGCGGCGCAATCTGGGCTGCATCGGCGGCAAAGCCCATCGGGATATGGCGCTCCACATCGGCGCGGGCTTTTGGATCGTCGATCCAGGCCGCATTGATGTCGGTGGTGACCGCACCGGGAGCCACCGCATTCACCCGGATGCCGCGATCGGCATATTCAAGGGCCAATGTGCGCACCATCTGCCCCAGAGCCCCCTTGCTGGCCGCATAGGCCAGATAGGTCGGCTTCGGAATCAGCTGGTGGACGCTGGACGTGGCAATCACCGAACCACCGCCCTCGCGGGTCAGGAAATGGGCAATCGCCTCGCGCGCGCAATAGGCCGCGCCATTCAGGTTGACATCGAGTATCCGCTGGAAAGTCGCGGCATCGAAATCATGCCCCTGCGTGACACTCTGGATACCGGCATTGCAGACCATGCAATCGAGCCGGCCCCATTGGCCGACGGCCTGTCTGACCATCGCAGCCACTGCGTGCTCATCGGCCACATCGGCCTTGATGGCGAGATGGTCGCGCCGGTTGCGGCCTGCCGCGGCATCGATGGCATGCAAGGCGGCGAGTGTCGCCTCGGCCGCCTGCTCGTCACCGGGATGGTTGATCGCCACCACGGCGCCTTCGGCCACGAAGCGTTCGGCCACGGCCCGCCCGATGCCGCGCGAGCCACCCGTTACAACCGCAGTGCGGTTGTGCAACCGGTCACGATCCATCCGTTCATTTCCTCTTCCGCAAGACCGGGCAGACAATCAGGCTTTGGCCGCCGCACGGGCATGACCGCCCAGATAGGCGGCGCGCACATCCTCGTTGTTCCACAACTCGTCCGGCTTGCCTGTCACAACCAGCCGCCCTGTTTCGAGCACATAGCCGCGATCGGCAACCGACAGGCCCATGCGGGCATTCTGCTCGACCAGCAACACGGTCGTGCCGCGCCGCCGGATCTCCTTGATGATCTCGAACACTTTGGAGACGATTACCGGTGCAAGACCAAGCGACGGCTCGTCCAGCAGCAGGAGTTTCGGCTTGGCCATCAGGCCGCGCGCAACGGCCACCATCTGCTGCTGTCCGCCCGACAGGGTCCAACCCAGCACGTGCTGGAACGGACGGATGTCGGAGAACAGATCGAACATCGCGTCCGCTTCCTGATCGATCTGGGTTTTGGACACGCCACTGCGGTTGGAGGCACCGAGCATGATGTTCTCATGCGCTGTCAGGCCGGGAAACACCCGCCGCCCTTCCGGCACATGGGCAATCCCCATGCGGACAATCTCTTCCGGACCCAATCCGGCCAGCGATTTGCCCTCGAACAGGATCTCGCCGGACGCCGGCTTGGTCAGGCCCGAGATGGCCCGCAAGGTCGTGGATTTTCCGGCTCCGTTACCGCCCAGCAGCGTCACCACCTCGCCTGCTTCCACAGACAGAGAGACCCCGCGCAAGGCTTCGATTTCGCCATAGCGAACAGAGACATTTTTAAGCTCAATGAGCGGCATTGGCATCGCTCCCCAAATAGGCGGTCACAACATCGGGATGGTTGAGCACCGAAACGGGATCGCCATCCGCGATGCGGCGACCAAAATTGAGCACGGTAATATGCTCGGCGACTTCGCTGACCAGCGTCATGTCATGGTCGATGATCAGGATGGTCAGACCCTTGGCGGCAATCCGTTTCAGGAGATCGCGCAACTCCATCTTTTCGGTGGAATTGAGACCGGCGGCCGGCTCGTCCAGCAACAGCAAGGTCGGATTGCCGGCCAAGGCGCGGGCAATTTCGATCAGGCGCTGGTGGCCATAGGAGAAGGAGGTCACCAATTCATCGGCACGATCGCCGAGACCGACGAAATTGAGGGCCGAACGGGCGCGGGCTTCCAGTGCGATCGGTGCATGGTCAACCGGATTGCCCGGACGCTCCACACCGATGATGACATTTTCAAGTGCCGTCATCGACCGGAACAGACGGATGTTCTGGAAGGTGCGACCCAATCCAGATGCCGTGCGCTCATGCGGGGCGAAATGGGTGATGTCCTGGCCGTCAAGCTGCACCGCACCCGCCGTCGGGGTATAGAGCCCCGAAAGCACGTTGAGTGTGGTGGTCTTGCCGGAGCCGTTCGGCCCGATCAGCGCATGCACACTGCCGCGTTTGACAACGAACGAAATATCATCCACCGCCTTCAAGCCGCCGAAATGCTTGGCCAGATTGTTGACCACCAGCACATCATCGGCATGGGCCTGGGTCTGCACCAAAGTCAGTTCGGGCAATTCCGCCGACAGCCGCAAGGCCCCGCGCAGATTCTTGAACCGCTGCACCACAAAGCCCCAGATCCCGTCGGGCATGAACAGCACGATCAGGATCACCGCCAGCCCGTAAATGGCCAGGTAGAGACCCGGGATGGATTTCAGAAATCGCAACCATTCCGGAATGAGGATCAGAAGGCCGGTCCCGATCACCGCGCCGATCGGCGAGGCAACCCCGCCCAGCAGCACCATGGTCAGGAAGACAATGGATTCCGCGAAGGAAAACTGGTCTGGACTGACATAGGAGAAGCCGCCGGCAAACAGGCCGCCGCCCAGTCCACCAAGCAAAGCGCAAATGGCGAAAGCCGTGACTTTGGTGCGCTGGATATCGATGCCGGTCACACCGGCGGCCAGCTCGTTGTCACGCACGGCACGCATGGCGCGGCCCAGCTTGGTCGAGGGCAATTGCCAGACCAGATAGCCCACCACAGCCAGCACCACCACACAGAATGCCAGATAGCTTTGCGGCGTGTTGAACAGGCTCGGTTTCAGAATACGCGACACACCGTCCGGACCATGGGTCACCGGAATCCAGTTGATCATGACCAGTGTCAGGATCTGCTGGAAGGAGATCGTCACCATCGCCAGATAATGCCCGCCGAGACGGATGGTCGAGGTGCCCAGAAATGCCCCGAAGGCCAACACCACGGCCAGACCAAGACCCATACAGATCCAGTAGGACAGGCCGTAATCAACAGTCCCAAGCCCGACCGCATAGGCACCGAGTCCGAAAAAGGCGGCTTGCGCGAGGTTGATCTGTCCGCACAGGCCCAGCACAACCGTCAGGCCCATCACCGCCACCGAATAGGTGACAGCCTGCATCAGGATATTGGTCACATATCCGTCGAATGTGGTGGTCGCGGCCACATAGACCAGCACCGCAATCAACGCGATATAAGCGAGAAGTCCACGCTGCTTCCTTTGAGCGGAAGCGCGATAAATATCAATCATGCTGCTCATGCTTTTTCCGCCACACGTTCGCCAAAAATGCCCTGGGGCCGGAACACAAGGAAGGCCACCAATACGAGGAAGGCAAAACCGTCCTTATAGGGAACCGACACATAGGCCGCCCCGAACGTTTCGATCACCCCCAGAGCCAAACCACCGATAATCGCCCCCGCCACATCGCCGAAGCCACCGATAATGGTGGCTGCGAAGGCTTTCAGGGCGATGGTCCCGCCCATATGGATCGACACGAACAGGATGGGAGCAACCATGATCCCCGCCAGACCGCCGATCATCGCGCTGTAGACAAAGGTCAGCATGATCATGGTGGCCACAGGAATGCCCAGCAGAGAGGCCATTTCCTTGTCCTGCGATGTGGCTTGCAGCTTCTTACCCAGCAAAGTGTGTTCAAAAAACCAGTATTGGAACGCTACCAGCACGACCGTCACACCGATAATCAGCAGATACTGGGCATCCAGATAGACAGTACCGATGTTGAAGCCGGGAAAATCAAGCAGGGGCTGAAGCACCTGGGGCTGCGGTCCGTAAAGAGCCAGCGTCGAATTGGACACCAGAATCGAGGCCCCGATTGTGGAAATGATCACCGGCAGATAGGTGCGATGGCGCAGAGGGAAATAGACACCCAGATTGAACAGGGCCCCGTAGATCGCCATGCCGCCGAGCGACAGGAGAAACGAGATCCAGTATGGCCATTCCAGATCGACGGAAAAGATCACCATCAAGAACGCCGCCACCATCGAGAATTCGCCTTGTGCGAAATTGACGACATTGGTGGCCCGAAAAATCAGCACAAAGCCCAGCGCCACTAGCGCATAGACAGAGCCAATGCCAATCCCCTGAAAGAGGAGCTGAAAAACAATGTCCATAAGATCACCGGAAGGTCAGAAAAACAGGCTGGAAACAGACAAAAGCTGAAACCGGAGGAAAACGCCCCACTTGCCTGGACGACAAGCGGGGCGGCCCTTTGCTCACGAAACCGGGTCAGGCCGGGAATTCGATATGCTTGGCAAATTCGATCTTGCCGCCGACATTCTTCACGACATTGTAGCCGTGCAGACCGTCGCCATTGGCATCGAAATTATATTCGCCTTCGGCACCCTTGTACCCCTTGATCGACAGCATCGCGGCGCGCACGGCATCGGGATCGGTCTTGCCGGCCTTGTTGAACGCCAGAGCCAGCAAATGCATGCCATCATAGGTCCAGGAGGACTGGTTGTCGGGCGCCACCTTCATCATCGCGCGGTAGCTGTCGGCAAACGCCTTGGCTTCTGGCGAGGATTCTTCGGCGTAGTCAGCCACGCCATAGGTGTTGTTGAGCGCAGGTCCCGCCAGCTTGATCGCTGTGGTGTTGACGATCGAAGGCGAGCCGACCCAAGGCGCATTCACGCCAAGCTGGCGCAACTGGCGGGCAAAGATGCCCAGATCATTCTCGAAGGTGAAATAGGACGAGATGATATCGATGCCGGCCTGCTTCAAAGCGAGGACGACGGGCGTGAAGTCCTGAGACTGGTTAGCATAGCCCTGAATGGCCACTGGGGTCACACCCAAAGCCAGCAGGGACGCCTCAAGGGCCTTCATGCCGTTGGTGCCGAACGCGTCGGTGGAGTGGACAATGCCCCACTTCTTCAGACCCAGTTCCTTCACGCCGAATTCGGCGATGACTTTGCCGGAGAAAGTATCATTCGGACGGCAGCGGAACAGCCAGGGATTGCCGAGTTTGGTCAGTGTCGGATCGGTTCCACCAAACATGGTCGGCTTGGCGATCTTGGCAATATCAGGTGCCATCGCATGCACCTGTGTCGACCGGATAGAGGTCACGAAGGCGACGATTTCAGGATTGGTGGCCAACTTCGAAAACGCCAGCACCGCGCCGGGATTGGTCGTCTGGTCATCTTCGGTGATGATTTCGACCTGTTTGCCGAGGATGCCACCTTTTTTATTGATCTCGTCAAGCGCGATCTTTGCGCCGGCCATGGCATATTTGCCTGCCTCTGCGGCCGGTCCCGTAATGGGAACAACCTGACCGATTTTGATGGTCGGGGATTGTGCCGAGGCATTCCGCAAGAAAGCAGGAGCTGCAACACCCAAAGCCAAAGCAGATGTAAAACTGCGCCGTGTAAAATTCGTCATCATTTCCTCCACACATCGCCCCGAGTGCCCGGGTGCTGAATTCCTTAACGTCTCATTTAAGGCCGGAAAGGCCTCGTTTGTCTATTGCTTATTATCAGAACGGACCTACCTGATCAAAAATGGAGCATTTCGGTGATCTGCTACCGATATTCTTTTGACCTCTCCAGGGTGTAAGCTAACAATAATGCGAATGTTCTACCCATTGGCGCCCCGAGGGACGCCAATAGGTCCAAGCCAACGGGATAAAATCGATGAAGGCCGTATCAGTTGTGATTATCGGGGCCGGTCCGGCCGGTTTGCTGTTGGGGCAATTGCTCCAGACATCGGGGATAGAAACCCTGATTCTCGAACAACGCAGCCCCGATTATGTTTTGGGCCGCATCCGCGCCGGCGTGCTCGAACAGGGCACCGTGTCACTGATACGCCAGGCCGGATGCGCCGAGCGGATGGACAAGGAAGGCATCGTCCACCACGGCACGGCCCTGATGGTCGACGGGCATATGCACCGCATCGACTTCCAGGATCTCACGGGATCCAGCGTACTGGTCTACGGCCAGACAGAAGTCACGCGCGACCTGATGGCTGCGCGCGCCGCCAGTGGTGCCCCAACCATTTATGAGGCCGAGGATGTCAGCCTGTCCGGTCTCGACACCGCACATCCCACGGTCAGCTATCGCAAGGACGGCGTCGAGCACGTCCTCACCTGTGATGTCATTGCCGGTTGTGACGGCTTTCACGGCGTCAGCCGCCGCTCGATTCCGGCCTCGATCCTCAAAACCTACGAACGCGTCTATCCGTTCGGATGGCTTGGCATATTATCCGATACGCCGCCGGTCGATGACGAGTTGATCTATATCAATGATGACCGCGGGTTTGCACTGTGTTCGATGCGCTCGCACAGCCGCTCGCGTTACTATCTTCAATGCGGGCTGGACGAGAAGATCGAGGATTGGTCCGACGAACGGTTCTGGGATGCGTTGCAGGCCCGGCTGCCGGCCTCCCATCAAGACCGCCTGGTCCGTGGTCCGTCGATCGAGAAAAGCATTGCGCCCCTGCGCAGTTTTGTGGCCGAGCCGATGCGCTACGGCCAGTTGTTTCTGGCCGGAGACGCCGCCCATATCGTCCCGCCGACAGGAGCCAAGGGGCTCAATCTTGCGGCCTCAGACGTCTATTATCTCTGGCAGGGCTTGCACGACTTCTATCACCATGGTCGCACCCAAGGGCTTGATGGCTACGCCGAAAAAGCCCTGACGCGGGTATGGAAAGCCGAGCGCTTCTCGTGGTGGATGACCACCATGCTGCACCGGTTCCCCGACCAGCCGGCTTTCGAAACCAAGATGCAGGGGGCAGAACTCGCCTATCTGTTCTCCTCCCGCGCCGCGATGACCTCTCTGGCGGAAAACTATGTCGGCCTGCCCTATTGAACGGCAGACACAAGGACAGACGAGATGGCCAATCACAAGCAGCACAAACAGCAACGGCAGATCACGGCACGCGAGCCGTCGGTCGAACTGCCTGCCTCCGCCCATTCTCCGCTGTCATCGGACAAGCAGATGGCCTCCCCCAGCTATCGCCTGCCGATACTGGACCAGGATTTCCTGCTCAGTGATTCCCAGCGCGGCATGCGGTTCATGCTCGAATACGAGAAAACCGAGGAGATCATGCGGGCATGGAAAATCATGTCCACCGTGGTGGTGTTCGGCAGCGCGCGTGTGCGCGAGGACGGGCCGGGCCGCCAGCCCTTCTGGTATCACGAAGCCCGCCGCTTTGCCCGCATGTGCTCGGCCCATGGCACGAGTCCGGATCCGGTGACCGGAGAGCGCCACAATGTGATCTGCACGGGTGGCGGACCGGGCATCATGGAAGCGGCCAATCGCGGAGCATTCGAGGTCGGGGCCCCTTCGATCGGGCTCAACATCACCTTGCCGCACGAGCAATGTCCCAATCCCTATATGACGCCGGAACTGACAATGAATTTCCATTATTTCGCCATGCGCAAAATGCATTTTGCCATGCGGGCCTGTGCCATTGTTGCCTTTCCCGGCGGGTTCGGGACCTTTGATGAATTGTTCGAATTGCTCACCCTGAGCCAGACCGGAAAATCCACCAAAAGCCGTTTTGTGCTGTTCGACAGAGCCTATTGGTCCAGCGTCGTCAATTTCGATGCCTTGGTCAGCAATGGCATGATCAGCCAAACCGATCTCGATATGATCCACTATGCCGAGACCGCCGAGCAGGCCTGGGAGATGATCGAACAAGACCAGCTCAAAAAAGAAGCGAAAACAAACCTTAATTCCGGCTGAAAACAGCCGAAATATCTTGCAATGATCGGTATTTATCCGATGATTTGACAGTCTATTCTACAGGGGAGAGGCTTTGATGGATGATTTCGATGTCGTGGTCAGGGGTGGCACGGTGGTGACAGCCTCCGACGTGATGCAATGCGATATCGGCATCAGGGACGGCCGCATCGCCGCTCTCGCCGACCACATCAGCGGAGCCAAAACCGAAATCGACGCGACCGGACTGCTGGTCATGCCCGGCGGCATCGATAGCCATGTGCATCTGTGCCAGAACAGTCCCGGCATCAGAATGGCCGATGATTTTGTCTCCGGTTCGATGGCGGCGGTGGCGGGCGGCAATACCACCATCATTCCCTTTGCCACCCAACCGCGCGGAGCTTCGCTGCGCGACAGCGTCACGCAATACCAGAAACTCGCCGAGGGCAACTGCATTGCCGATTACGGCATCCACCTGATCATCACCGATCCCACCCCCTCGATTCTGGGTCAGGAATTGCCTGCGCTGGTGGCCGATGGCTACACCTCGTTCAAGGTGTTCATGACCTATGACGATATGGTGCTCAACGACCGCCAGCTGCTCGATGTGTTCGATGTGGCTCGGCGCGAGAAGGCCTTGGTAATGGTCCATTGCGAAGGCTATGATTCCATCAAGTTCATGACCGAACGGCTCGAAGCGGCAGGCCGCACCGCCCCCTATTATCATGGCAAATCGCGCCCCGAACTGGTCGAGCG
Organism: Hyphomicrobiales bacterium; assembly: GCA_947447895.1. Classification (GTDB taxonomy): domain Bacteria; phylum Pseudomonadota; class Alphaproteobacteria; order Rhizobiales; family Beijerinckiaceae; genus CAIYZJ01. The sequence continues at coordinate 39,104 of CANFLM010000003.1, forward strand.
CGAAGCCGCCCACCGCGCCATCAGCCATGCCGAACTGGTCGATGTGCCGATCATGATCGTGCATGTGTCGGGCCGCCAGGCGATGGAGCAAATCCGCTGGGCCCAACAGCGTGGCCTCAAAGTCTATGGCGAGACCTGCCCGCAATATATCTCGCTGACCGAGGAGGATATGAAGGGCACCAATTTCGACGAGACAGGCGGCAAATATGTCTGTTCCCCTCCGCCGCGCGACCGCGACGGCTGGGAGGCCATCTGGGAAGGCTTGCGCACCGGCGTGTTCCAGACCTTCTCCTCCGACCATTGCCCGTTTGTCTATGACAGTGCCGAGGGAAAGCTGAACCCCAAGGGCAAGCAATCGTTCCGCTATGTGCCCAACGGCATTCCGGGGGTTGAGACGCGGCTGCCGATTCTCTTCTCGGAAGGGGTCTCGAAAGGCCGCATCACGCTGGAACAGTTTGTGGCCTTGACCTCGACCAACCATGCCAAGATTTACGGCCTCTATCCGCAAAAGGGCTCGATTGCGGTCGGCGCGGATGCCGACCTGGTGCTGTGGGATGCCAATCGCACGGTGACCATCTCGCAAAGCCTGTTGCATCACGGCTCGGACTACACGCCCTGGGAGGGTTATGAGGTCAAAGGCTGGCCGGTCAAAACCATCCTGCGCGGCGATGTGGTGTTTGATGACGGCAAGGTGGTCGGCAAGCCAGGCTCGGGCCGTTTCCTCAAACGCGCCTTGTCACCCTATGCAGTGCCGAACGGCATCGACTGAAGCTGAATCGTCAAAAGGCAGGCACAACACGTCCTGTTGCGTGCAAGCACTGAGGCACTCGCCTTGACGCTTGTGCCATCAAGACGGTAAAATGTTCGCAATATGAAAAAACGTTCGCATGGTGAACAAATCCCATGAAGAACCGATCACAAGAGAGGGACACCGATGAGCAACCATCCATTTTCCAAACGCGTCTGGCTGACCGCCCCCGTGCTGGCCGGTCTGAGCCTGCTGGCTCCACAGTTCCCGCAGCCGGCCGCAGCGCAAGACACCGTTAAGATCGGCGTGATCCTGCCGATGACCGGCCCGTCCAGTTCAACCGGACGCCAGCAGGAAGCAGCCGCCAAACTGTTCATCCAGCAGAATGGCGCAACCGTGGCCGGCAAGAAAATCGAGTTGATCATCAAGGACGATACCGGCGCACCCGACGTTACCAAGCGTCTTGCCCAGGAACTGGTTGTCAATGACAAGGTCAGCGTGCTGCTCGGCTTCGGCTTGACGCCTCTCGCGCTCTCGGTGGCCCCGCTGGCGACCCAGGCCAAGGTGCCGCAGATCGTCACCGCCGCTGCAACCGCGATGATCACCGAACAGTCACCCTTCATCGTCCGCACCAGCTTCACCCTGCCGCAAGCCTCTGTGCCGATGGCGGAATGGAGCCTGAAAAACAACATCAAGAAAGTCGTGACACTGGTCACCGATTACGGCCCGGGTCTGGATGCTGAAAAATGGTTCAGCGATACCATGACCAAAGGCGGCGGCACGGTGGTCGAAAATCTGCGCGTGCCCTTGCGCAACCCCGATTTTGCTCCCTTCCTGCAGCGCGTGAAGGATGCCTCGCCTGATGCGGTGTTCGTGTTTGTGCCATCGGGCTTCGGTGCGGCCTTCATGAAACAGTTTGTCGAGCGCGGCTTTGACAAAGCAGGCATCAAGCTGATTGCCACAGGCGATGTCACCGATGACGATCTGTTGCAGGAAATCGGCGATCCGGCGCTTGGCGTGGTGAACACCCATCACTATTCGGCATCGCATAACTCGCCCGAAAACAAGGCATTTGTCGAAGCCTTCCGCAAAGCCAACAACAATATGCGCCCGAACTTCATGGCTGTCGGCGCCTATGACGGCATGCAACTGGTCTACAAGGCCCTGGAAAAGACCAAAGGCAATACGGATGGCGAAGCCCTGATGGCCGCGATGAAAGGCATGAGCTGGACCTCGGTCCGCGGTCCTGTCTCGATTGATCCCGACACCCGCGACATTGTGCAGAACATCTATGTGCGCAAGGTCGAAAAAGTCGGCAACGAGCTCTACAATCAGGAATTTGCCACCATCGAGGCGGTCAAGGACCCTTTCAAGGCTGCCAAGAAATAAGACCCGCTTCACATCAACGAAGCATCACTGCATCACAAGGGGGCGCGAACGGTTGACGAAAACCGTTTCGCCCCCACTTTATGCGATAGACTATTGTTCTTGGTTATTGTGATCCCGAAGCCGGCGACAGGAAAAGACCCCTTCCATGCTGACGATCCTCTTTGATGGCATAGCTTACGGGATGCTGCTGTTCGTGCTGGCTTGCGGACTGAGCGTCACCATGGGCCTGATGAATTTCATCAACCTGTCGCATGGCGTGTTTTCGATGGCAGGCGGCTATATCACCGCTTTTCTCATCAACCGCTGGGGCGTGCCGTTTCTGCTCTGTCTGCCTTTGGCATTTCTGTTTTCTGCCGCCCTCGGCATGGTGCTGGAACGTACGCTGTATCGCAGGCTTTATGCCCGCAGCCATCTTGACCAGGTCCTGTTCACCATCGGCATTGTGTTCATGGCGGTGGCCGCTGTTGATTATGTGATCGGCTCGCAGCAGCAAACTGTCAAATTGCCCGACCTCCTGAAAGGCCGCGTCGACATTCTGGGCGGCAGCATCGGTCTCTACCGTGTCTTCATCATCGCCTTGTGCGGCTGTCTGGCCGTGACCATCCAGATGCTGCTGGTCAAGACGCGGTTCGGCAGCCAGTTGCGTGCCGCCGTGGATGATCCGCGCGTGGCGCGCGGCATGGGCATCAATGTCAACACGGTGTTCGCCATCACCTTTGCCGTCGGCTCCGGTCTGGCGGGATTGGGTGGCGCGCTGGGCACCGACATTCTCGGGATGGATCCGACCTTTCCGATCAAATTCATGATCTATTTTCTGATCGTCGTGACGGTGGGCGGCACCAGCGGCATCACCGGTGCCTTTTTCGCATCGCTGATCCTCGGCATCGCCGATGTCGGCGGCAAATATTATGTGCCGCAAATCGGCGCCTTTATCATCTATGCCCTGATGGTGGTGGTGCTGATCATCCGTCCGCAAGGACTGTTCAGCCGCAGCAGGGGGAAATGAGCATGACCCCGACCGCCCACCAGATGATGCTTGATCAGGCGCGCTGGCGCTGGAGCGAAAGCCTGTTCTGGCTGTTGAGCCTTGGCGTGCTGTTTGCCTTCCCGTCCAAAGCCCTGCTGTTCAGCCAGATTGCGATTATGGGTCTGTTCGCTTTGTCGCTGGATCTGATCCTCGGCTATGGCGGCATTGTCTCGCTTGGCCATGCCGCCTTTTTCGGGGTGGGAGCCTATGCGGCAGGCCTGATGGCCAAGCATGGTTTGGGCGATCCCCTGCTCGGGCTGGCGGTGGCGGCCGCTGTGGCCGCCTGCGTCGGGTGGCTGACCAGTTTTCTCCTGTTGCGCGGAAGCGATCTGACGCGGCTGATGGTGACGCTGGGCATCGCGCTGATGCTGTTCGAACTGGCCAACCGCATGGCCTCGATCACCGGCGGGGCCGATGGCTTGCAGGGCATGATGGTGGGGCCGGTGCTCGGCCTGTTCAGCTTCGATCTGTTCGGCAAGACGGCCTATCTTTATGCGCTGTCGGTGCTGTTCGTGCTGTTTCTGTTGGCCCGGAAAATTGTGCACTCGACCTTTGGCCTGTCTTTGCGCGCGGTCAAGGGCAATGCCCTGCGCGCCGGCGCGATCGGCATTTCAGCCTCGAGCCGGCTGGTCGCCATCTATACGCTGTCAGCGGCCTTTGCAGGCATTGCCGGCGCGCTGTCGGCACAGACGACCCAGCTTGTGTCACTGGATGTGCTGGATTTCCACCGCTCGGCCGATGTGATGCTGGTGCTGGTGATCGGCGGTGTCGGCTGGCTCTATGGCGGCATCATCGGCGCGATCATGTTTACCCTGATGCAGGATTGGCTGGCGGGTATAACACCTCAATATTGGGAGTTCTGGATCGGGCTGGTGCTGGTCTGCCTGGTTCTGGTCGGCCATGACCGGATCGGCGCAGGCGTAAAATCCATGGTCGCCCGTATCAGCGGCAAAGGGAGTGCGGCATGAGCATCGCACTGGCAACCCATGACCTCGTCAAGAATTTCGGCGGCTTGCGGGCCACCGACCACGTCTCGCTCACCATCAATACCGGTGCGCGCCACGCGCTGATCGGGCCGAACGGGGCGGGCAAGACCACGCTGATCAATCTGCTGACCGGCGTGTTGACCCCCTCGCAGGGCAGTATCACGCTGGAAGGCGACAACATCACCCGCCTCAGCCAGCATGCGCGGGTGCAGCGCGGGCTGGTCCGCACTTTCCAGATCAACCAGCTGTTTGCCGATATGAGCCCGCTGCAGTCGCTCTGTCTGGCAGTCTCGGAGCGCCACCATCAGGGCCGCGACTGGTGGCGTGTGGCGGGGTCCAGCAAGGCCTATGTCGACGAGGCCGAAGACATTCTCGCCCGCTTCGGCTTGCGCGATGTCATGATGCAACAGACCCGCTTGTTGCCCTATGGCAAACAGCGCCTGCTTGAAATTGCTTTGGCCATTGCCTGCAAGCCGCGCGTGTTGCTGCTCGACGAACCGGCCGCAGGCGTGCCGGAAGAGGAACGCCACGAGATCATCGATATTCTCGCCGACCTGCCCAAGGATGTCACCGTGGTGCTGATCGAACATGATATGGATCTGGTGTTCAGCTTTGCCGACCGCATCTCGGTGCTGGTCAATGGCGCTTTGCTGACCGAGGGCGGGGTTGACGAGATCGCCCGCGATCCGCAGGTGCGCGCGGTCTATCTGGGAGAATCCGGACATGAGTGAGCCTGCACAACCCGACCTCCTCACGCTCGAGCATCTGGCTGCCGGCTATGGCGAGGCGCGCGTGCTCAACGGCCTGTCGCTGTCGCTGAAAGACGGCCGCTCGCTGGCTTTGCTGGGTCGCAACGGCACCGGCAAAACCACGCTGATCAATTCGCTGATCGGCCTGACCACATGGCAGGGCGGGCGGATCCGTTTCGGCGGGCAGGACATCACCACAATGCCGGCCGAACAGCGCGCCCATAGCGGCATCGGCTGGGTGCCGCAGGAGCGCAATATCTTCAAATCGCTCACAGTCGAGGAAAACATGACGGCCGTGGCTTGCGCCGGACCATGGACCGTGGCGCGCGTCTACGACATGTTTCCGCGCCTCAAAGAACGCCGGCGCAATCTCGGCAACCAGCTTTCGGGTGGCGAGCAGCAGATGCTGGCGATCGGCCGCGCGCTGGTGCTCAACCCGCGCCTGCTGCTACTGGACGAGCCGACCGAGGGGCTGGCGCCGATCATTGTCGACGAGGTGTTGCGGGCCTTGCGCCGGCTGGCCCAGGACGAGGGCCTGTCGATGATCATTGTCGAGCAAAAGGCCCAGAAAATTCTCGGCTTCACCGATGACGCGATCATTCTGGATCGCGGTAGCATCGTGCATCATGCCCCGAGCGCCGAACTGCTCAAGGATCAGGCCATTCTCGACCAGCATCTGGGCGCTGTCGGCAAGACCGCACCCCAACCGTCACAACCGCAATAAAGGAATACGCCATGCAACGCACCAAGCCACCCTTCCGCGCCGATCAGGTTGGCAGCCTCCTGCGCAGCGAACCGCTCAAGAAAGCCCGCACGGATTTCGCCAATGGCCAATTGGATGCCGCCGGCCTGAAGGCTGTGGAAGATCAGGAAATTCTGGCGCTGGTCAAAAAGCAGGAGAGCATCGGACTGGACAGCGTCACCGACGGCGAATTCCGTCGGGCCTTCTGGCATTTCGATTTTCTCGGTGGTTTGGGCGGCGTTGAAACCTTCGAATCCGATCAGGGAATCCAGTTCAAAGGTGTGCAGACCAAAGCCACCGGCGTGCGGGTGACCGGCAAGGTCCATTACAAGCCGCATCCGATGGTCGAGCATTTCCGCTATCTCAAAAGCGTGACCAGCAAGACCGCCAAAATGACCATCCCCTCGCCCTCGATGCTGCACTATCGCGGCGGCCGCAAGGTGATCAATATGGGTGTCTATCCGGAGATGGACGGCTTCTATGACGATCTGGGCACGGCCTATGCCGGAGCGGTCAAAGACTTTGCCGATGCCGGTTGCCGCTATCTGCAGCTCGACGATGTCAGCTTTGCATATCTGTGCGACCCGGAACAACGCCAGATGCTGACCGAGCGCGGCGACGATCCGGTCAAACAGCCGCATATCTATGCGGGCATGATCAACCGGGCGATCCGCGACCGTCCGTCCGACATGGTGATTTCGATGCATCTGTGCCGTGGCAATTTCCGCTCGACCTTTATCGCATCGGGCGGTTACGAGCCGATCGCAGAATTGCTGTTCAACGAGGTCAATGTCGATGCCTATTTCATGGAGTGGGACAGCGATCGCGCGGGCGGCTTCGAACCGCTGCGTTTCCTGCCCAAGGGCAAGTCGGTGGTGCTGGGTCTGGTGACCTCGAAAACCGGCGTGCTGGAAAGCCGCGACGCCTTGCTGCGCCGGATCGAGGAAGCGGCCAAATTCGCTCCGCTCGACCAGCTGTGCCTGTCGCCGCAATGCGGCTTCGCCTCGACCGAGGAAGGCAATGTGCTGGCCGGTGACGAACAATGGGCCAAACTGGAGATGATTGTCTCGGTGGCCAAAGAATTCTGGGGCTAAGAAGTCCGGTGCTAAGAAGTCCGGGGCTCGTTCAGGCCCCGGACCCAATCTTCATCCGATCGGGCGTTCATCGGCAATCACCTTGCCGTCATTGGGCAGCGAGCCGATCGGGTGCCATTCGATCACCGCGCCCAATTTGGTGATCTCCCGGACCGTGTTGGCAAGCCGGTCATCGGGCGCGGCCGCTTCGGCCATCACGATCATCTGGTCCTGCTCGTTGTCACGCCGCACCACCACCCGCAAGCGGGCAATCGCGGGATGGCGACCGGCCATTTCGGCCACCTGTTCGGGCCGCACAAACATGCCTTTGATCTTGGCCGTCTGGTCGGCACGCCCCATCCAGCCCTTGATGCGCTGGTTGGTGCGCCCGCAAGGTGATGGCGTGTCCATGACGGCGGTCAAATCGCCCAGAGCCAGACGGATCACCGGATGGTGGGGATCAAGCGAGGTGATGACAATTTCGCCGACCTCGCCGGCAGCGACCGGATTGCCGGTGCCGACCCGCACCACCTCGAGAATGACATCCTCGCTGACCACCAGGCCCTCTCGCGCCGGCGTTTCATAAGCAATGACCCCAAAATCGGCAACCGCGAAAGCCTGATAGGCCGCCACACCGCGGCGCAACAACTCGTCGCGCAAGGAGGGCGGAAAAGCCGCGCCCGACACCAGTGCTTTTTTGATGGACGAGACATCGCGGCCCAACTCGCTGGCCTTGTCGAGAATGATCTTCAGAAAATCCGGCGTGCCTGTATAGGCGACGGGGCGCAAATGCTCGATCACATCGAGCTGCTGCTCGGTTTGTCCGGGGCCGGCGGGAATGGCCACACCACCAAGGGCACGAATACCGGAATCCATAATGAAGCCACCGGGCGTCAGGTGGTAGCTGAAGGTGTTCAGCACCACGTCACCGGCGCGAAAGCCTGCGGCGAACATCGCGCGCGCCGCGTGCCAGACATCGTCGCCACGCCGTTCGGGTTCGAAAATCGGACCGGGAGAGGTAAAAAAACGGCCGAAGAGGGCCGGATCACCGGCGACCAGTCCCGCAAACGGCGCCTCGGCCTTCTGCATCACCGGCAATTGCGCCTTGCGCAGCACCGGCAGCTGCGCCAAAGCCTCCAGCGAGGCGATGCTGGCAGGATCCACCGCCCCCAGATGCTGACGCCACGCCGGCAAAGCCAGCGCCGCTTCGATCACCTTCGGCAATGCGGCCAACTGCGCCTGCCGGCGTGCGTCGGAGGAGCGCGTTTCCAGCGCGTCGAAATGATCAGCCATCGGTGTGTCCTTCAGTGATTAAGCCTTGAGCGGGATCAGGAAAGCCAGCGTTTGCGGCGCTTGTAGCTTTTGACATCCTTGAAACTCTTGCGGTCGGCCCCTGCGACACCGAGATAGAATTCCTTCACATCCTCGTTCTCGCGCAGCGCCTTGGCCTCGCCATCCATCACCACGCGACCGGTTTCGAGAATATAACCATAGGTGGCATATTTGAGCGCGATATTGGTGTTCTGCTCGGCCAGCAGAAACGACACGCCCTCTTTCTGGTTGAGGTCGCGCACAATATCGAAAATTTCTTCTGTCACCTGCGGGGCCAGTCCCATCGACGGCTCGTCCAGCAGGATCATGCGCGGGCGCGACATCATGGCACGGCCGATGGCGCACATCTGCTGCTCGCCGCCCGATGTATAGCCCGCCATCGAATTCTTGCGCTGCCGCAAGCGGGGGAAATAGTTGTAGATGATCTCCATATCGCGCTTGATCGCCGCCGATCCGTCGCGGCGGGTGAAGGCACCGGTCAGCAGATTTTCCTCGATGGTCAGGTGGCCGAAACAATGGCGCCCCTCCATCACCTGGATGCAGCCGCGCCGCACCAACTCGCTGGGTGAAAGCTGGTCGATCCGGTCACCGGCAAAATGGATCGAGCCTTTGGTGACATCGCCGCGCTCGGCGCGCAGCAGATTGGAAATGGCTTTCAGCGTGGTGGTCTTGCCCGCGCCATTGGCTCCGAGCAAAGCGACAATACCGCCTTTGGGCACCGTCAGCGAGACGCCCTTGAGCACAAGAATGACGTGATCATAGATCACCTCGATATTGTTGACCGACAGGATCGTCTGGGCGGCTGCGGCCTCCGCGGGCAGGTCTGCCGTTTCCAGTGTGACACCGACTGCGCTCATTGTGCTGATCTCCTACCCGGGCCTTGCCCCTGCCGTAGCGGACCGCCCCGCAGGGCGGTCCGTCGTTTATTGATCCGTGATCAGGATTTGTCGCAGGCTTCTGAACGCTTGGGCCAGCCCGCATTCTTTTCGCCATATTCCCTGGCCGCTTCATCCAGTGCCGGCTTGACCTTTTCAGGCATCGGCTCGATGAAATCGGTGATCTTCACCCATTTGGCACCATCCCATTGCTGGATGAAGGCCGAACGGTGGCCGTTGTGGTCCTTGCAGGTCAGCTGCAGGTTGCCCGCAAAAGCCGGCAGGCCGATGGCTTTGAAACGGGCCTCGTCCAGCGTGATGTTTTCGAGGCCACGGCGGACGTCCGACCCGTCAACCACCTTCTTGCCGGTGATCTTCTGTGCCTGCGCAATCCCCTCGGCAATCAGAACCGCGTTATAGACACCGCGGTTGTAGAGCAATTCACCGACCTTCTCTTTGGGCGACTTGCTCAGGCCCTTGTCGACAACCAGCTTCTGGATGTCCTTGAGGGCGGGGTAATCGGTGCCGATGCCGTGCCAGTTGAGCATCTTGAAGCCCTTGGCGCCTTCGGTGCCATTGACGTCGTTTTCACCGGGCCACCAGATCGAGACAAATTTATCCATCGGATAGTTGATCTTGACCGCTTCCTTGACCGCGGTCGGGTTCATCGCACCCCAGCCATACATGACCATGAAGTCCGGACGGTCGCGGCGCACCGACAGCCATTGCGAGGACTGGTTCTGCATTTCACCCGGCGGCACCGGATAGAGCTTCAACTCGAAGCCCATGTCTTTGGCCATCTGCTCGAACAGCGGGATCGGCTCCTTGCCGAAGCCGCCATCGAAATAGAGATAGCCGATCTTCTTGCCCTTCAGCTTGTCAAGACCACCGGATTCGGTGCCGAGATAGCGGATGATCATGGCGAGGCCGTCCCAATAGGTGGCAGGCGGATTGAACACCCACGGGAAAATATCGCCGCGGGCCGAAGCCGACAGGCCATAGGCCATCGACAGGACCGGGATCTTGTCCACAGAGGCCTTGGGGATCAGCGACAGCGAAATGCCGGTCGACCAAGGATTGACCATCACCGGATTTTTCGGCTTGACCGCATCATAGCATTCAAGACCCTTTTTGGTGTCATAGCCGGTTTCGCATTCATCCAGCGCGATCTTGACACCGCCGATGCCGCCATCACGCTCGTTCAGCATTTGCAGGTAGTCGTGCATCCCGTCGGCAATGGGGATCCCCGATCCGGCAAACGGGCCGGTGCGATAGGTAAAGAGCGGCACATAGACGGACTCCTGGGCCACCGCCTCCGGTGCCGCCATCATCAGGGATGACGCCAATATGCTGGCTGCCAATCCCAAAACCGTCAAACGTTTGGACATCTGTCTTTCCTCCGGTGTGATGGCCCGCCGCAACATGCTCCGCGTTCGGGCCGTGATGCTTGATAAAACCGTGCGCGGACGGACCTCCGCGAACGGAACCTGTCCGGCCCTCAATAGGGGAAGGGCCACATGCGCAGTTTCTGTTTGCCGATCTGCCACAAGCGCGCCAGGCCATGCGGTTCGACAATCAGGAAGAAGATGATCAGCGCCCCGACCAGAATATAGGTGAGATGTTCCGCCGTGGCGCCGGCCAGCGGAATCCCCAAAGCGGGCAAGCCGAATTTCAGCATTGTCGGCAGCATCGAAATGAAGGCCGCGCCGAAAAACGAACCGATCATCGAGCCGAGCCCGCCGATGATCACCATGAACAGGATCAGGAAGCTCTGGTTGATGTTGAACGCATCATTGGCCTCGCCGCCGCCATACCACAGGAACATCATCGCCGCACCCGCCACACCCGCATAGAAAGACGAGACGGCGAAGGCGAGCAGCTTGGTTTTCAACAGATCGATGCCCATCAGTTCGGCGGCGATATCCATGTCGCGCACCGCCATGAACGAACGGCCGATGCGGCCATGCATCAGATTGGAGGCCACCCATGTCAGCACCGTGACCAGCGTCAGCAACACCATGTAGCGGGCTTCGAGCGAGGCTTTCGGCCCGGTCACATCGATGCCGAACAGGGTGCGCTGGCCGACCTCGATCGCCCCCGACGTGTTGTAGTTGTAAAGCCACGGGATGCGCGTGAAACACCATTGCAGGAAGAACTGTGCCGCCAGTGTGGCGACCGCCAGATAGAAGCCCTTGATCCGCAAGCTCGGCAGACCGAACAGCACCCCGACAAGCGACGAGAAGAAACCCGAAGCCACAATCCAGACAACGATGTTCACCTCGGGAAACAGCGTGGTCAACTTATAGCAGGCATAGGCCCCCACCCCCATGAAGGCACCGGTGCCGAGCGAGATCAGGCCGGTATAGCCGGTCAGGATGTTGAGGCCGATCGAGGCCAGTGAAAACACCAGAAACGGGATCATCACCGAGGACAGCAAAAAGTTGCTGCCTGTGAGCGGAATAAGCACAAAGGCCACCGCAAGAATCAGGGCAATGCCGAGCCTGTCCTGCAGGATCGGGAAGACCGCCATGTCATCGGCGTAATTGGTTTTGAACTGGCCTGTCTCGCGGTAAAACACGATTGCGCACCCTTTCTCAAATTCGCTCGATGATTTTGTCGCCGAACAGCCCCTGGGGCCGGAACAACAAAAATCCCAAGGCGATGCAATAGGCCAGCCAGCTTTCGATCCCGCCACCCACCAGCGGGCCCCAATAGAACTCGCCGAGCTTTTCGCCGATGCCGATGATCAATCCGCCGACAATCGCGCCCGGCACCGAGGTAAAACCACCCAGAATGAGAACCGGCAAAGCCTTCAGCGCGATGACCTGCAGACCGAACGACACATCCGACCGCGCCCCCCACATGATACCTGTGACCAGCGCGACGATGCCTGCGGTAAACCACACGATCACCCAGATCTGGTTGAGCGAGATCCCGACCGACAGTGCCGCCTTGTGGCTGTCGGCCACCGCACGCAAAGCACGGCCGATGCGGGTTTTCTGGAAAAAGACAGCCAGCGCGACAATCATCACCACGGCAATCACGGCAGCCGCGATGTCGATTTTCTGAAACTGGACAAAGCCGCCAAGCATTTTCACTTCGATCGCGCCACGCGGCAAAAACAGCTGGTCGGTAATCATCTGTTTGGGATTGCCGCCAAAGATCAATTCACCCAGACCGATCAGGAAATAGGTGATCCCGAAAGTGGCCATGAACAGGATAATATCGGGCTGGTTGACCAGCGGCCGCAACACCACCCGCTCGATCGCGACCGCGAGCACGAACATCACACCCAAAGTGACCAGCACGGCCAGCGGGGCGGGCAAGCCCATTTCATAGAGGCCCACCAGCGTGAGGCCGGCAAACACCACCATGATGCCTTGCGCGAAATTGAACACGCCCGAGGCCTTGAAAATCAGCACGAAGCCCAGCGCGATCAGCGCATAGAGCACCCCTGTGACGAAGCCGTCCCAAATGGTCTGCACGAACAGGTCCGGCATCGCTCCCATTTGCAGAAACGGATCAATCAGGACTTTGAACAGGATGTCCATCACCATTCCCTCAATGTGCCACGCCAAGATAGGCATCGATCACGTTCTGATCGGCCTTCACCTCATCGGGCGTGCCGTCGGCGAGTTTGCGTCCGTATTCGAGCACCACAACGCGGTCGGACAGATCCATCACCACGCCCATGTCATGTTCGATCAGCGCAATAGTTGTGCCGTATTGGGTATTCACGTCGATGATGAAGCGCGACATGTCTTCTTTTTCTTCCAGATTCATGCCCGCCATCGGCTCGTCGAGCAGCAGCAGATCCGGTTCCATCGCCAGAGCGCGGCCGAGTTCGACCCGCTTTTGCAGGCCATAAGGCAGCTTGCCGACCGGCACTTTGCGGATCGCCTGGATTTCGAGAAAATCGATAATGTCCTCGACAAATTCGCGGTGGCGGATTTCTTCGGCCATCGCCGGACCGTGCCGCAGGCATTGCCAGAAAAAGTTCGAATTCATCTTCAGGGTGCGGCCCGACATGATGTTGTCGAGCGTGCTCATGCCCTTGAACAAGGCGACATTCTGGAAGGTGCGCGCAATCCCCTGGCTGGCGGCAACCGAAGGCCGCATTTTGGAGCGCGTCTGCCCCTTGAACGTGATCCTGCCCTGCTGGGGATGGTAGAAACCGTTGATGACATTGAGCATCGAGGTTTTGCCCGCACCATTGGGCCCGATAATGGCGCGGATTTCGCCCTTGCGGATATCGAAAGACACATCGGTGATGGCCTTGACCCCGCCGAATGACAGCGAGACCTGATCCACCGCCAGCAGCACCTCGCCCTTCCGGATTGAGTGATCTGTCGCGCTCATGCCGCTTTTCCGATGTTGGGAGTAAAAACAGGGCAATCGCTGATCCTGACGCGGGCGGAAATCGACCCCTTGCGTCCATCCTCGAAGGTCACCTCGGTGGTGATGTCGGCCAGTTCTGTGCCGTTGTACAAAGCCCCGATCAACGGGGCGTAGCGTTCGGCGATAAAGCCGCGCCGGACTTTTTGAGTGCGCGTCAATTCGCCGTCATCGGCATCCAGTTCCTTGTGCAGGATCAGGAAGCGTTTGATCTGCGCGCCGGCCATCAAGGGCTCGCGTGCCAGCGACCGGTTGGTCTCGGTGACGTGATCGGCGATCATCGCATAGACATCGGGATGCCCGGCCAGTTCCTGATAGGAGGCATAGGAGACATTGTTGCGCTCGGCCCAATTGCCCACCGCGGTCAGATCGATATTGATAAAACAGGTGGCATAGTCCTGTCCGTCACCGAACAGCACGGCTTCCTTGATGTTGGGGAAGAATTTGAGTTTGTTCTCGACATATTTGGGCGGGAACAGCGCGCCGGATTTGAGCTTTCCGACATCCTTGGCGCGGTCGATGATTTTCAGGTGACCCGATTCCGGCTCGAAAAAGCCGGCGTCCCCCGTCTTGATAAATCCGTCATCGGTGAGGGTTTCGGCGGTGCGCTCGTCATCCTTGAAATAGCCCAAAAACATCCCGGGTGACTTGAACAGCACCTCACCGCTTTCGGTCAGCTTGATCTCGACATGCGGGGCCAGCGGGCCGACGGTGTCCGCCCTGATCTCGCCGTCGGGCTGGACTGTGACATACAGAAACGCCTCGGTCTGGCCATAGAGCTGTTTGAGATTCATGCCGAGCGAACGGTAGAAGGAAAACAGCTCCGGCCCGATGGCTTCACCCGCCGTATAACCGACCCTGATCCGCGAGAAACCCAGCACGTTTTTCAACGGCGCATAGACCAGAAGATTGCCCAGCGCATAAAGCAGCCGCCCGCCAAGCGGCACGGACTTGCCGTTGAGAATGTCCTCGCCATAGCGCTTGGCGATACCGATAAACGTGTTGAACAACCAGCGTTTGAACGATCCCGCATCCTCCATGCGGATGGTGACGCGGGTCAGCAGGTTCTCGAACACGCGGGGCGGCGCGAAATAGAAACTCGGTCCGATCTCGCGCAAATCCTGTTCGACCGTATCGGTGCTTTCGGGGCAGGCCATGCAGAAACCCGCCACCAGACCCTGCGCATAATTCATGTAGTGGTCACCGACCCAGGCCAAAGGCAGATAGGCCAGAACCTGGTCGTTCTCGTCGAGATGGTCGAAGGCCACGCTGTCATCGGCCGCAGCAATGCAGCGTTCGGCCGACAGCATCACGCCCTTCGAGCGGCCCGTGGTGCCCGATGTGTAAAGGATGACCGAGACATCCGAGCCCTTGCCCTGATCGATCAGGTCATTGAGCGCGGTCACGCTGCGCGGGTCTTTCTGGAAATGCGTCCGGCCTTCGATGATCAGGCTGTCGATGGAATGAAGGCGGTCATCCTCGTAGTCGCGCAGGCCGCGCCCCCAATCATATAGAACGGCTTTGAGTGCGGGCAGCCGGTCGGCCACCGAGAAAATCTTGTCGACCTGTTCCTGGTCCTGCACGGCGGCCATGGTGACACCGGCATGTTCGAGCACATAGACCATCTCCTCGGCCACGGAATCGGCATAGACCGGCACAGGGATCGCGCCAAGGCACTGCGCCGCCATCATCGACCAATAGAGCTTGGGACGGTTGGTGCCGATAATGGCAATGGTGTCGCCATGGCGCAGTCCCAGATCATGCAGGCCCTGCGCATAAGCGCGCACGATCTCGGCCACTTCGGCCCAAGTCCATGTCTGCCAGATCCCGAGATATTTATGGCGCAAGGCTGGCAGATCTCCATAGAGAACCGCATTGCGCATCAGCAATTTCGGAAATGTATCTGCGCGTGCTGACGATGAGGCCACCAAGCGTCTCCCCTTCCCTCAGCCCGACGGATCAGGCTTTTGATGATTGCAGGCCATTCAGGCTCTTTGATCGGATCACCCGCAACCGCAGCTGATCTGACCATCGCAATCTATCGGAAGTCGGGAGCGTCTCACAACCAACACCTTAGACGAAGATGGGCCCCACACCCTATTCGGCGGCTTGCGGCAGCACGAAGCGGGGACGGCCTTTCAATTCCTTCAGCAATTCCTGCTCCTGCTGCTTGGCAACCTCGATATGGCGCAAACGGACGTGACCAAAACCGCGGATGTGATCAGGCAGGCTGGCCAGTTTCACGGCCACCCCATGATTGTCCGCGCTCAACTGTCCCAACAGATCAGTCAGGCCGGTGCAGTACTCTTTGAGCAGACGCCGTTCCATCCGCCGTTCCTGTGTGAAGCCGAACAGATCGAGCGGCGTGCCGCGCAGCCAGCGCAGGGCCGACAACAGCCGGAAGCCCCACATCATCTTCGGCCCGTAACTGGTTTTGACGGGATGGCCGTTGTGGTCCTTGCGCCCCAGCAGAGGCGGGGCCAGATGGAATTCGTAGCTGATTTTCCCCTCGAAATCCCGCGCGACCTGTTGCTTGAACCGTCCGTCCGAGAACAGGCGCCCGACCTCGTATTCGTCCTTGATCGCCATCAGCTTGAACAGGCCGCGGACGACGGCCTCGGTCAACTCGGTCGAACCCGGTTTGATTCTCTGTTCGGCCTGCCGCACGGTTGCGACGAGATCGGTAAACCGGCGGGCATAACGAGCCGACTGGTAGGATGCCAGAAAGGCGGCGCGCCGTTCGATCCGCTCGTCCAGTGTCGTCGAAAGCACCCGATGCGAGGCAGGCTCGCCGGCTTTTGACATGGCGGGGATTGCGCCCGCAGCCAAAACGGCTTGCGGATCGACGACGGCCCGCCGCCCCCATTCGAAAGCCGCCACATTCATCGCCACCGCCTCGCCATTCAGCCGGATCGCCTCGATCAGTGAGGCCGAGGACAGCGGCACCTTGCCGCGCTGGAACGCATAGCCGAGCATGAACATGTTGGCGGCAATGGCATTGCCGAGCAACCGCGTGGCAATGCTGGTGGCGTCGATCAGTTCGGTCCCTTGCGGGCCGGTCGCCTCGCGCAAAGCCCGTTTGATGGTTTCGGCAGGCAACAGAAAATCGGCATTGCGGGTAAAATCGCCGGGAATCACCTCGGCCGTATTGGCAAGCACGAATGTGCCGTCCTGCCGGATGCCCGCGAGGACTTTTTTGCTGCCCGTCACAACCAAATCGCAGCCGAGCACCAGATCGGCCTCGCCAGCCGCCACGCGGATGGCATGGATATCGTCAGGACGCGGAGCCAGTTTGACATGGCTGAACACCGCCCCGCCTTTTTGCGCCAGTCCGGCCATGTCGATCATGCCGCAGCCTTTGCCTTCGAGATGCGCGGCCATGCCGATGATCGCCCCGATGGTGACCACGCCCGTGCCGCCGACCCCCGTGACGATGATGGCATAATTGCGCGTCAGCGGCGGATAGGCGGGTTCTGGCAGCTCGATTGCGGAGCTGCCAGACACCAGTGGTGCGGATTTTCTGATGC
Source organism: Hyphomicrobiales bacterium (assembly GCA_947447895.1). Lineage (GTDB taxonomy): Bacteria > Pseudomonadota > Alphaproteobacteria > Rhizobiales > Beijerinckiaceae > CAIYZJ01. The sequence goes on from CANFLM010000003.1 coordinate 55,947, forward strand.
TGGCTCCGTGCAATGTGACAAAGGAGGGGCAAAACCCTTCCAGACAGGAGAAATCCTTGTTGCAGCTGGACTGGTCGATTACCCGCTTGCGGCCGAATTCGGTCTCCAGCGGCTGGATGGCGATGCAGTTGGAGGCCACGCCGCAATCGCCGCACCCCTCGCAGACCAGCTCGTTGATGACCACACGCTTGTCGGGATCGGGGAACTGGCCGCGTTTGCGCCGCCTGCGCTTTTCGGCCGCACAGGTCTGGTCATAGATCAGCACGCTCACACCGGGCACATCGGCCATCATCCGCTGAACCGCATCCAGCTCGGAGCGATGGTGGATGGTGAGGCCGAGGGGCCAGTCGGTCGCCGGATCATATTTATACGGCTCGTCGGTCACCACCACCACTTTGCTGACACCTTCGGCGGCGACCTGACGGGCGATCATGTCCACCGTCAGATTGCCCTCGTGATGCTGCCCCCCTGTCATGGCCACCGCATCATTGAACAGGATTTTATAGGTCATGTGGGTTTTGGCCGAGACGGCAAAGCGGATCGCCAGCAAGCCGGAATGGTTATAGGTCCCGTCCCCCAAATTCTGGAACACATGGGTGCGATGGGAGAAGGCGGCTTCGCCGACCCAATTCGCCCCCTCACCGCCCATCTGGGTGAAGCCCTCGGTCTCGCGGTCCATCCACTGCACCATGTAATGGCACCCGATGCCCGCATAAGCGCGCATCCCCTCGGGCACTTTGGTGGATGAATTATGCGGACAACCCGCGCAGAAATGCGGCACGCGGCTCGCCACATCCTGCACCTCGGACAGATAGGCCTGCAACTGTTTGAGCCGCTGCACCCTTGCGCGCAAATCCTCGCTCTCCTGATAGCGCAACAGCCGCTCGCCGATGGCAATGCCGATGTCATTGGGATCAAGCGCGCCCTTGACCGGAAACAGCCATTCGCCCTGCTCGTCACGCTTGCCGATGCAGACCGGCTGATGCGGCTGGCCATACAGCTCCTCGCGCAGTTGCACCTCGATCAGCGACCGTTTCTCCTCGACCACGATGACCAGTTCGAGACCGCGCACAAATTCGGCCAGACCCACCGGTTCGAGGGGCCAGGCACACCCGATTTTATAGAGGCGCAAGCCGATGCTGTTGGCCCGCGCCTCGTCTATGCCCAAATCATCGAGAGCCTGGCGCACATCCAGATAGCTTTTGCCGACGGTGATAATGCCGATGCGCGGCGCGGCGCCGCCCGACATGACAATGCGGTTGATCGGATTGGCCCGCAAAAAGGCCAGCATGGCATCGCGCTTGTAATCCTGCAGCCGCTCTTCCATCGCCAGAATACCGTCGCGCGGACGGATATTGAGGCCGCCTTTCGGCATCACGAAGTCCCGCGGCTGGCGGATGGTCACGCGGTCAATCGAGCCATCCACGACGGCCGTCGATTCAACCGTGTCTTTCACTCCCTTCAAAGCCACCCAAGCCCCGGAGTAGCGGCTCATGGCAAAGCCGTAGAGTCCGTAATCGAGGATCTCCTGCACGCCGGCAGGGTTGAGGATCGGCATCATCACATCGACAAAATGGAACTCCGACTGATGGGCCGTGGTCGAGCTTTCGGCCGTGTGGTCATCCCCCATCAGAGCCAGCACGCCGCCCCAGGGCGAGGTGCCTGCCATATTGGCATGGCGGAACACATCGCCAGAACGGTCAACGCCGGGGCCCTTGCCGTACCAGAGCGAAAACACGCCGTCATATTTGCCCTCGCCGCGCATCTCGGCCTGCTGGGTGCCCCAACAAGCGGTAGCGGCCAGCTCCTCGTTGATGCCGGGTGTAAACACGATATGGGCGGCACCGAGCGGCTTGCGGAACCGGTGCAATTGCTGATCCAGAGCGCCAAGCGGTGAACCCCGATAGCCCGAAATAAAACCGGCCGTGTTGCGGCCTTCCAGCCTGTCGCGCTCATGCTGCATCAGCATCATACGGATCACGGCTTGTGTGCCGGTCATGAAAACGCGCTGTTTGGACAGATCGAACTTGTCATCCAGCGATACGCGGACGTCGTTCGCCAGACCCGTGCCGCCGGATGCCGATTGGGTGCCTTGTGTGTCGCCCGCCATAACATCTCCCCGCACGAATGCCCGCTGAACCATCCTCTGACGGGATGTTTTATTTTACGGGATGTTTTATTTTAGGTCAGCAAGGCTGACATAATGCACGCATTCCGTCAAGCACTCCGTTCGAGCCCTTCGACATAAACCCAAGTCACGAAAGAAAGCCATTGTAAAGAAAGCCATTCTCTTGCCTCACTTGCCCACTAGCAGATACTGGCTTGCGAAGATTGGTTTGGTGATTCGGTTGGCTGCCGGGGAGATTGAATGCGCAAATTATGGTGGATCTATGCCCTGTGCTGGACTGCTGTTGCCCTGTGCCTGAACGCATCACAGGCTGTTGCGCATCCGCATGTGCAGGTGCAAGCCAGTGCCAATCTGCTGTTCTCCGAGACGGGCCAGGTGACCGGCATCCAGCACCACTGGCAATTCGACGAAGCCTATTCGGCCTTTGCCGTGCAGGGCCTCGATGCCAATGGCGACGGCAAGTTCAGCCGCGAGGAACTCGCCGATCTGGCCAAGGAAAACACCGAGTCGCTCAGCGAATTCGACTATTTCACCAAGTTGAAGGTCGACGGCAAAAAGCTCGATTTCGGCAATCCGGTCGATTACTGGCTGGATTACAACAAGGGCACACTGACCCTGCATTTTACGCTGCCGCTGAAGGCACCAGCCAGATTGGCGCGCACCAGCGGGATCGAGCTGTATGATCCGACCTATTTCGTGGCCTTCACGTTCCACGAGGGCGATCAGGCCTTCTCCATGACATCCGCCCCCAGTGGCTGCGTGGCCTCCATCACGCGCCCCAAGACCGATATCCAGACCAGCCAGACCCTCAACGAGAGTTTTTTCAACAGCCTGTCAGCCAAGGGTGATTTCGGTGCGCAATATGCCAATCGCGTTCTGGTTGTCTGCCCGTAAGGGGACGTTGCCATGACAGACCATCACGCCCATCACCACGCCCATGACCCTCTTCAAGAGGTCCTTCATGGCCAACATGGCTATCGCCGAACCGTCCTGTGGCGGCAGATCGCGCTGTTTGTCCTGACTCTGGCGCTGGTGACCGGTTTGGGCATCGTGGCGGCACAACTGTTCGCAACGATGATCCCGCCTGCAGGCAAAAATCCCTTCGGTGCGGGACTGCGTGAAGGAGCGGGTGCGGCAGGCGGCATTGCGGGGATGATCGCGACACTGCAAAGCCTGTTCTCGGCCCGCATCATTGCCGGCCTGAAAGAATTCGCTCAATCCAGCCAAGCGGTGTGGGGCGTGCTGGGGGTCAGCTTCATCTATGGGGTGATCCATGCCGCGGGTCCCGGACATGGCAAGGCGGTGATTGCGGCCTATGTGCTGGCCAGCCAGACGGCGCTGAAGCGCGGTATCGGCATGGCCATGGCAGCCGCTTTGCTGCAAGCCCTTGTCGCCATCGCACTGGTCGGCCTGTTCTCGATCATCCTGCATGCGACCGCCGCAAACCTGTCCGCGATGGCAGGGCAAATCGAGCGGGTCAGTTTTGCCGCCGTCGCTCTGGTCGGGGTCTGGTTGCTCTGGCGCAAAGCCGGACGGCTGGCCGCGCTCGTCGCACCCCAGCAGATCCACCACCATATCCACCACCTTCACGCCCACCACCATCACGACGAGACCTGCGGGTGCGGCCATAGCCATGCACCGGTTGTGCCGCAAGAAGCGGGGTTGCGGGAGATGGCTCTGGCCGTTCTGGCCGCGGGCATCCGGCCCTGCTCGGGCGCCATTCTGGTGCTGGTGTTTGCCCTGGCGCAGGGATTGTTCGGTGTCGGGGTTGCCTCGGCGCTGGTGATGGCACTGGGCACGGCCCTCACCACCAGTGTGCTGGCCTGCCTGTCGGTGCTGGCCCGCCACACGGCCAGCCGGTTGAGCGGCGGCCCAGACAGCCTCACGGGCCAGCGCGTCCTCACCGGACTGGAAATGCTGGCAGCTGCCTTTGTCGCATGGCTGGGCGCGGCCTTCCTGACCGTCGGCCTATGAGGCGAGCGGATCGTTCTCCAGCACGATCGGCTGGCCATGTGGAGTGGCTCTGGCTGCCCTGTCCCAGGCCGATTGCACCTGTTTGAGCTGGTCAAGGCTGGTGGCGCCTTTGCTGACAGTCAAACCTTCCAGCGTGGCCAGCCAGTGCTGGTAATAGGTTTCGCCGGTATCGGGATCGCCCGCCAGTTGCGCAGCCTTGATCTGGGCCGACAGGGCTGCAGCCCATTCGCTCCAGGTGAACAGACCCTTGGCATGGGCGTCGACCGCGAGGGCGAAGGCTTGCGCCTCCCATGGCTCGCGGAACACCGGCCCCTCGACATCGCAAGGCAGGGCCGGGATCAGTTTCAGCATGTCGGACGGAAGGGTCATGCGGCGCGGTCCTGCAAATAGGGTTCCCAACAATCGACAATCACTTCGAGGCTGGCATCGGCGTCAGCCCCCCATAATTCCCGACCGGAAAACTTGACGCCATAGCACCAATGCGGCTGCTCGCCCAAGCCATGCGCATGGCTGTCGGGAAACACGAAAGCCCCGTGCACCGCCACGATCTCGCCGGTCTTGCCGCGTGCATAGCGGGGCAGCCGGGTATGGGTGGATGGATGGATGACTTTGGTCACGATCCGCTCGCCAAGCGCGAAACGGGCGGGCTGATCGACCGCCCGGTCATAGGGGCTGCCTTTTGCCAAAGCGGCCGCCACCTGAGACCTATCGGCCTTCGGCTTTTTGGTGGGAACAGCGGGCACCAGCATGCGGGCCTCTTCAAGCTCGTCAGGCGTCACCATGCCGCGCTCCGCCAGCATATTGGCCAGCGCCCGCGTCCAGATTTCGTAATAGGAAACCGACAGATAGACCGCAGGCGGCAGGCTTTCGCGCGCATGCCGCCCCATATCAAGATTCCATTCGCCCAACGCGGCGCATGCCAGCGTGAGGGCCAAAGCGCGTTTTTCCCATTCGGCATGGAAGACCGGTTCATCCACCTCGGGACACACCGGCCCGAAACCCATCATGCCGCCCAGATCCTGCGGCCCGTTCATGCACCCGCTCCTGCGGGATGTGGCAGGCCGGTACCGATCATGCTGTCACGGGTGACCAGTTCGGCAAGGCGTTCCTCGCTCCAGCCCTCGGTGCCGGCGGGACGCTGCGGCAGAACAAGATAGCGCATTTCCGCGGTTGAATCCCACACGCGGATGGTCTTGTCCCTGGGCAGGGTCACGCCGAAATCGGCCAGCACGCCACGCGGATCGATGACGGCTCTGGAGCGGTAGGGCGCGGATTTGTACCAGACCGGCGGCAGGCCCAGAACCGGCCAAGGATAGCACGAGCAGAGCGTGCAAACGACGAGGTTGTGGACCTGTCCGGTGTTTTCGACCACTTTCAGATGCTCGCCCTGGCGTCCCGAAAAAGACAGTTCCGCGACGGCCGCTGTGCCGTCTGCCAGCAGGCGTTGCCTATAGGCGGGATCAACCCAAGCCTTGGCCACCACCTGCGCCCCGCAACGCGGGCCGATTTTGGTCTCGTAGGTCTCGACAATCAGATCGAGCGCAGCGGGATCGACATAGCCTTTGGCCAACAGAACGGTTTCGAGTGCGCGCACCCGAATGGCCGCCTCCGACAATTCCGAACCGTGATCATGATCATGGTCGTGATCATGGTGGTGGTGGTGGGAATGCCCGTGATGGTGATCATGGGAATGGGAGTGGGGGTGATCATGGTCATGATCGTGGTCGTGATTATGCGTGCTCATGGATCTATCATGGCGCGAAGTGAGCGTGCTTGCAAGCAATCCCGATATGATGAAATCCACTAGCGCAAGCGGCGCGCAGCCGTCATAATAAGAGCAATCATGGCACTGAAACGGGATGGACAGGATGGCGGCTCCGGCTTTGTTCGATTTGCAAGGGAAAGTAGCGGTCGTGACCGGTGCCTCGTCCGGCCTCGGGGTGCAGTTTGCCAGGGCTCTGGCCAGTCATGGCGCCAGAACCGTGCTGGTAGCCAGACGCAAGGACCAGCTCGACCGGCATGTGGATGAGCTGACGGCCCGAGGCCTCCACGCCATGGCGGTTGCCGCAGACCTGACCGAGCCCGAGGCCATTGCCCGGCTGTTTGATACGGTCGAGCGCGAATGGGGCACGCCGACCATTCTGGTCAACAATGCAGGGCTGGCCCAAGCCGCCAAACTGGCCGAAATCAGCCGGCAGGAATGGGCCACAACGATGGCACTCAATCTCGATGCCGTGCTGTTCACCGCCCAGATGGCGGCCCAGCACATGATGGCTGCGAAACGGGAAGGCAGCATCATCAACATCGCCTCGATCCTCGGCCTCCAGGTGCAGAAGGGTGTGGGGGCCTATTGCACCTCGAAAGCCGGAGTGATCCAGCTCACCCGCGCGATGGCGCTGGAATGGGCGGGGCGCGGGATCAGGGTCAATGCGCTGGCTCCGGGCTATGCGGTCACCGACATCAACCGCGCCTATCTCGAATCGCCTGCCGGACAGGCCATGCTGCCCAATATTCCGTTGCGGCGGTTCGGCGGCGAGGGCGATTTCGACGGAGCCCTGCTGCTGTTGGCTTCCGATGCCGGCCGCTATATCACCGGAACAACCCTGACCATTGATGGCGGCCATACGCTGGCGCTGTAATCCTCCCGACGAAACACAGAAAGACCATCCCGATGGATTTTACCCTGCTGCCAGATCTTGAAGCGATCCGCAAGGCCACGCGGTCATTCGTGTCGGAGCATATCCTGCCCATCGAAGCCGACCGCAGCCATTGGGATGCGCATGACAATATCAGGCATGAACCGCTTGCGGCCCTGCGCGACAAGGCCAAGGCTGCGGGCCTGTGGGCCCCGCAAGCCCCCAAGGCCTGGGGAGGCATGGGCCTGCCGATGGTGGGCTGGGCCGCCATGTACGAGGAGGCCAACCGCTCGATTTTCGGCCCGGTGACCTTCAACTGCGCGGCACCCGACGACGGCAACATGAATGTCCTGTCCAAAATCGCCACTGATGACCAGAAACAACGCTGGCTGAAGCCGATTGTCGACGGACAGGTGCGCTCGGCCTTTGTGATGACCGAACCGCATCCCGGTGGCGGCTCCGATCCCGGCATGATCCGCACCCGCGCCGAACGACATGGCAAGGGCTGGAAAATCTACGGCCACAAATGGTTCATCACCGGCGCGGAGGAAGCCGAACATTTCATTGTCATGGCGCGCACCTCCGACGATCCGCGCAAAGGCCTGACCGCCTTTCTGTATCACCGCGACCAGCCGGGCTGGAAGATCCTGCGGCGCATCGAGATCATGGGGCCGGAAGAACATGGCGGCCATTGCGAATTGTCCTATGACGGCCTGGAAATCGCAGACGAGAATGTGCTGGGACAGGTCGGCGACGGATTGAAAATCACCCAGATCAGGCTCGGCCCGGCCCGCCTGACCCATTGCATGCGCTGGCTCGGCCTGTCCAAACGCTGCATGGAAATCGGGGCGGCCTATGCCAATGAGCGGACCGGCTTCGGCATCCGGCTGGCGGATCGGGAATCGACCCGCATGAAACTGGGTTCGCTGGCGATGGATATCGACATCGGCCGCCTGCTGGTGATGCGCGCCGCATGGATGCTCGATCAGGGCGATTTTTCCCGCAAGGCCATTTCGATGGCCAAGGTGCATGTAGCCGACACCCTTCACAAGGCAGCCGATATTGCGATCCAGATCAATGGCGCGCGCGGCTATTCCAAAGACACCGTGCTGGAATGGATCTACCGCTATGCCCGTCAGGCCCGCCTGGTGGACGGGGCCACCGAGGTGCATCAGATGGTGCTATCGGATGCCTATGCCAAGGAGGCCGACGACTTCTGGCATTGGGGCGTCTGACCCCAAACGATTAACAAGAATGAATGGCAACAAGACTGGATAGAAAGCCGGACGGGCAGAGCATCTCCCCGTCCGGCATTTTTTCAGGCGATTTGCTGCTGGGCCTTGGCAAAAATTTCGGCCGCCAGATGCGCCAGCGAGCGGTCCGAACCGCGCGGACCCAGAATGGAAATCCCCATCGGTGCGCCGGCCTTGGTCAACATCGGCAAGTTGATCTGCGGGCAGCCACTCAGACCCGACGGGCAGAGCAGACGCATCGACTGGTTGCGCTGCACTTCCAGCTCGTCCTCCGACGCCGCCATCAGGGACGGCACATCCGGCACGGTCGGCAACAGCAACACGCCATCCGATCCCAAAATCCGGTCGAGATGGGCACGGAAGGCATCGCGTGCCTTCTGGCTGGTGGCCACCTGCTCGTCGGTCACGCCTTCGGAAAAGGCAAACCGTTCGGCAATGCCCGGTCCGAGCGCGGGACGGTGCTTGGTGATAAAATCGCCATGCGATTGCCAGGCCTCGCGGCCCTGCAGGAACCGGAACGCCCAGAACAGCGTGTCGAAATCGGGCTTGGCAATGTCCTGATGCTCCAGCGGCGAGACCATCCGGTCGATCCGGGCAAACAGGGCCTCGAACAGCGCACGGGCTTCGGGATCGGTCTGCTGGACCAGATCGGTGGCCAGTATCAGCCTCGGCTTGGCGGGCAGAGGATGCGGATCCTCACCCAAAATCGCATCGGCCACTCGGGTGAAGGTTGCGGCATCGCGGGTAAACCAGCCGGGCGTATCAAAGCTGCCGGCCAGAGGCATGGTCAGATCAAGCGGCAGGCGGTCATGGGTCGGACGGATGCCGAACAGGCCGCAATAGCTGGCCGGTCCGCGCACCGAACCGCCGGTATCGGACCCGAGCCCGATGTCGCACTGCCCGCCCGCAGTGGCCGAGGCCGAGCCGGAGGAGGAGCCACCCGGGATCCGGTCGGGTGCGGCCGGATTGATCGGCGTGCCGAAATGGACATTCTTGCCATTGAGCGAGAAGGCCAGTTCCACAGTGTGTGTCTTGCCGCTGCAATGGGCACCGGCATCCAGAAACATCTGCACGAAGGGCGCGGTTTTGGTTTTGATCCCCGAAAGGGCGAGCGCATGCGGCTGCCCCCAGCCCGAGGGATAGCCGGCCACATCGAAAATATCCTTGACGCCGATCGACAGTCCGCTCAGCGGCCCTGTGGCGGCATGGGGAACATCGGCTGAGGGATAGGGCAGATAGGCGTGGTAGGGATCATGGGAAATGGTCATGCGGTGCCTCTGGACGATACGGTTACACGAAAGGGAAAGGTAAACAGGGTTTGGAATTTAGCAACCACGCGCGCCGCCATCGGCGCGCGGATCATGATCGGCCTCGATTTCGCCCGAGCGCGGATCGCGGATCAGGATCCCGGCATGGCCCACCGGATTGACATAATCGGCATCGAACCATTCGACCTCGTGTCCGGCCTTTTCGAGATCCTTGACCAAGGCGGCATCGAAGCGCTTTTCCACTTTGACCGTTGCACGGTCGGCTTTGTAGGCACAGCCGAAAATGAAGCGCGGGCGATCGAGCGCCTCGGAGACAGGCAAGCCCTGCATGGCAGAGCGGATAAAGGTTTGCGCGGTGATCTGCGGCTGCGGATCACCCCCCATCGTCCCGTAGGACATGACGCGACCGTCGTCGAACACGGCCATCGGCGGGTTGAGGGTGTGGAACGGACGGCGTCCCGACACCAGCGGGTTTTTGGCCTGTTCATTGAGCGAGAACGAGGTGCCGCGGTTTTGCAGCAGAATACCGGTTTTGGGCAGCACACAGCCCGAGCCATATTCCCAGAACAGCGACTGGATATAGGACACCGCACAGCCCTGGCCATCAATCGCGCCCATCCACACCGTATCGCCCTCGCCGAACGGCGGCAGCGGCACCTGGGCCGCACGCTGCATGTCAATGGCCCCTGCCTCGCGGGCAAAGCGCTCATCGTTCAGGAAGGATTGCGGATCGAGCGTCAGATGGTCGAAATCGGTCACCACCGCATCGCGGATGCGCCATGCGCGTTTGATCGATTCAATCAGACCATGGATATGGGCAAAGCCATCATGCTCGCGCAGATGCAACTGGTTGTAGATGCCAAGCGTCAACAGTTGGGCGATCCCCTGACTGGAAGGCGGATGGTTGTAGAGCGTCACTTTGTCGAGCCGCGCCTGCAAGGGTTTGCGCCAATGGGTCCCGAAACCGGCCAGATCCTCGCGTGTCACAAAACCGTTCAATTCGGCAAAATCGGCGGCAATCTCGCGGGCCACATCACCGCGGTAATAATCATCCAGTCCGGCTTGGGCGAGTTGGTCGAGCGTTTGCGCCAGAGCGGGCAGTTTGCGGACCTCTCCTTCCTTGAACCGTTTGTTGTCCAGCATGAAATGGCTGGCAAAATGCGGCGCGGCATAAACATCGTCTGCGTCTTTGACCACATAATTGGCCTCGCCGCGGCTGACCGGCACGCCATCACGCGCATGGGTGATGGCCTGTGACAGAATGTCGCGCAGCGGCAATTTGCCGCCAATGGCCTTGGACAGTTCCAAGGCCGCCTTCCAGCCGCCCACCGCACCGGGAACCGTCAGGGCCGAATAGGTGCCGCGCAACGGCACGCTCTCGAAACCCAGGGCCCGATAGGCGGCAATCGTCGCACCCGATCCGGCATAGCCCGAGGCATCGAGCGCATGAACTTTTCCGTTGGGCTCGCGAATCAGCCAGAAACCGTCGCCGCCGATCCCGGTCATGTGCGGATAGACCACCGCAATCGCCGCTCCCATCGCCACCATGGCCTCGACGGCATTGCCGCCTGCCTCCAGCACAGCCTGCCCGGCTTGAGCCGCCAGCATATGCGGTGCGACCGCCGCCGCACGGCGAAAACGTGGAGAGTCTTTCATGGATTTTGACATTGCTGGTTTCCTGCTTGCTGTCCGGCCCCGTTCAAGATGCTGGATCACTCTTGGCTCCCATCTCGACGCGGAACGGGACACTCGTCAAGTGTGATTGCTGCACGGCAGTTGCGCAGGTGGTGAAGTTGTGATTGTTGTGCTAGGCATGATCAACCACCCTATGATCGACGGAGAGACACCCGTGAGCGGCAAGAACGGCATCCATTTTCGCAATCTGACCACAGTGATCAGCCTGGCCATTCTGGTCGGCTCCGAAATTTTCGGTGTTGCGCTGGCTGCCGCCTGGGCCATTGCAGGCTGGTGGAACCTCGGCATCGTGGTTGAACGCGGCCTGATGGGCCTGTTCTCGCTGGTCGGCCTTTATGGTCTGGTCGTGTTCCTGCGCAAGGCTGTCAGCGTGGAGCCGATAACCCGCTGATTTTTGCGTTTTGTAATACTATTACATTTTGCTTGGACGCCCCTGATCGACCTGATATGGTGTGGGGATGAGCCATAACCCTCACGCCCCGCACCACCATGCCCACCATCACGGGCACAGCCACCCCCATCATGAGGGGCCGCACGGGCATGCGCAGAGCCGCGCCATGATCGGCGCCCCTTCGCTGATGCGGCTGTCGGCGATGCAGCGGTTGGGAGGGGCCTGTGTGTTGAGCGGTCTGCTGTTTGCCCTGCTGTTGTGGTGCCTGACGACGGCGGGAGCCTGAGCAATGACCCAAACCGCAATCCGCTTCCATGATCTGACGCTCGGCTATGACCGCCATCCGGCTGTGCACCATCTGGACGGGACCATTGCAGAGGGTTCGATGACGGCGGTTGTCGGCCCCAATGGCGGCGGCAAATCGACATTGCTCAAGGCAATCGCCGGAGCCTTGAAGCCGCTCGATGGCCGGATCGAGACCCGGCAACGCATGGCATGGTTGCCGCAATCGGCCGATATCGACCGCTCTTTCCCGATCACCGTTTTCGATCTGGTCGCCATGGGACTGATCCCGTCGCGCGGCTTGCTTGGCCGCATCGGCCGCAAGGACAGCGCGGCCATCGAGCACGCGCTGGATGCGGTCGGATTGAACGGGTTCGAGGACAGGATCATCGGCACGCTGTCGGGCGGGCAGATGCAGCGTATCCTGTTTGCCCGTCTGTTGCTGCAAGACGCGCCCATCCTCCTGCTCGATGAACCGCTGACCGCGCTCGACAGTGCCACAGCCACCGATCTGGTGGCCCTGATCAGCCAATGGCATGCACAGGGTCGCACCATTCTGGCCGTCCTGCATGACATGGATCTGGTGGCGCGGATTTTTCCTCAAACCCTGTTGCTGGCGCGCGAGCCGATTGCCTGGGGCAAGACATCCGATGTGCTGACTCCTGCGCATCTGCAAGCCGCCCGCCAGATGGTGGAAGCGCATGATCCCTTCGCCGATTATTGCGCCAGAGTGGCATAAGGGCACCCGTGATGCTGTATGATCTCGTCCTTGCCCCCTTTGCCGATTTCGGCTTCATGCGCCGCGCATTGGTGGGTGTCATCGCGCTGGCGCTCGGGGCTGGTCCGATCGGCATTTTCCTGATGCTGCGCCGCATGAGCCTGATGGGGGATGCCATGGCCCATGCGATTTTGCCGGGAGCGGCCATCGGCTATCTCTTGGGTGGTCTCTCGCTCGGCTTCATGACGGCAGGCGGATTGGTGGCCGGCTTTGCGGTCGCGCTGCTGGCGGGGGCTCTGGCCCGTGTCACCGTGCTGCGCGAGGATGCGACGCTGGCCTCGTTCTATCTGCTGTCATTGGCGGGCGGGGTGGTGCTGCTGTCGCTCAAAGGGTCCAACCTCGATCTGCTGCATGTGCTGTTCGGTTCGGTGCTGGCCCTCGATGATGCCACGCTGGTGCTGCTGGTCTCGGCCTCCAGCATCAGCCTGATCGTGCTGGCCCTGATCTTCCGGCCGCTGGTGCTCGAATGTGTCGATCCGGTGTTTCTGGCCAGTGTCAACGGCCATGGCGGGCGGGTGCATCTGCTGTTTCTGGGTCTGTTGACCCTCAATCTGGTGGCCGGCTTCCATGCGCTGGGCACCTTGTTGGCGGTCGGGTTGATGATGCTGCCGGCGGTGGCAGCGCGGTTCTGGTGTCGCGGTATCGGCATGCTGATTGCCACTGCCACCGGCATCGGGATGGTGTCGGGCCTGATCGGTATTCTGCTGTCCTATCATTCCGGCCTGCCGACCGGACCGTCGATCATCCTGACAGCCGGCCTATTCTATGCGGTTTCGATCCTGTTCGGGTCGCAAGGCGGATTGCTGCTGTCCCTGATCCGCCGCCCGCATCTCAGGGGGTAAACCATGCAGGTTGTATTGCGTTTGCTTTGTATGCTGATCGCCCTGTGTCCTCTGGCTGCGGCCAAGGCCCAGAGCAAGATCGAGGTGGTGGCCAGTTTTTCGATCCTCGCCGATATCACCGCGCAAATCGGCGGCGAGAGGGTGCATGTCAGCACGCTGGTCCCGCGCGAAGCCGATGCGCATGTGTTCCAGCCTGCCCCGCAAGATGCCCGACGCATTGCCCGGGCGGGTGCTGTCATCATCAACGGCCTCGGCTTTGAAGGCTGGATGGAGCGTTTGATCAAAGCCGCAGGCGGCAACCCGCGGATCATTATGGCCAGCCAGACGATCGTGCCGCTCAAAAGCACCGACCCGCATCTGCGCGGACTTGATCCCCATGCCTGGCATGATGTGGCTACCGTCAAATCCTATGTCGCCACCATCCGCGACGGCCTGAGTGCCATGGATCCGGACGGTCAATCCCTTTACCGGCAGCGCGCCCAAGCCTATCTGCTCCAGCTCGACCAGCTCGATGCCGAGATCAGGGCCAGCCTTGGCGACATTCCACCCGCCCGACGGATCATTGTCACCAGCCATGACGCCTTCGGCTATTACGCCCGTGCCTACGGGATCCGGATGCTGGCTCCGCAAGGGGTATCGACCGAAACCGAGGCCTCGGCCAAGGATATCGCCAAAGTCATCAAGCAGATCCGCGCCCAGTCGATTCCGGCGGTCATTCTGGAAAATGTCAGCGACCCCCGCCTGCTCGAGCAAATCGCCCGGGAGACCGGCGCAAAGATCGGCGGAAAACTCTATTCCGACAGTCTATCCCTTGAAACAGGCTCCGCATCCACTTACATCGACCTGATGCGTCATAACACCAGAACGCTGAAAGATGCCATGATGCCTTGATTTTGCATGATGCCTTGATTTTGATAGGCTGAAACTGTGCAAGCCCTGCCACCACCGATCCATGCGAGTGCCTGACCGATGAGCGAGAAAATTCCAGTAACCGTGCTGACAGGCTATCTCGGCGCAGGCAAGACCACCCTCCTCAACCGGATCCTGACCGAACCGCATGGCAAGAAATTCGCTGTTGTTGTCAATGAATTCGGCGAAGTCGGCATCGACAACGATCTGGTGGTCGGCGCGGATGAAGAAGTCTTCGAGATGAACAATGGCTGCATCTGCTGCACGGTGCGCGGGGATCTGATCCGCATCATCGAAGGCCTGATGCGCCGCAAGGGCCGCTTTGACGGGATCATTGTTGAAACCACCGGCCTTGCCGACCCTGCCCCTGTCGCGCAGACCTTTTTTGTTGACCAGGATGTCGCGGAAAAAACCCGCCTCGATGCGGTTGTCACGGTGGTCGATGCCAAATGGCTGGGTGAACGGCTCAAGGATGCGCCCGAAGCCCGCAACCAGATTGCCTTTGCCGATGTCATCATCCTCAACAAGATCGATCTGGTCAGTCCCGATGAACTCGCGGCGGTGGAAGCACAAATCCGCGCCATCAACCCCTATGCCACCCTGCACAGGACCGAGCGGTCCGCTGTCAGTCTCGACGCGGTGCTGGGCCGCAATGCCTTCGATCTCGACCGCATCCTCGACATAGAGCCGGATTTTCTCGAGCCGGGCCACCACCATCACCATTCAGCCGAAATCGGCTCGGTCTCCATCACGGTGCCGGGCGACATCAATCCTGAAAAATTCATGCCGTGGATCAACGAATTCACCCAGACGCACGGCCCCGACATCCTGCGTTGCAAGGGGATCCTCTCCTTCATGAACGAGCCGAAACGCTTTGTGTTCCAGGGTGTTCACATGATCCTCGATGGTGACCTGCAACGCGACTGGAAACCGGACGAGTTGCGCCAATCCAAAATGGTATTTATCGGGCGCAAACTCGATCGCGCGATGATCGAGAAAGCGGTGGAGGCCACACGCGCGTGAGTACCGCTCCCCATACCAGCCTGACCGCCCATGTCATGCCGATCGATATCGGCGAACATGTGCTGCGCAGCGGCTTTATCGGCCCGCAACCCGTTCTGGCTCTGGCAGATGGCCAGGTCGTGTTTGTCAAAGAGGATGGCCTGACACGCATCCATCCCCACGGCGATGCGGCAATTCTGGTGGCCCATATCCAGCATGATCTGGTACTGACCGGCGGCGAGGACGGCCGTGTCATCCGCTCGCAGCCCGATGGCAGCAGCAGCGAGCTGGGGCACGAAAAGGGCCGCTGGATCGACGCCCTGACCGCCTCCCCGACAGGGGCCATGGCCTGGTCCACCGGCAAGCACATCACCGCCCGCGACAGCAAAGGCGAAATCCGCAAACGCGAAGCGCCCTCGACGGTGCAAGGTTTGGCCTTTCTGCCCAAGGGCTACCGGCTCGCTTATTCCCATTACAATGGCGCAAGCCTGTGGTTCCCCAATTCCGAAGCCACTCCGGACAGTCTGGAATGGAAGGGCTCGCATATCGATATTTCCACCTCGCCCGATGGCCGGTTTGTGGTGACCTCGATGCAGGAAAATACCCTGCATGGCTGGCGGTTGTCGGACAAGAAGGACATGCGGATGTCCGGCTATCCGGCCAAAATCCGCTCGCTGTCCTGGTCGCATGACGGGGAGTGGTTGGCGACCTCGGGGGCAGAAGCCGCCGTGATCTGGCCCTTCAAGGACAAAGACGGCCCGATGGGCAAGCCGCCGCGCGAATGTGGCGTGCGGCCCGCCAAAATCACCCAAGTGGCTTTCCATCCCAATGCGCTGGTGCTGGCCATCGGCTACGAGGACAACTGCATCCTGCTGTGCCGTCTCACCGATGCGGCCGAATTGCTGGTGCGCGTGCCTGTCAAAGGCCAGGGCAGCATCACGGCCCTGTCTTGGGACAAAACGGGCAAACGAATGGTTTTCGGCACATCCGAGGGCGCGGCAGGATTGCTCACTCTGCCTTGAGTACGACGGCCAGTCAGGCCGTTTGCATCAGCACAACCAATGCAGCCTGACGCGCCGCTTCCGACAAGGCCTCGTCCACCGTCGCCAGAGGCAACATCCGCCGCCGTGCCAATTCCAGATAGGCTGCATCATAGACCCTCAGACGGTATTGGTCGGCCAGTTCAACTGTGTCACGCCACGCCTGGTCCAACGAACCTTGATCCACCTGAATATCGAAACCATTCAGGGTTTGCATGGCCTTGTCGCGCAATTCGGCATTGATCCGATTGCGCCGCATCGCCATGGTCAGACTATTGCCCACCTCGAACGCCCAAAGCGGCGGCACAATTGCCCCGTTCTCGGCGATCTGTTTGAGAACAGAGAAGCTCTGCTCAGTGCCCTCGTCATCCAAAAGAAAGGCTAAAGTGGCCGAGCAATCAAGAACAAGGCTCATTTGCGCCCCTCGTCACGATAGGCTTTCCATTCAGAACAATCAAACGCCTCACGATCGGCCGCCTTGTCCTTGAAATTTTTCATCTGGGTTCTGAAGGCCGCCAATGTGGCCAAAGCCGTTCGCGGATCTTTGAGGGCGGCAGGCCGCACCATCCGCGCCACCGGCTTGCCGTGGCGGGTAATGACAATTTCCTCGCCTTTTTCGACGCGATCCAGCAGTGCCCCCAAGGTGTTCTTGGCTTCAAACGCCCCGATATACTGCATAACCACCTCCAAAATTCTAGCTTAAGCTAGCTTAAATTGACCAGTGTTTCAATCCCGCCCCCGCAAACAAAAAGGCGGCGGACCGAAGTCCACCGCCTGAAAGAGAGCCTGTGACAGGGCTAAAACCCGGTTCAGCGCACCAGAACGTTGCGGAACTGCCAGGGGTCGGACGTGTCGATATCGTCGGGGAACAGTCCCGGGCGGCCGGCAAGCGGGGTCCAATCGGTATAGACGCCGACAACCGGCCCCAGATAGGGCATCTGGACCTCGAGGCAGCGTTTGAAATCGACGTCGTCGGCCTCCACAATCCCGGCTTTGGGGTTTTCCAGTGCCCAGACCATGCCGGCCAGAACGGCAGAAGTGACCTGCAATCCGGTGGCATTCTGGTAAGGCGCGATGCGGCGGGTTTCCTCGATCGACAGCTGCGATCCGTACCAATAGGCGTTCTTGCCATGGCCGTAGAGCAGCACACCCAGCTCGTCGATACCGTCGACGATCTCGGTCTCGTCGAGAATTTTCCATTCCGGCTGGCGTTCGCCGGCCTGTCCGAACATTTCGTGCAAAGACAGCACCGCATCATCGCAAGGATGATAGGCATAATGGCAGGTCGGACGATAGACCGCCTCGCCCGCGCCGTCCTTGACGGTCAGATAATCGGCGATCGAAATGGATTCGTTATGGGTGACCAGAAAACCATATTGCGATTGTGCGGTCGGCGTCCACGAACGCACGCGGGTATTGGCGCCGGGCTGCAAGAGATAGATCGCCGCACCGCACCCCTCCGTATGGGTCCGGGCATTGTCGGGCATCCACTGCTCATGCGTGCCCCAGCCCAGTTCGGCAGGCTGCAAGCCTTCGGAAATAAAGCCCTCGACCGACCATGTATTGACGAATTTCTGGCGCGGCTTCGGCGAATTGGCGCGCTGGGTATCACGCTCGGCGATGTGGATGCCTTTGACACCCAAGGCCTGCGCCAGCTGTGCCCATTCCTCGCGGTTGGACGGCTCGGCACCCGGATGGTTCAAATCCGCTTTCAGGTTCAACAGGGCCTGTTTGACAAACCAGGACACCATGCCGGGATTGGCGCCGCAGCAGGAGACGGCCGTGGTGCCGCCCGGATTGGCGCGACGCTCGGCCAGCACGGTTTCCCGCAAGGCATAGTTGGAGCGGCTTTCCGGCCCCTTGGTGTTGTCGAAATAGAAGCCAAGCCAGGGCTCGACCACCGTGTCGATGTAGAGCACATCCAACTCGCGGCAATAACGCATCAGATCCAGCGAGGACGTGTCCACCGACAGGTTCACGCAGAAGCCCTGACCCTTGCCGTCTTTCAGCAGGGGGCCAAGCAGGGACTGGTAGTTGTCCTTGGTCACGGCCTGCTGGATAAAGCGCACACCGGCCTTGTCGAGCAGAGCACGGTCGGCATCGGACGGGTCGATCACCACCAGACGCGAGCGGTCGAATTTGAAATGGCGTTCGATCAGCGGCAGCGTGCCACGTCCGATCGAGCCGAATCCGATCATCACGATCGGGCCGTCAATGGTGGCGTAAACAGGATGTGCAGTCATCATCAGGTCCTCTCGAAACGAAAAAGCAAAGCAGGGAGCGGTCAACCGCCCAGAATTTCCAAGACATAGGGGTTGCTGGCACGCTCCGCACCGATGGTGCTGGTGGGGCCATGTCCGCAGATGAAGGCAAAGCTGTCATCCAGCGGCAACAACTGGTCGCGGATCGAGGCCATCAGCGTGGCATGGTCGCCGCCCTCGAGATCGGTGCGCCCGACCGAGCCCTTGAACAGCACATCGCCGACCAGACCGAAGCCTTCCTCGCGGTTGATGAAGGCCACAGAACCGGGCGAGTGCCCGGGACAATGCAGGATATCGAAGGTCAACTGCCCCACATGGACCTGATCGCCCTGGTCAAGCCAGCGGTCGGGGGTCAGAACACGCGCATCCAGAATACCGAATTGCACACCGCGCTCGGGCAACTGCTGCAGCAGGAATTCATCGGCCTTGTGCGGACCCTCGACCGGCACGCCAAGCTCTTGCGCCAGTTGCGCCGCCCCTGCGGCATGGTCGATATGGCCGTGGGTGATCAGGATTTTTTCAACACTGACGCCCATTTTGGCAATGGCGTCGCGGATGACGGGCAAATCGCCGCCCGGATCGACCACCGCCGCCTTCATGGTCGCGGAGCACCACAGCAAGGTGCAATTCTGCTGGAACGGCGTGACGGGAATGATGGCCGCACGGGCTTTGGGTTCGCTCATGATCTCGTCCTCACTGTCCACCGTCACGCCCTCGTCATACAACAACCCAAAACGCAAACCGGCCCCGAAAGGCTCGGGGCCGCCTTACCCGATCGGGGTGATGCGCGCTCAGATAATATAGGATTTCAGCGGCGGAAAGCCGTTGAAGGCCACAGCCGAATAGGTCGTGGTGTAAGCCCCTGTCCCCTCGATCAGCAATTTATCGCCGATCTCGATGCTGAACGGCAGCAGATAGGGCTCTTTCTCGTAGAGCACATCCACCGAATCGCAGGTCGGGCCGGCCAGAACGCAGGGAACCAGTTCGTCCCCATCCCGCTCGGAGCGGATCGGATAGCGGATGGCCTCGTCCATGGTTTCGGCCAGACCGTTGAACTTGCCGATATCCAGATAGACCCAGCGCACCTCGTCGTCCTCGGCCTTTTTGGAGACCAGAACCACTTCGGTCTCGATCACGCCGGCATTGCCGACCATGCCGCGACCCGGCTCGATAATGGTTTCGGGAATACGGTTGCCGAAATGCTTGGACAGCGCGCAGAAAATGGCATCGCCGAAGCTCTGCACACCGGGAACCTCTTTGAGGTAGCGGGTCGGGAAACCACCGCCCAGATTGACCATCGAGAGATGGATGCCACGCTCGGCACATTGGCGGAAAATATCGGCCGAGGAAGCCAGAGCCTGATCCCAGGCCTGGGTATTGGCCTGCTGCGATCCGACATGGAACGACACGCCATAGGCATGCAGACCGAGGCGGTGGGCGGCTTCGAGAACATCAGGAGCCATTTCAGGCACGCAACCGAATTTGCGAGACAGCGGCCATTCGGCTCCGGCACCGTCGCACAGGATGCGGCAGAACACTTTGGCACCGGGCGCGACGCGGGCAATTTTTTCGACCTCGGCCACGCAATCAACGGCAAACAGCTCCACGCCCATTTCAAAGGCACGGGCAATGTCACGCTCTTTCTTGATGGTGTTGCCATAGGAGATGCGGTCGGCCGTTGCACCGGCGGCCAGCACCATTTCCATCTCCTGCACGGACGCCGTGTCGAAGCAGGAGCCCATCCGCGTCAGCAGACGCAGGATTTCGGGAGCCGGATTGGCCTTCACCGCATAGAACACACGGGTATCGGGCAGAGCGCGGGCAAAGCGCTGGTAGTTTTTCTGGATCACTTCCAGATCAACGACAACACAAGGGCCGTCTTCACGACGGTTGCGCAGAAATTCATGGATACGTGCTGTCATGGCACGAACTCCCCTATTACACAGGACGCCTCAAGCGTCCTAATCCAGAGCCCCGGCTGACGGTCCCGCAATTCCGCGCGTTGGAAACGCAGAATCGGGTCAGGTCACCCG
>CANFLM010000004.1 GCA_947447895.1 Hyphomicrobiales bacterium
CGTGCTTGCGGCAGACATCGGCTGTCTTCGAACCAGCCTCCTGCTCCTTCAAAATCCCGATAATCTGCTCTTCCGTAAACCGTGAACGCTTCATGTCATCCGTCTCCTTGTTTGCGACGGACTCTACCAAAAATTGGAGGGAGTTTAGGGGCTCAGGTCACCAAGCATGGCCATGCGCAAGCAAAAACCCGCGCTCATGTCAGTTGGACCAGATATCGGCGATCCCGTTGGAGATCGGCAATGATGTTTCGAGTGTTCTCCGACGGGAGAAAAATTGTCCCATGTGGTCTTTGGAATAACACAGGCCCATCTGTCGGTTGTCCTGATTTTGTTCGAAAAACAGTCCGTTCCGGTCGCGCAGCAAACGCGCGAGACCTGCCCCGTAGATACCGACCTGATGTACGGACATTTCGGACATCGACAGCGTATTGATAGCAAGATCGAATGGCTGGCCAAGAAACGGGAAATAATAGTTTGGAAGCAGATTGATGCCTCGCTTGGCCTCGCATCCGGCTTGCGTGACCCGTACCGGCCAATCCTGCACCATCGACAGGTACAATCCTGAAAACATCAATGATTCAGGCAAGTCGCAGATCCAGTATTCCGCATTCGGATAGGCCGACATGATGGCATAGGCCAGAGCACCGTATCCGCCGCCTATTTCAATGATCCTGGGGGTTTCCACCCGGTCGAGATGTTCGAATACACCGCCGGTAGCCATCAAGGCCATGCGTTCCTGATAGGTGACAATATCGTTGTTCACGAAATCGCCGTCAACGAGCCAGCCCCTTTCGCCCAGCATCAGGGGAGCACGGTAAATCAAGCGTTCAGGCATCGTGGCCGTAAAAGCCTTCCACCGGACGATAACCTCGTTCTCCGGTTGATCGGGCTGGAAGTTGTCAATATTCGGCGGTATCGGGTCGGTACAACTGAACCCAGCCCCATTGCGCAGATACAGCATATTGTAGCCTGTAAAGGGCTGGGCTCTCAGACGCAGAAACCGCAGAGTGGGCCAATCAAGCCTGCTGAGCATGTGATAGGCGTTGATGTAGTCATTCGGGGCTGTCTCATGCCAATTGGCATCGGGAAGACTGAACAGAGGATCCAGGCCATATTGCCGGATCCGTTGTTGTCTCTGATCGACAGCCTGCGACACTTCGCGGCCGACATCATAAGCCGAAGCCAGCCGCCCGGTCGGCGGTTCGGTATTGTAGGCAAGGGGCACACGCTGAATTTTAACCACAGTGACTCACGAACCACACCATCAACCCGTGCACCCCAGAAACGATGCACAAAACCATACAATCAGGGGATCAGATATTCAATGCCACCCGGATTTCCCTATCAAACGCATTGGGGGCTGCAAGGTGCCGATCATGCAATGTCATCCCCTCTGGCAAAAGGCGTGACATTTGAACGTCCTGATCAGCCTGGCCACAAGTCTCCAGTGGCTGGCGGAAAAAATGATGTCTATTCAAGAACAAATCGGATGCCGTGCAACCAATGGCTGTAGCGGTCCGGATGATCGCTATCAAAGCCAAGCCGGTATTTTTTGTCGTTAACGACCAGATAGGGGAAGACCTCGCCATCACTGTCGCCAAAGGCGGCAATCCTGCGTTTCAACTCGTGTTCGTCAACATCCAAGGGAATGTTGCAAATGGCCGCAAAATCCTTCTTTCGCGTCGGCGCCTTCTGCCACTCGACGTCAATGGTATCAAGATAGTCTGTCTTATTGACGAACATGGGACTTAATTGAACAAACATGTCCAGCATATGTGCCGTCGTCAGGTCGACCAATTCTTGCGGGCTTGTGTGGGGCGGGATTTCGAAATCGACCACCGACACAATTTTCCCGGCATCGATTTTGGGTGACATTTCATGAACGGTCACACCATATCGTTTTGCACCGTCATAGATGGCATATAAAAAAGGAGCCCACCCCGGATAGCTTGTCGAACCGGGATGGAAATTGTAGGAGCCGTATCCAATACGGCTCAGAATTTTTTCCGGTATGTAATAGCGAGTTCCAAAAGAAATAAATCGTGATGACAACAGATAATCATCCGGCAAATCATATATTTGATTGGGATGCACAAGTTGCAGGACATTCATTGACGGATTATGGTTTAAAAGAATTGGTATCAAATAATTCGCATACGACCGCCCTGTCATCAAAATGATGTTGGAAAGCGCGAATTCATTGTCCAAAAAACGCTTCATTTGCGACCGCAACTCAGAAGTATCATTATTTTGACTCGGAATCCGTTAATAGCACCAAATGAACAGATTGTTTTCTGAATGTGGCATGATGGTTAATCCGCTTCCCGACAGCGCCCTGATTGATTTGCACAAAAGAGCGCTTAAAAATCCTGCATCATCGGCAATTTTACAAATAATCGGAATATTTCACCCATTGAGTAGGATTATTTGATCACACAAAACAATGTGATTGCGCACAAGACACATGCATTAAATACACCCATAGGTAGAAAATATAAAATTATTCAACCAGTATTTCTTGTAAAAAAATAAATTATCATTTGTAAAATTTAATTAAATTGATAAATAGAATGAAATTTACTGCTGATTCAAATCATTTAATAATTGTCAATTTCTAAAGGGAATCTGAGATATGAATTCAATATTTTTAATTGCTGTTGCAACAATCGGTTGTGCTTCTGTCTCGTTTGCCACAGATCATCCATCACCCAAGACAGCCACCTTGCCACCGCCGCCGCCTGCCGTGAAGTGGGAAGGATTTTATGTCGGCGCACAAGGTGGGTGGCAGGATTTTCGCAACTCTTTCTCCGATATTGGAATTGGTGCGTCCATCGGTGACGATACTTTTGCAACAAGGAGACGCAACTCCTTCATTGGTGGCGCCAAGGCAGGCTATGATATGTCATTTCATAATGTTGTTTATGGCATTGTGGCGGATGTTGATGCTGGACATTCAGGAAATAGATATTGGAATCCGAATGGCTGGGGATTCAGTCAGAAATTGCGTGTTCAAGGCTCTCTGAGGGCTCGCGCTGGCATCTCTTTCGGCGATGCACTTTTTTATGCTACGGCAGGCATAACCGGAGCAAAATTTTCTACCGCCTATTACGAAGGTACAGACCCAAACCCCTTATTCAATTTTCCCGACAATAAAGTAGGATGGACTGTGGGCGCAGGGTTCGAATACATGATGGATAACAATTGGTCAGCGCTTCTTGAATATCGTTATTCAGATTACGGCCGTATTGTAAATCAAGCTCCAAATCCCTGGACGAATTATACAGATACACATCGTATGACGACAAACACTGTTCGGGTGGGTATCAACTATCGTTTTGGCCAACAATAATCCGGTGGGCTTTGATGGTCTTGGCATAAGCAATTCACTCTGCTTTGATAAGGTCCGGCTTGATCCTGTGCTCATCCGTTTTATGCTATCGGAATGAGGAATAAATGTTCCCGATCGGGGATATGATGTTCTGCTCCACTCCGATAAAGTGTCCAATATGGTCGAACCATCCCAATTTGTTCTCTATGTGGCCGCAGCCTTGGTGCTGGCCATCGCACCGGGACCGGGTCTTTTTTACGTCGCCGCACGAACATTGTCCGGTGGACGCAAAGACGGCATCGCCTCCAGCCTTGGGACTGCTTGTGGCGGCATGGTACATGTGGTTGCCGGCAGTCTGGGTCTCTCCGCCCTCATTCTGGCGAATGCCCAACTGTTTTCGACCTTGAAATTGATGGGTGCAGTCTATCTGGTCTGGCTCGGCTTTCGCACCATTCAAACCGTCTCGCACAAGCCCAATGTCGTGTTTCCAGAAATCGAAACCGCGACATCCCTCCTGAAAGCCTTTCGTGAAGGTACCATTGTTGAGGCGCTCAACCCGAAAACGGCGGCATTTTTCCTGGCCTTTGTTCCGCAATTCATCGAACCGGCCCACGGATCTATCGCATTGCAGTTTGTGTTTCTGGGCTTTATCTCGGTGGCGCTGAATACAGGTGCCGATATAGCCATTGTCTTTATAGCCCACCGGATCAAAACCATTGCCGCTTCCTGCCCCCGCTTGATGCGTAATCTCCAGATAGGATCGGGGGGAGTGATGGTCGCGCTGGGGGTTGGTCTGGCGCTGGGCGGTCACAACGACCGATAAGGGCTTATGCCATTGTCGAAACCACCGCTATTTCGATCATCAATTAAAACTTGCAAATTGTTTTGAAGACTATTTAGATTAAACTGTCGTTGTAAGATTATCTATCCCTTTTCTTAAGCAAATCCTAGAGGTATCGTTGTGCGTCAATCCAAAACAATTCTTTGCATGGCTCTGCTGATTGGCTCCATGCAACCCGTTTTTGCTGGTGTGAATACTGGCAATATGACATCAGCCCGTTTCATCACGGCCCCATCGGACATCCAGTCCGTCGCTGTGCGTTGCGGTCCCGGCACGTTTGAAAACCACCGCGGCGTCTGCCGTCCAGCCAGCGAAAGGCGTTCCTATTCGAACAGCGCCTGCCCTCCAGGCTATCATCTTGGTCCCCACCGGAAGTGGTGCTGGCCGAACTGATCACTTACGGGGCTAGGATTGAGAGCCTGAATAGGGCCATTGAATTTAGCCCCGCCCACTATTTGCTGCCGCCGCTGAAGTGCGTGCGCACCTTTTCAGATGTCAGCGCGTGGCGGGCAATGGCAGACCAGTCGAAGACCATGCCGTGACCCGGTTTTTGAGAGGCTTGGCCCAAACCATCCCTAACCACGATCGGCTCGGCCAGCAGGCCCAGTTCGGTCAGGCTGCCGCCCACCACATTTTCCAGCATGAAACTGTTTTGGACGCCGCACAGCAGATGCAGCGACAATTCCATCATGAAATGCGGGGCCACCTGGCGTCCGAAAGCCTGCGACAGATGGGCGATCTTGTGCCATTCGGTGATGCCGCCGACAAAGGCCACATCGGCCTGCACGAAATCCACCGCTTCGGCCTGCAGATAGGCCAGAACCTGTTCGCGGCTATAAAGACTCTCGCCCAAGGCGATCGGCGTGGTGATGGCGCGCTTGAGGGCGGCATGGCCGTTGATGTCCTGATAGAGCATCGGCTCCTCGATCCAGCCCAGATGCAGCGCATCCAGCCGCGTCCCCTTCTGGATGGCCTCAGAAGCCGTCCACTTCTGGTTGAGATCGACCAGCACCCGCCTGTCGCGGCCAATCACCTCCTGCACTCTGGTGATCCGCTCGATATCCTCCTCGAAATCCTCCTTGCCGATCTTGATCTTCACGGCCCGATAGCCTTGGGCCTTGTAATCGGCCGCGCGGCGGACCAGATCGGCAGTCGTATCGGTTGCGCTGAGATTGATCTCGCTGATATAGGCCGGAATGGTTTCACGCGCCCCGCCCAGTAATTGGTAGAGCGGCTGGCCGGAATGCTGGCCGATCAGATCCCACACCGCGATGTCAATGGCGGCCATCGCCATCGCATTGACGCCCAGCCCCAAGCGGCGCGATTGCCGGCTCATTTTCGACCAGATCCGCTCGTAATCCAGCGGGTTCATCCCGATCACCAGTGCCGCCAGATAGTCCTCGATCAGAGCCTTGATGACTGTTCCGCCAATATCGACCGTATAGGTCAGGCCCGTGCCTGTCAGGCCGGTATCGGTTTTCAATTCAACGAAAACCAGTTCCAGGCCGTCGACCTTATTGGTGGCATCTTCCCATGGCGAGGCCGGAGGCAAACGGCAGGCATGAGCGGTGACGCTTTCGATTTTCATGGGGAGGTTGCCCTGACTGGCTTGGCTGCACAAACAGCTTTTAAAGGATAATTCTAGCGGTCGGGGGGTGATTTTGTCAAAATAGCCTGATTTGAGGCCAAATGGAGGCCTCACACCTTGTCAGACAAAACAGGAAGATGGTAATGACATGTCAGTGAGAGCGCACTCAAAAACGCTCCGGTCGAATTTGTCGCGTAACCTGATCCGATAAAGCTGATCCGAGAACATTCAAGCGAGGGGAAACATCATGTTAAAACGTCACTTATTGCAAATGGCATTCGCCGCAGCCGTATCTGTGGCCGTTATTCCGGCTTCGGTCGCACCTGCTGCCGCGCAGACCAAGCTGAAATGGGCGCATGTCTATGAAGTGTCCGAGCCATTCCACAAATGGTCTGTCTGGGCTGCCGAAGAAATCGGCAAGCGCACTGCCGGCCGCTATGCCATCGACGTGTTTCCGGCCTCGCAGCTGGGCAAGGAAGCCGACATCAACCAGGGCCTCAAACTGGGCACTGTCGATATCATCATCTCAGGTTCGAGCTTTGCCGCCCGCGATTTCGCGCCGATCGGCGTGGGCTATTATCCCTTCACCTTCCGCGATGCCGATCACCTGCTGAAATATGCCAAGAGCGACATTTTCATCGAATTGGCCAAAGGCTATGAGGACAAAAGCGGCGGCAACCATATTACCGCCCTGAACTATTACGGCACACGCCACACCAGCTCCAACCGCCCCATTGCTAAATGCGCGGATATGAAGGGCCTGAAAATGCGCGTGCCGGATGTGCCGGCCTATCTGGCCATGCCGAAGGCGTGCGGCGCCAACACCACCCCGATCGCTTTTGCCGAAGTCTATCTGGCTTTGCAGAACGGCACTGTGGAAGCCCAGGAAAATCCTCTGACCACCATCGAAGCCAAGAAGTTCTATGAAGTGCAAAAGCACATCGTGCTGACCGGCCACATTGTCGACCATCTCAACACCGTGGTGTCCGGTAAGGTCTGGAAGTCTCTGTCGGATGCCGACAAGAAAATCTTCACCGATGTCACTCAGGAAGCGGCTGCCAAAACCACCGTCGACATCATCAAGCGTGAAGGCGAACTGGTCGACGAGTTCAAGAAAATGGGCGTGACTGTGACCCAGATCGACCGCGCCGAATTCCTCGATGCCGTCAACAAGAGCACCACTTTCGAACAGTTCGGCTATCGCAAGGCCGATTGGGACAAGATCCAGGCCATCAAATAAGTTCTGGACCAACCCGTTCCTATTTTGGCGGGGCTGTTCGGGCCCCGCCACTTTTCGTTTCCATTATCGATTGATCGAATAAAGGCTAGCAGATGACAAGCGATCCCCATCCGGCACCGGATGCCCATATGCCGCTGATCAGCATTGATGATCACGCGCCGGTCGATCTGTCCGGTCACAACGCACCGGAAGACTGGCTGGCGCTCGGCCTGTTCTGGTTGATGTGCACGGTGGTGTTCCTGCAGTTTTTTACACGCTATGTGCTCAATGATTCCTTCGCCTGGACCGAGGAAATTGCCCGCTATGTGCTGATTGCGGTGATCTATGTCGGCACCGCCATGTGCGTGCGCCGCAACCGCCATATCCATGTCGATTTCATCTACCGGCTGCTGCCGGCCTCTGCCGGCCGTATTCTGTCCACCTTTGTGGACGTGTTGCGCATCGTGTTTTTTGCCTATGCGACATGGATCATGTGGAAGCTGATGGCCATTATCGGATCGGATGAAATGACCATGATCAAACTGCCGATGAATGTGATCTATTATTTTGTGGTCGGCGGTCTGGCTGTATCGGCGCTCCGTTCCGTGCAGGTGGCAATCGAGAACTGGCGTCAGGGCTATTCCATTCTGGAAAACCCGGAAGCCTATATGGATGAAGGGAATACGATCTGATGTTGCTCCTGATTGGTTCTTTCCTTCTCCTCCTCATCATCGGCGTGCCTGTGGCCCTGTCGATGGCCGTCTCCTCGCTGCTCTATGTGCTGGTCGATGGCACCATGCCCGATATTGCGGTCCTGCACCGGATGATCGGCGGCGTGGATTCCTTCCCGTTGCTGGCGGTGCCCTTCTTCATTCTGGCCGGCAATCTCATGAATATTGCCGGCGTTACCAACCGCATCTACCAGTTCGCCGTGCATGCGGTGGGCTGGATGCGCGGTGGACTCGGCCAGGTCAACATCATCGGCTCGGTGATTTTCTCCGGCATGTCCGGCACAGCCATTGCCGATGCGGCAGGGCTTGGCACCATCGAAATCAAGGCCATGAAAGATCATGGCTATCCGCTGGATTTCTCGGTCGGCGTGACAGCTGCCTCGGCAACCCTCGGTCCGATCATCCCGCCCTCGTTGCCTTTCGTGATCTATGGCATGATGGCCAATGTCTCGATCGGTTCGCTGTTCATCGGCGGTATCGTGCCAGGTCTGGTCATGACCGTGATGATGATGCTGACGGTCGCCTATTTTGCCCGCCGCAACAATTGGGGCTCCGATGCGCCCTTCTCCTGGCCGCAGCTGATCAAATCGGCCATTGAAGTGGCCGTGGTGCTGGCAACCGGCGGAGCGATCTGGGGCATTTTTGTCGTGACAGAATGGCCTTTGCTGGTCGGGGCTTTCCTGGTGATTGCCGTGCTGACCTGGGCCGACTGGTACTTCAAATTCTCGGCTGTGATGGCGCTGATGACCCCGATGCTGCTGATTGGCGGCATGACGGCGGGGCTGTTTACACCAACCGAAGCCGCCGTGGCCGCGTGCGCCTGGGCGCTCTATCTCGGCCTGGTCCGCTACCGCACCATGACCTTCAAATCGGTTGCCAAGGCGACATTCGAAACGGTTGAAACCACCGCCTCGGTTCTGTTTATCGTCTCCTCGGCAGCCATTTTCGGCTGGCTGTTGACCGCGACCAAAGTGGCCGATGTGTTGAGCAATGCCTTTCTGGCCGTGACCGACCAACGCTGGGTCTTCCTGATCCTCGTCAATATCCTGATCCTGATTGTCGGCTCGTTCATCGACACGCTGGCGGCCATCACCATTCTGGTGCCGATCCTGATGCCTTTGCTGCTCAAATTCGGCGTGGACCCGATCCATTTCGGTGTAGTGATTACGCTGAACCTGATGATCGGCCTGCTGCATCCGCCGCTCGGCATGGTGCTCTATGTGCTGGCGCGTGTGGCCCGCATGTCGGTGGAAGCCACCACCATGGCCATTCTGCCCTGGCTGGTGCCGCTGATGCTGGCCTTGGGACTGATCACCTTCATTCCGGAAATCACGCTGTGGCTTCCGAAAATGCTGATGAAGTAACCCATACCAACTGCGGGAGAGACCGATGGCCAGGATCACACATGTCGAAGTGCTGCTTGTGGATCTTGTGCCCAAGGTCAAACGCACCGATGCGATCCAGAGTTTTGTCTCGCAGGAAACCCCGATGGTGCGGATTACCGATGCCGATGGCATGGTGGGGATCGGCTATTCCTACACCATCGGCACCGGCGGCTCCTCGGTGCTCGCCCTGTTGAACGACCATCTCGCTCCCCGCCTGATCGGCTGCGAGGCCGACGAGATCGAGGGGATCTGGCGCAGTCTGTTCTTCCATACCCATGCCACCACTGTCGGTGCCCTGACCTCGATTGCGCTGGCGGCGATCGACACCGCCCTGTGGGATTTGCGCTGCAAGCGGGCCAAGCTGCCTTTGTGGCGGATGGCAGGAGGCGCGCAACGCTCGGTGCCGCTCTATTCGACCGAGGGCGGCTGGCTGCATATCGAAACCGCCGCACTGGTCGATGATGCGCTGGCGGTCAAAGCCAAGGGCTTTTCCGGTACCAAGATCAAAATCGGCCGTCCGCATGTGGCCGAAGACGTGGCCCGCTTGTCGGCGGTGCGCGATGCCGTGGGTCCGGCCTTTGAAATCATGACCGATGCCAATCAGGGCTTCAACCTGTCCGAGGCGATCCGGCGGGCGCGCCATTATCAGGAACTCGATATCGCCTGGTTCGAGGAACCGATGCATGCCGATGATGTCGAGGCCCATGCCCAGTTGACCCGTTCGACCTCGGTGCCGATTGCGGTCGGGGAATCGATGTATTCGATCAGCCAGTTCAAGGACTATCTGGTGCGCAAGGCCTGCACCATTGTGCAGGTGGATGTGGGGCGGATTGGCGGCATCACGCCATGGCTCAAGGTCGCTCATATGGCAGAGGCGCATAATGTCGCGGTTTGCCCGCATTTCCTGATGGAACTGCACGTCTCGCTTTCAGCTGCCGTGCCCAATGGCCGCTATGTCGAATATATCCCGCAACTTGACGAGATCACCCATTCACGCATGAGCATCAAGGACGGTCGCGCTGTGCCGTCCGACGAGCCAGGTCTGGGAATCGAATGGGATCATGCTGCGATCGAGGCGATGGCCATCGGCAGACAGATCCACCAGGCCTGACGCGTCCAAGCGCGGGACCCGGTCACGCTCTGTTGATCAGGCCCTGACGATGACCTTTGTTCCGGTTTGCACACGGTTATAGAGATCGATCACATCGATATTCCGCATCCGGATGCAGCCAGAAGACACATTGCGTCCGATCATTTCTGGCTCATTGGTGCCATGGATACGGTACAGCGTGTCGCCGTTTTTGGTGTAGAGATAGAGTGCTCGCGCCCCCAGCGGATTGTCGGGACCACCGGGCAACCCTCCGGCCGCTGCCGTCGGCTTCAAATGCGGCCAGCGCTCGAGCATGTCGGCGGGCGGGGTCCAATGCGGCCATTCCTGTTTCTGGCCCACGGTGGTCACACCGGTCCAGCCGGCCGCTTCCGATCCCGTCGAGACACCGTAGCGGATCGCCTTGCGATCCTGCATCACGAGGTAGAGGAAATTCTGGGTGCTATCGACGACAATCGTGCCGGGGGCTTCGCCGGTCGGATCGTCGATCATATAGCGAAGATAGTTCGGCTCGACCTCGACCTTCGGCACCATCGCCAGAAACTTGGTGTCGCGGGACGTCACGGCAGGATCGGGAAATGTTGCAAAATTGCAGCCCCCCAGACCGAGCGAGGACAATGCAATCAGGAAATGCCGTCTAATCATGGGAAACGAGCCTGTCGAACCGAGCGAATCACTTGCATCAAGTCTTGGCTTGGAACCCTTAAAAAATCCAGAAATTTGAGGCAGAAAGCCATTCATTTCCGCATGGCAGCGATGACGCTAGCCGTGACAAGCATGGCTGTCATCCGCTCAAGGGACCCGTTTGAATGTACCGCTGATCCCGTTGCGAGGGCTGCAGGAGTAGAATTCGGCCTCGATCTGCTCCTTGGTGATTTTGATATCCCAATCCCCGTCCTTCAGCCGCAACCCGCCATCCGACTGGACCAGGGCAAACTCCTCGTTGCAGACAAAGCCGTCTGGGAACGGTTTGGGCCGATAGGCATCGGGCATCCATGATCCGAATATCTTCAGATAGGCCTGGCCATTGCGCTCGCCGACCAGCAGCAAAGCATCCTCGGGCGTGTAGCTGGTGATCGCGTCGGCATAAATGGTGTCGCTCAGCAGTTCCTGCAATTCCTGAGTGCGACGCAGGGCCAGAGCGGTGCAGGCTGCGGCGCCTTTGTCTTTGGCCTTGTCACTGGCGCACGCGCGATATTCACCGAGAAAGACGGCCTGTGACGCCCGCACAAAACCCTTGATCGGGAAGCCGGCATTGGCGGCCTGATAGGCCTGCCCCATCGCCTCGTCGGCTGCGTTGAGTGCGGGGGTCGAGCAGACCAGCACTTCCAGCTTGCTCTTGGCCTTGGCACAATCAAAGCTGGCCGCCGAGGCCGAACCTGCCGCCAAAACACCCATGACAAAACCGGCCAGCCATATACAGTGACGCATCTTCAGCACTCCCGCAATTCCGTGACGGTTTCGCGCATCGCCCCGTGGCCTGTCAATATGGCTGCCGCATGGATTGGTTCCTTACAGCATCGGGACGACCGGGGTTCCCCTATCCGAAATCGTGCAACGCCTGCTGGTAATCCTCATGGGTGTCCATCTCGACCCATTTGAGGCCGGTAATATCCAGCGGAACGAACCGCAAACCTGTCTGGATAATCTCGTCATAGGCGACTTCGTAATAGTCTTTCCAGCGCGCTTGCGACTGCATCATCGCCTCAAGCCGGTCGAACAGCATGGGGGCGGCTTCTGCAGCGATCTTTTCGATCCCGATGGACTCCCCGATGGCCTGATCAACCGCGATGCGGTTGCCGATACGGGCAATGCTGCCATCGGCATGGCAGATCACCTTGATCACCTCTTCATTGACCATGGAATGGTCGACACAGACCACACTGGCAGCGGGTGGCGTGGCCATCAGGCGTTGCAGAATGGCTTCGTCGAACATCACATCGCCATCCAGTTTGACGAAGCCTTCGCCATTCAGGGCCGCGCGGGCCCGCAGAAGCGAGTAGCCGGTATTGGTCTCCAGATAATGCTCGTTGCGCACGAAGCTGACATCAAGAGCGGGAAAGGCCTGGCCGATATAGGCCTCGATCATCTCCTGCATATGTCCGCAGATCACGATGAAAGACGTGATGCCGTTGCGCTGCAGCTTGCTGATCATATGGTGCAAGGTGGTTGAACCGGCCATCGGCAACAGTGATTTGGGGCGATCCAGTGTGAGGGGATGCAAGCGGCTTCCGATGCCCGCCAGAAGGATGACAGCTTTCATGAGGATAATCCTTCAGATCCGGTTATTTGCGTAACGGGTAGGTCAGAGATCCGTCTTGCGCGACGATCTGCCGCCCGCGTTGCACGAGCCGCACCAGTGCGATCAGCATCTGCCCGATGCCGAACAGCCACAGCCACAGATCGGGCCGCTGGACCGCGATGGCCAAGGCCCCGAAGGTCACATGTTCGGCCTCGTCCAGCGCCAGCAGGCTGTGATGGCGCAACCAGAGCCATTGAAGATGCCCGGTAAAGGATTTATCCGCGCGGCTTTGAGCGTCCAGTGTGGCATAAAGCTGCTGCCTGCGCAGGCGGGACCGGTCCAGATAGGCGGGATCGTGATTGATCGCGCTGAACATGGTTTCCAGCTTGATATAATAGCGGAATAAAAAGCCGAAGCAGGAGAGGAAACCGAGAAATACGTAAACGACCTCGCCGGTCATCCGATAGGCCGCCAGTGCAAAAGCCGCATTGATGAGACCGATTTTCAGCACATCCAGCGTCTTGTCGAGATAGTCGCCGACGACCGAGGTCTGGCCTGTAAACCGGGCCAGCTGGCCGTCCAGACAATCGAGCACATAGGAGAGAGGCAACAGCACACCGGCCAGCATGGCGCCCTCCCCGCCGCGCCCGATCAGGCATGCCGCCGCCGCATACAGCACGAAAGAGGTGATGGTCACTCCGTTCGGGCTCACCCATGCCTGCCGGCTGGCAAGCCCCAACAACCTGTTGGCCCAGAGCGGATACCAGAGATCCCCCCAATTGCTGAAAAAATTGGGCTCGACCACCGAAGCGGGATCTTTTCCGGACGTGTTCAAACGGTCAGGCTGCATCATGCACCTCGCCCATCAAAGGCTCCATGCCAAGCGGCAGGTGCTGTTCGATCCCCTGGCTGTCCGTGATGATCCGCTGGAGTTGTTCCAGCGCAAACAGCGTATCCTCATGCCGCAACGCGCCGATATGGCCAAGCTGGAACAGCTTGTCCTTGAGGGGGCCTTTGCCGTTATAGATCACAATGCCCTGTTCCTTGAGCCGCATGGCCAAGCGCGCCACACTCATCATCGGCGGCAGATACACACATGTGATCACTTGCGACGTGTGGCCCGCATAACGGGCATGATCAAGATTGAGGCGGCGCAACACCCGCCGAGTCAAACGGGCCCGCGCTCCGATATCGCGACGGAAGGCTTTCAAACCCTGATGGGTGATTTCCAGCAAGGAGGCATG
The DNA here is from genome assembly GCA_947447895.1 of Hyphomicrobiales bacterium. Classification (GTDB taxonomy): domain Bacteria; phylum Pseudomonadota; class Alphaproteobacteria; order Rhizobiales; family Beijerinckiaceae; genus CAIYZJ01. Next base: position 13,687 of record CANFLM010000004.1, read on the forward strand.
CAAAGCCACAAAAGCATGGATCGCCGGCGTGTTCGGCGTCTGGGCGAATTCGCGCATGAAGCGGAAATGCTTTTCGAGATCGAGATAGTGGCTGGCCTTGTCCCCGCTCTCCAATGTCGCCAGAACGACACTGCGCACCACCAGAATACCGACGCCCGGCATCGCCGACAGGGCCTTGCCGGACGCCCCGACCAGAATATCGATGCCCCAGTCGCGCATCTCGATCTGTTCGCCACCGATGCTGCTGACCGCATCGACCGAGATCAAAGCGCCATGGGCACGGGCCAGTGCCGCCACTTTCGCGACCGGATTGAGCATGCCCGTGCTGGTTTCATGATGGACCATCAACACAAGTCGATAGGCTTTGGCCTGCAATGAGACCTCAAGGCGGGCCAGATTGATCTCGGCCTGCCATTCAAACCGCAAATGATCGACATCCGCGCTGTGGGTGCGGGCGACTTCGGCAAGGCGTTCGCCGAACTCGCCATTGCTGATGACCAGAATGGCTCCCTGGCTGGCCAGGCCCGCAATGATACATTCATTGGCCGCCGTGCCCGAACCGGTGACAAAGGCGATTTCATAACTGTCATCCGCCCCGACTACCGGGCGCAACAGCTGGGCCGATTGGCGCAAGATATCGGAAAATTCCACCTCCCGATGGCCGATATTGGTGGTCATCACCGCGCGTTGCACGGCATCCGACAACATCACCGGGCCGGGGCACAAAAGAATTTTCCGCATGTCCCGATGCCCTGCGCCAACCGCGCAAGCTGAGTGAATTCTGAGAAGATTTGTTTTCAATAACAAGACCTAACGTGAATGAGGGAGGAATGGGAGACGGGCGTCGCGCTGGCGGGACGGAGCTAAAAACGGCACGGCAAAGCAACCGTGGCAGAATGCCGCGTTGGCTCGTCCTTGAATGGCCGTACAGCCACAAAAATCGGAATGGATATGAATAGAAATGGGAGCGCGAAACTATTGCGCACAGCATGGATGATGAGGCTAACCTTTATGTTAGAATAGCTCTAACAGTTGTCCTCGCAATATACAATCTAACACTCGAATCATCCGATCGGACTTCGGCTCAAAGACTTTTCAGCCAGGAGATCACCTCGTATTTTGACGCGGATGGGGTATCGATATGCCCCGCATTGACCACTCTATATTGGCTCTTTGGATGCTTGGCCGCCGCATCGAAGGCGTAGGACGGGCCCAATTCCGAAAGCCTGTCGGCATTGCCGATCACCCATAAAAACGGGACCCTGGGCATGGCGGCCGCATTGTGGGGGATCACGGCTGGTCCGGTCGGATCAAAAAAACTCAGATAGGCTTTTGGCGTGGCATTGACCTGAAACGACTTGCCCTGGTTGCTATCGGCAAAATCGGTGGCCTCCTGTCCGCGTCCGGCCTTGATCATCTGACGGGCCTTTTCGACCGAAGCGACGATATCGGGGCGGCCGAACCGCTCGGGCGTGTGCCCTGCGGCCAGCGACATCACCCCTGCCAGCCCTGCAGGGTGGCGGGCGGCATAGCCGATCACCGCATTCGCACCCAGACTTTGCCCGGCGATCACAATTTTGCGCGCCCCCTGCGCCCGCAGCAAGGCAATGGCCTGGCCGATCTCGCCAAGGGCCTGATCATAGGGGATGTCATAGCTGTCGGGCTGTCCGGCCGTGCCAGCCCAAGCCATGCGGGGCGACACCACCCGCGCACCTTCAGCTTCAAGTGCATCTGCCAGCGGCTTGGTCGGCCCCAGTGGCCTGCCGCCTTTGCCATGCACCATGACAATGCCGAAGCCCGCCAGACTGCCGGATTGGGCAAAGGCCGCCGCCGGAAGCAGCAACAGGCCCAGCACGACTATTCCAACCCATCGACCGATCCGTGCCATGTTGTGCCCCGCAAAGTCGCCCCGCCTCAGTCAATCCAGTCTGGGGCAATCCATCATAAGGACAGCAGACCATTTAAGGAAATGCCGATCAAGCCGTCTTCATTCCCATAGGTCGAGGGTGAAGCCATGCGGATTTCGTTTAATCCCAGTGTCATGAACATGAAGCCGGTGCAGCCGATCCAGCGGGTTGTGCGGCAGAACCGGTCGCTGTTGGCGGATCCTGTCGAAGGCGAGACGGTGCCGAACGGGCCTGTCACCACCTCGCTGTCGCCCCTGGCCGTGCAAAAATCCAAAGAAGAAGTGACCAATGAGGGGCAATACAAGAAAAACCCCTTGTGGAATGCGATGTTGAACCTACCCTGACAGTCAGGATCACCGGGCCCCACGGGCTGGACCAGTGGAGACATCATGTTCACATCACGGCTGAAACCCCTCTCCGCCACCGCCCTTGTGGCCCTCTTGCTGCTCGGCATGGCCCCTGACACGGCCCGCAGTGCGACCGCGGACGAGATCAAGAAACAGCAGGACCAGATCCGCGAACGCTCGAAAGACACCGAGGACAAGGCGCAGGCCGAAAAACAGGCCCGCGAGCGGGAAGACGCCCGCAAAGCGCAGGAATTGCGCGACAAGCAGTGGAAAGACGAAAATCCCAACAGCCCGTTTCCGCGTGGCGGCAATCCCGATCCCGCCCATCAGGCCCTGCGCCCGCCTGTTGCGCCCGGCGGCATGGTCGTCCCTCCCCCGAGCGGCAATCCCGACCCACGCTTTGTGCAGGCGGCACTGGCCCAGATCGACAGCGAGCTGAGATTGATCAACCAACGCTTGCAGCGGCTCGAACAGATGCTGAACGCCCAGGGACATTCAGGCGGCTCCCCAGGCGGCCCTGCCAATGGCGGCAGCGGTTCACCCACCAACAATGCCCCTTCACGGTCCGGCTCCCAGACCGATTCGATTGCCGACCAGCAAGCCCAGATCCGTGAACGCAGCCGCGCCATCGAAAACCGCGCCCAAGCCGAAGCGAATGAAAAGGAATGGGCCGATATCCGCAAGGCGCAGGAACAGCGCAACCGGGCAGACAATAGCGACAGTTTCATTACGCCGTCGGTGGTGGCCGATTACTATCTCGGACCGAAAGAGCCGCGTTTGCGGCGTTAAGTCTGGCCTCGAGATGGCTGCCAGCGGTGATAGAACCGCTATGATGCGGCAGCAACAGGGGAAAAACACCATTTGATGGCAGATTCAGCAAAAATTCACGATCAAGGACTTGCTGAACTGCCCTCCGGTCGTGTATGGGTCCACCTGAATTGTTTTGACGACTTGGAAGTGCGGGCTCCGGCCGGCCTCCATGACAGAGAAAGAGACTGACGATGAAAATCCGCAATAGCCTGAAGTCGCTGCGCAACCGTCACCGCGACAACCAGCTGGTCCGTCGCAAGGGCCGCGTTTACATCATCAACAAGACCCAGCCTCGCTACAAGGCACGTCAGGGCTAAAGCCTGACGTTGTCCCTCACGGGATGAGGGGATCAGAGGTGCCAAACTCCTGATCCGGCCGTTGAGTTGAGAATATGCGAAGCCTCGCTTGTGCGGGGATTTTTGCATGTGCCATCCCCCAATTGAGGATAGACTTCCCAAAGCCTTGTAGGAGCGATCGTGCCTCTGAGGCCAGCGTCGGGACAGTTTATACAGTGTTTTCTGGTCTGCGGATTAACCAGCCTTGCCAAAGGCCCTGTTGTTTTGGGAAAATTCCGTCTATAGCTATTGTCCCGGTGGTTGAAGCAGCATTGAGATGACACCACCGGAATGGATCAGGGCGTCACGATGTTTTCTGCTATTCCGAAATTTCTATTCCAGCGCGATCTGGAGCTGTCCATCGAAGGCTCTTGGCCTTTTTGGTGCCTGCTGATCGTTGTGCTGTCGTTTGACCTGTCTTTGCTGATCTCACTGGTCGCCCTGATCGCCAAAGCGCGTTAAGCGACTTCGTCCGGCTTCCGTTTCCCGGCAACCCACTCCATCTTTCCCTGCCCGTCCCTGCGGGCAAAGGCCTTCAAATGAGCCTGGCGGGTCGTCAGTCCACCTGACCCTGTTTGCCCTTGATCGAGTTCATATTGTACTGGATATGGGTGCACCCGCTGGTAGCAAAGCGCTTTTTGGCGCAGACTTTCACAGAGAAATGATCCATCCCCAGATAGCCTGAATTTTTGGTATACTGGAAGATATTGCGGTCGATCTGTTTGACAACTCCCCAGACCGGCTGGCCGGCGATCTGGGTTTCGATCATCTCGTATCCGTCGGGGATAGGCACCCGGATCATGCAGACCGACACGCCTTCCAGCCAATAGAGCAGGGTCACACTGTCATTGGTTTCAGGATGCAGCTCGGCCTCTTTCAAGGCTCCCTTGTCGCCGCCCTTTCGCAGGCAGGACGCATCCGCCTCGCCCGACAGACCAAGAGCAAAGACCAACCCCAGACCGAGCAGCCCGAACGAACGCACAAAACCACGACCTGAACACATCATCACGCAACCAACTCCACCCCGACGCCGATCCCACGACCGGAGACCAGCCACAATATATCCAAGGATCATAGCATTGAACAGGACGCTTTGATGCAAATCAATGTCGGAGCCCGTCATTGATCTATTCTTCAACGCAGCACAGGAGGCGATCATGCACAATACCATAGCGGATCATCTGCAAAAGTCTGCCGGCCAGATCAGCGCCCAAATCAATGCCCTGCACGATATCACCCTGCAGATCGGCGCCTTCCACGTGGCCCGCGCCGAAATTTACCAGAACGCTTGCGAGAAAATGGCAGGGGCCACTGATGTCCAGACCCTTTTGGCGTTGCAGCAGGATTTCATCCAGTCCTCGCTGGACAATCTGATGGACCATTCCAGAGCCATGGCCGGACTGTTGACCCAAACCGCATCCCTTGAGCGTGCGGACGAGAGTGAAAATTGATCTTTACTCGGTAATCACACCGTATTTGATCAGATCCTTGATCAGTTTGCGCAAAGCCACCCATTGCGCCTCGACAAGTGTTTCGACATCGGTGTTATTGGAGGCAAAACCGGGCTTGATGATAAAGGTGCCATCGTCCTTGCGCATCAGGAAGCCAAGCCCTTCCAGTTTTTTAAGCTTGCGCCGAGCTGTCGCGCGATCAATTCCTGTTGTATTGGAAACTGTTGAAATATTGACTCCGCGGGCTGAAAGAAGTCCCATTAATTCGGAATCACTCATTTCCTTCGTGTGCATTCCCGACTCTACGACATCCTGCATGGCTGCATTGGCCACGACATAGATAATGAGAGCATTATCTATGTCATTATCCGCAAATTTTTTCAGGACACGGCAGATTTCGATGAAAAAATCACCGAACTTGAACCCGAATATCCTGTTTTTCACAGGCGAGGGAACGCTATTAAAATTGATCATGCTATCCCGACTTTATAAACACTAATCTATCTATGTGCTTAAAGAATATTTATAATCCCCCTTCATGTTCAATTTGAACATAAATTGGTGTTTTTTATTCGTAAATATAGCGTTTTTAACCAGCGGTATGACACGCCCGAAGCGCGACGAAGAGCAACCCGGATACAGCCTAGCACGCTCTCCACCGGCCCATGCTTCAACTTAAAAGTGTCAAACTTAAGGTCATGCAACCAATGCTAGGGCGTTTTGGCCGGTATCCGGTTTCAATTTGAGAAGAGGCACGCAATTGCTATGCTGGCCCGACAACCCGATTTCAACCCGAGCCCTTCATTTTCCCGCAGGATTAGCCGCATGAGCACAGTCGTTCGCATCCGTCCCGTCATGATCGAAGATCTCCCCGCCTGGGAGGTGCTTTATGCCGGCTATGCTGCCTTCTACAAAGTGGCCCAGACACAGGCGATGCGTGACACCGTCTGGTCGTGGCTGATGGACCCGCAGCATGAAACCAAGGCGCTGGTGGCGGTTGATGCCAACGGACAATTAATCGGCCTGGCCCATTACCGCCCGTTTGCCCGGCCGCTGTCGGCGACAACCGGTGGCTTTCTCGATGACCTGTTTGTCGATCCCGAGGCCCGAGGCAGCGGCGCGGCGGATGCCCTGCTGGAAGCACTCGCGCAAGTGGGCCGCGAGCGTGGCTGGTCGGTCATCCGCTGGATCACCGCCGAGGACAATTATCGGGCGCGGGCTGTCTATGACCGCAAGGCCGAGCGCACCAAATGGCTGACCTATGAAATCAAACTAGCATAGCACGCTTGTCAGTTCGCACTTCTAAAACATGCTTTTGCGCCTTATAAAGGGCCGACACATCGCATCATCATAAGGATAGAACACGATGCCTGCCTATCGCTCCCGCACTTCTACCCATGGCCGCAACATGGCTGGTGCCCGCGGCCTCTGGCGCGCCACCGGCATGAAAGACGAGGATTTCGGCAAGCCGATTATTGCTGTCGTCAATTCCTTCACACAATTTGTGCCGGGCCATGTGCATTTGCAGGATCTCGGCCAACTGGTCGCGCGCGAAATCGAACGCGCCGGCGGCGTCGCCAAAGAATTCAACACCATCGCCGTCGATGACGGCATCGCGATGGGCCATGACGGCATGCTCTATTCGCTGCCCTCGCGCGAGCTGATTGCCGACAGCGTCGAATATATGGTCAACGCCCATTGCGCCGATGCGATGGTGTGCATTTCCAACTGCGACAAGATCACGCCCGGCATGTTGATGGCTGCTTTGCGCCTCAATATTCCGGTGGTGTTTGTGTCGGGCGGCCCGATGGAAGCGGGCAAGGTCACCATTGACGATGTCGAACATGCCGTCGATCTGATCGATGCGATGATCGCAGCCGCCAATGACAAGATTTCGGACGAGGATGTCGCCCGTTACGAGCGTTCCGCCTGCCCGACCTGCGGGTCGTGCTCGGGCATGTTCACCGCCAATTCGATGAACTGCCTGACCGAAGCGCTGGGTCTGGCCCTGCCGGGCAACGGTTCGGTTCTCGCCACCCATAAGGACCGTGAAAAGCTGTTCCTGCAGGCCGGACGTGTGGTGGTCGATCTGTGCCGCCGCTATTACGAACAGGATGACGAGACGGTCCTGCCGCGCAACATCGCCAATTTCGCCGCGTTTGAAAATGCGATGACGCTGGATATTTCGATGGGCGGATCCACCAATACCGTGCTGCATCTGCTGGCGGCCGCCCATGAGGGCGAAGTCGATTTCACCATGAAAGACATCGACCGGCTGTCGCGCCGCGTGCCGGTGCTGTGCAAGGTCGCCCCTTCGGTAGCCAATGTGCATATGGAAGACGTGCATCGGGCCGGCGGGATCATGTCGATCCTCGGCGAGCTGGATCGCGGCGGTTTGATCAACCGCGATTGCTACACCGTCCACGCCCCCACCATCGCTGCCGCTCTGGATCTGTGGGATATCGGCCGCACCAAGGATGAAGATGTCAGATCCTTCTTCCGCGCGGCTCCCGGTGGCGTGCCCACGCAGGTCGCCTTCTCGCAGGAGGCCCGCTACAAGGCCCTTGATGACAACCGCGAAACCGGCTGCATCCGCAATATCGAGCATGCCTATTCCAAGGATGGCGGCCTGGCCGTGCTGTTCGGCAATGTCGCCGCCGATGGCTGCATCGTCAAAACAGCCGGTGTGGATGCCAGCATCCTGACCTTCCATGGCAAGGCGCGGGTGTTCGAAAGCCAGGACGAGAGCGTGCAGGCGATCCTGCTTGGCAAGGTCATTGCAGGTGAAGTCGTGGTGATCCGTTATGAAGGACCGCGCGGTGGCCCCGGCATGCAGGAAATGCTCTATCCGACCAGCTATCTGAAATCCAAGGGACTGGGCAAAGCCTGCGCCCTGATCACCGACGGCCGTTTTTCGGGTGGCAGTTCGGGACTGTCGATCGGCCATATCTCCCCCGAAGCGGCCGAAGGCGGCCTGATCGGTCTGGTGGAAACCGGCGACGAGATCGAAATCGATATTCCCAACCGCAGTATCCACCTCAAGGTCGATGATGCCGTGCTGGAGCAACGGCGCAAGGCACAGGATGCCAAGGGCTGGAAGCCAGCCAAACTGCGTCCGCGCAAAGTGACCACGGCGCTCAAGGCCTATGCAGCCCTGACCACCAGTGCCTCCAAGGGCGCGGTGCGGGTCGTGCACGATTAAGAGTGTCCAAAACCACGGCCACAGATCAGCCCCGTTTCGACGGGGCTTTTTTGTATGCGGCGGGCATCACGGCATTATGCCTCTGGCCATTGCAAACGATCCGCCCTAGCTTGTGGATAGGCCGCTGGCAGGCAGGAGACACAAGCAAGCATGACGCCTTTGTCACCCCCCGAACGAGCCAAAAACCGGCATCTGTTGCGCGTGGCCATGCCAGGCCTTGCGGGATTGATGGCCAGTCTGACGGCCAGTCTGCCGGCTCATGCCGCCGATAGCGTGCCGCATCAGCTGGGTGGACAAACCGGTCTGGTCTGGACCCTGCCCTTTGCCGGACTGCTGCTGTCGATTGCCCTGCTCCCGCTGATCGCACCGAAAATCTGGCACCATCATCACGGCAAGGTTGCCTTGTTCTGGGGTCTGGCATGGGCAGGACCGGCGGCTGTCACCTTTGGTGGAGCGGCCATTGCCTACGAAATCCTGCACACGGCCTTGCTGGAATATCTGCCGTTTATCATCCTGATCGGCTCGCTCTATTGTGTCACCGGACATATCCACATCCGCGGCAATTTGCACGGTTCGCCCGGCCTCAACACCGGCTTTCTGGCGGCGGGCACCGTGCTGGCCAGTGTGATCGGCACGACGGGTGCAGCCATGTTGCTGGTGCGCCCGCTGATCCGCGCCAATGATGACCGCGCCCATAATGCGCATGTCATGGTTTTTTTCATCTTTCTGGTGGCCAATATCGGCGGCGCCCTGACACCGGTGGGGGACCCGCCGCTGTTTCTCGGTTTTCTCGAGGGGATCGATTTTTTCTGGACCACCAAAGCCCTGCTGAAGCCGACACTGGTGCTGGCAGGCTCGCTGCTGGTGATCTTCTTCTGTCTTGATCTCTATCTCTACCGCCACGAAGGCCGCAGCAAGCGGGACCCGACACCCGACAGCCGCTTGACCATCGAGGGCGGCCATCAGGCTCTGCTGATCCTGATCATTCTGGCCGCGGTGATTGCCAGCGGTTCGGTGCAACTCGATAGCGTCGATCTCCTCGGCGTGACGCTGGAGTGGCACAACATTCTGCGTGATCTGGTGCTGGTGCTGACGGGCGGTCTGTCCTTCCTTCTCTCCAATAACCGGATCAGGCAGGCCAACCAGTTCGATCTCGAGCCGATCCGCGAGGTTGCCAAACTGTTCGGCGGCATTTTCGTGACCATCATTCCGGTGCTGGCCATTCTGAAAGCCGGACAGGACGGTGCGCTCGGCGCGGTCATCAGACTGGTGACCACCCCGTCAGGCCAGCCGGATCCCGCAATGGTGTTCTGGGTCACCGGCCTGCTCTCGAGCTTCCTCGACAATGCGCCGACCTATCTGGTGTTTTTCAATGCGGTCGGTGGCGATCCGCTCGCCCTGATGGGACCGCTGGCCCCCACTCTGATGGCGATTTCGATGGGTGCCGTGTTTATGGGAGCCAACAGCTATATCGGCAATGCGCCCAATTTCATGGTCAAATCTATGGCAGAAAGCCGTGGTGTGAGAATGCCGGGCTTTTTCGGTTATCTGGTCTGGTCATTCGGATTGTTGATGCCGCTGTTTGCCATCCAGACCTGGTTGTTTTTCTAGGTCAGGCCATCCCGGCATCAGATCAATAACTATGCTCGGAAGCCGGAAAGCTCTTGTCTTTGACAGCCTTTACATAATGGCTGATCGCCTGTTCGATGCTGTCGGCCCCTTCCATGAAATTGCGGACGAAACGGGCCGTCTTGCCCGGATAGATCCCGATCATGTCATGCAGCACCAGAATTTGTCCGGCGCAGTCGACACCGGCCCCGATCCCGATGGTCGGCATGGCGGGACAGGCCCGCGTGACCTCGGCAGCCAGGGCCGCAGGCACCATTTCCAGCACCAGCATCGCCGCTCCCGCGTCTTGCAAGGCCAAGGCGTCGGCCTTCAGTCGGTCGGCCTCAGCCTCGCTCTTGCCCTGCACCTTATAGCCACCCAGTTGATGCACCGATTGCGGGGTCAGGCCCAGATGCGCGCAAACCGGCACGCCGCGCTCGACCAGAAAGCGGATGGTCTCGGCCATCACCAGACCGCCTTCAAGCTTCACACAATGGGCTCCGGCCGCCATCAGACGGGTAGCACTGTGCATGGCCTGTTCGCGGCTGGCCTGATAGGAGCCGAACGGCAGGTCGGACATGACAAAGGCCCGCTTTGTGCCCCGTGCCACGCATTGGGTGTGGTATTCCATCTGTTCCAAGGTGACAGGCAGGGTCGAGGCATGGCCCTGCAACACATTGCCCATGGAATCGCCCACCAGCAGAACCTCGACCCCGCAACGCTCGAGCAAGGCAGCAAAGCTGGAGTCATAGGCTGTCAGCGCGGTGATTTTGTCACCCTGCGCGGCCATGCGCGAGAAATCACCCAGTTTCAGCGGGCGCTGGTCTGACAGATAGGCCATGGTTATTCCTTGATTTGTCCGTCGGGGTCGACAGGAGCGATCGCAATATTGTCAATCAAACGGGTTTTTCCCAACCATGCCGCCACCAGCAAGCGGCCCTCCGAATGGCCGTGCCATTCGCCCAATGTCGTGGCATCGCGCAGCACCAGATAATCGATCCGGAAGCCGGCCTGTTCCAGTTCGGTTTCCGCCGTCCTGATCAGCGCTTGTGCCGTCCCTCCGGCTGCCAGACCCGTTTTGACGGCCTGCATGGCCCGGGAGAGTCCCGGGGCCAGAGCCCGCTCGGCGGCCGACAGATAGACATTGCGCGAGGACATGGCCAGACCATCGGCTTCACGCATCGTCGGTCCGCTCTGCACCATCACCGGCAGATCGAGATCGAGCACCAGTTGCTTGAGCACGGCCAGTTGCTGGAAATCCTTCTCGCCAAAAATGGCGAGATCGGGCGCGACCTGGATCAGCAATTTGGCGACCACCGTGGCCACCCCGTTGAAAAAGACAGGGCGCGAGGCGTCTTCCAGTCCTGCGGCGGCAGGACCGGCCATGCTGATGGAGGTGGCAAAACCGGCCGGATACATGACGCCCGCATCGGGGGTAAACACCGCATCGATACCGAAGGTGGCCAGCAGATCGAGATCACTCTGCAACTGGCGCGGATAGCTGGAAAAGTCCTCGTTGGGCGCAAATTGGATTGGATTGACGAAAATCGACACCACCACACGTTCGGCCTGCCGCCGCGCCTGCCGGACCAGCGACAGGTGCCCCTCGTGCAGCGCCCCCATGGTCGGCACCAGCGCAATGCGCTCTCCCGCCTGACGCCATGGCGCGACACAAGCGCGGATCGCCTCCACGGTCGGACAGCACAGGACGGGATGGTGCAAAGCGGGATCAGACACGTTCGGCCCTCGAAGTCTGTCGGGGCAGCAATCTGCCTCAAAATTTGGCAGACGTTATCCCCATGCCCCGCCCGCAACAACCCCGACAAAATGCAAAGCAGGTGTGCCGGATCGACTTTCCTGACGCTTCTGACCAGTCCCCGCCTTTATTGGGCAGCCGACCTTACACCACCCGTTCGCCGTCTTCCTTGCTGAACGGTGCCTGTTGGGGCGCGGGCAAAATCTCCAGCACTTTTTCGGACGGACGGCACAGCATCACCCCTTTCGAGGTGACGACAATCGGCCGGTTGATCAGGATCGGATGCGCCATCATCATATCGAGGAGATGCTCATCATCCAGTTCGGGGCGGTCCAGCTGCAGTTCGGCATAGGGTGTGCCCTTTTCGCGCAGGACAGCGCGGACATTGCCGCCCATCTGCGCAATCAACTGCTGCAACAGGGCACGGCTGGGAGGGGTTTTGAGATATTCGACCACCTCCGGTTCGATCCCGGCATTGCGGATCAGCCCCAGCACATTGCGAGAGGTGCCGCATTGCGGGTTGTGATAGATGGTCACGTCTTGCTGGTCAGACATTGTTGATGTCTCCGGTTGATTGATCAGGCCATGTCACAAAAATACACCCAAAGGTTGCAGTGCGCACCGCCGATCCGCTACGATAAGCCCGTTTGAGAGCATCCAATCTATGCTCATGATGATCGAGAAGGTGCCCATGCGTGATCTGCTGCGTGATTTGTTCCCCCTGAACCGTCTGTGGCTGCTTGTCTCTCTCACCCTGATGCTGGTGACAGGTGTTTCGAGCCTGATATCCTCTGCCTTTGCCGAACCGGCCTCACCGCTCGAATGCGGCTTGAAACAGTTCGGGCTGAAAACCCATATCGAATGTCAGGTCACCCGCGACAGCGTCACCATCATCAGCGTCACCGCCAATGAAGGCGCGTGCCTGACCCTGCAGGATTATTATGACAAACATCCGACAGAATTGAACAAACTGGTCAAATCCAGCGGCTTGTCGGCCCGGAGTTTCGAGTATCGCAAAACCTACCGGTCCGGAAAAGAATTTCTGGTCTATATGATGCCGTGCAACCTCGGCACCTATACGATCGAGACCAATCTGGGCAGCTGGACCTGGCTTGCGCAGCGGATGTAATGCAACTTTTGGTGGATAAGTCACATTATTTTCGTTTTCGATGCTGTCTTTTTTTCCGGTGACCGTCTTTATGGGAACATGGAAAATTATGGTTAACGTCGAGTAAACGTCCAGCCTTGTTTTCCATGCCTTGTTTATGAGCGTTGTGGAAACCGAGATGGCCCTTGCCCGCCCTGCCACCCTTGCACAGTCCGTGAATCCAACCACGGTCCAGATGGGCCTTGATCTGTCTCGCCATTTTGCCGCAAAATGGTCCTATCAGGACATGCGCTTGCCGGACCGGGCCCAGGATAGCCTGACCGATGACATGGCCGAGACACCGGTTGTGATGGCCGATATCCAGCGCGCCATCGACAAGCGCCGCGTCGACAACATCAAACTGTCGCTGGCCTATGCCGATTTTGCCTTTTCGTTCAAACACACGATCCGCCCCCTTCGTCTGCCCGGCGAATTGCAGTTGCCTTTGCAGAACTTCTACAAAGTGCTCGAGGATGTGTTTTTCACCATCCACAGTTCGAGCGAATTGACGCGTGTCATGCGTAATTTCCATGAAATCGTCACCTATTTGCCGAAATTGACGCCGAATGAAATCACCCGCGTCAAATTGCTGGCCGAGCAGATCATCATGATCGTCATCGGCTATATCGACCGCGAGGATTTGCTCACCGATCTCGATTGGGAGCAAAGCAAGCTCAAGCACAATCCGGCGGGCAACCACCCTGCCATCCTGAAGCAGATCGACCGCATCAAATACCAGCTCGTCTCGGTCGACCGCCGTCTGTCACATCTGCACAAGGAAGCCCTGTTGATTTCGGGCGCAATCAGGCTCCACTGAGCCCAGGCTGTCGCGAACCTGCCCTTTCCGCAAAAAAATTACTGACTCAAGTGTCTGCAATGACTCACGATTTGGTATCCGCACAGGATATCAAATGGTTTTCCACAGGCTTATCCACAGGGTTGGCACAAGATATGCTCTGAATCTCTTGTCGAACAACAAGAGGTAGATGTCATGCAGATCGGTGCATCGGGCTTGCCCATGCTGAAACAGCAGCCGGATAACCGGCAGTCGTTTCAGAATGCGGTGATGCGGTCGGTATCCTCGGAGCAATCCGCCGGGGTCGTGGTGGCGATCAGCAATCGCAACACAGCCGTGTCGGCCTCCGCCACCCTGACGAAACGGCGGGACGCCAACCAGAACGATACGCCGGACATACCGCATCCCAAGAGCAAGGGATTGGCGGCCTATGAAGCCATGGAAAACGGAACCTTTATGGCGCAATATGGCTAACGATCAGCCACGGCGTGCCCTGACGCGCAACCAGAGCGAGTAGGCAAGATTGCCGGCAATAAAGACCAGAAAAGCTCCCGAGAGATCCCCGACGAACATCACCGAAAATAGATAGGCGCTGACCTCGAGTTGATAGTCGGGAACCATAAAAAACAGCAAATGGTTCAATGTCGAGTTCAGGACTGCCTGAAGGACCGAGAAGCCGAGAATATCAGCCCAGGTAATACTGAAGAAATCGATCTCGGGTGCCAGCACCCCACTGACCCGCCTCGATACCAATGCCCAGAGCAGCAAAGACAGACTGCACGCAAGCCCAGCGCTGAAGGCCAGCAGCCAGATATAATGAGGCTGGTCGTCCAGATCGGCGAGCATGATCGAATTGGCGATCGTGCCCAAGACAATGCCCGCGCCGGCCCAATAGCCAAAAATCAGAGTGCAAAACACACGGGCGGCAGCTGGAATGAAAAATACAGCTGTCCTTGAAGTGACATCGAAAACGTTGAATATTGCGTGATGAAATCCAAAAAGTGCAACATAAGCGACAGCAGAAATGGCTATCGCATTCGCAATTTCTTTAACCTTTGATCCCATTTGAGTTCAACCAATTCTCTATGTCTGAGAGAATATGGTCTATTTTTTTTGTTGGAACAAGATGACAAATATAGCCATCCCACTTCTCAGTGATGAATTCATATTTTTTCAAATCCGATATTTTTCTATAAACGGAGCTTCTGCTTGAAAGTTTTTTATCCAGGATTTGATTGATGGTAATATTATTTCCAGAAAAACAGGTGTCGAGAATTTGAAACAATATCATGCGATGCAATCCATCCAGTTCGGTAAATTGATGCTTAGTCTCGATTTTCCCGAGCAACATCAAAAATTTCTGTGAATGGGTCAAAGCAACGTCATTATATGGTTTTTTCATCAAATTTCCCTTTTTTATCCTGCGAACCAGGGCCTTTCCCGCAAACGATGGAGACCGACTGCCATCAGGACAAACCAACCACACGCAAACCAAGCGTCTGACGATGTCAACTGTATACAATTTGCAATGTCTTGCAACAGGCCCGTTTTCAAATATTGCTAGACCATGCATCAATATTAATGCGCGATTTTGACGATTGATCTGATCAATATACGAATAATTATTATTTTTAATAAAATTACTTATTATTATTTCCATCTTTATAACAATCTTAAAATACTCCATTTTAAATTTCTGATTTACAAAAATAAATAATTTTAATTTATAATAATTTTTTAATTATGATAATTGATATCAATATTATATTTGAAACAATACATGTGATAAAAAATTATAAAATCAAAATAATCAGAAAATTTACTTCATTTTTGTGACAGCTAGATGTTCAAATTGAACCCTTTAACCCATCATTTTTTAATCCTAGGGTCTTCCGGTGTTCCAAAGAGGATAAGTCTCCAAGGATCGAAGCGGCGATCTACCAAGCCGGTATGATCTGCCCGATAGGGTTGGTTACCAAGACACAGGGCTCAAGACACAGGGCTCAAGACACAGGGCTCAAAACACAGGCGCTCAAAACACAGGCCTCAAAGCACGGGGGCTAAAGATATAGCCGCCACAACCGTTTTAAACAGATCAACAGGAGATGGCGAAATGCGGAACCAACAAGTCGATCTGGTCGATGGCCTGCGCGGTATTGCTGCCCATGTTGAATCGTTGCAAAACCAGCTTGAAGACCTCGCTCAGGAAACCCTGCGTCTGCGCCAGCGGACCATGAGTACGCAAATGTTCGGGCTTGACGATCAGAATGCCAACGACGCCTCACTGGTGATGATCCAAAGCCGCATCAAGAGCCTGACCGGTGAATATGCAGTTGCGATGCAGTCGCTGCGCAATGCGGTTGCGGGCAACGAGAACCATTTGACCCATATGGCGCACGCCCCCGAACTGGTGACGATGACACGGGTGATGTAACTGCGACTTCGGGACGGAAGGCGTTTATAGCGGGAATGAACACACAAGCGCACCAACCGCTGCAGAATACCCATGAGACTTGTAAAAGGACCCCGCAGTCGACGCTGATGATCGGCACCCTCGGGGTGGTGTTCGGTGATATCGGCACCTCGCCGCTCTATGCCTTCAAGCAATCGATCGAAGCCGCCGGCGGAATCAGCACAGAAACAGTGCTGGCTATTCTGTCGCTGATGATCTGGTCCTTGCTGGTCGTCATCACGATCAAATATGTTCTGGTCATCATGAGGGCCAACAACAAGGGGGAAGGCGGCACGCTGGCCCTGACCGCCCTGGCGGTGAATTGCGTCGAGAGCAATAGCGCACGCTGGCTGGTGCTATCGGTCGGTCTGATCGGAGCCTCGCTGTTTTACGGCGATTGCGTGATTACCCCCGCGATATCGGTGTTGAGCGCGATCGAAGGCATCGAAATCGCCACACCTCTGCTCGCACCCTATGTTGTGCCGATCACGGTGGTGCTGATTGCCGCGCTGTTTGCCATCGAACGGCACGGCACGGCCACCATCGGCCTGTTGTTCGGTCCTGTGATGCTGGTCTGGTTTGTGGTGATGGCAGCGCTGGGTCTGATGGCCCTGCTCGGCAACCTCTCGATTCTTGCCGCCTTTGATCCGCGCTACGGGATCCGGTTTCTGTTCGACCATTCCGGTTTGAGCATGGCGATCCTCGGCGCCGTGGTGTTGACGGTCACCGGCGGCGAAGCGCTTTATGCCGATATGGGCCATTTCGGCGCCACCCCGATCAGCCGCACATGGCTGCTGATTGTCTTGCCGTCCTTGCTGCTGAACTATCTCGGCCAGGGGGCGTTGCTGCTCAACGATCCCTCCGCCATCAGCCATCCCTTCTACCGGCTGGCGCCAGACTGGGCCCTGTTTCCGATGGTGGGTCTGGCAGCACTGGCCACCATCATTGCCTCGCAGGCCGTGATTTCAGGGGCGTTTTCACTTGCCAATCAGGCGGTGCAGCTCGGCTATATTCCGCGCATCCGCGTCCGCCATACCTCTTCCGACGAGATCGGGCAGATCTATGTCTCCCAGGTCAACCTGTTGCTGTTTCTGGCGGTGGTGGCCCTCGTCGTGTCGTTCGGAACCTCCGACAGTCTGGCCTCGGCCTATGGCATCGCTGTCACCGGCACGATGGGGACGGTCACGGTGCTGGCCTGTCTGGTGATGGTCCGCCGCCTGCACTGGAAACCCTTGCTGGCCTTGCCGCTGTTCGGCCTGTTCCTGGCCATCGACCTGTTGTTTTTCGGCAGCAATCTGCTCAAATTCGCCCATGGCGGCTGGTTTCCTCTCACCGTGGCAGCTCTGATCTTTTTTGTGATGACAGCCTGGGTGCACGGGCGCGAAAGGCTGCTGAAGGCGCGCTGGCACGATGCCACACCACTGGAAGATTTCATCAACCAGCTCAAGGCCCATGCCCTGCCGCGTGTCCCGGGCACCGCGATATTCATGGTGCCCAACACCAAGGTGGTGCCACTGTCGCTGCTGCACAGCATCAACCACTACCATGTCATGCATGAGCGGGTGATCCTGATGGTGGTTGAAACCACGACCACACCCTACATCCAGGACCAGCACCGGATGCAGGTCATCTCACTGGAAAATGACATCCACATTGTCCGGTTGCATTACGGCTTTTTCGAAGAGCCGCGCATCCTGCGGGTGCTGGCGCAACTGCGCATCAAGGAGTTCCATTTCAAATTGAAAGACGTGTCGTTTTTCATTGGCCGCGAACGCATCACCTCGCGCGCCACCGGCCTGTGGCGGAGCATATCCGATGCGATTTTCATCGCACTCCACCGCAACATGCTGAGTGCGACGGACTATTATGCCATCCCGCCTGCCCATGTTGTCGAACTGGGCGGACATATCGAATTGCCGGCCTGAGCCATGCCCTATCCCGAGCTCGGATTGACCGAAACCACCGACAAGACCGTCGCACTGGTGATGATCGCGCGCAACGAGGCGCGTTGCATCGGCCGCTGCCTGAAAAGCGTGGCGCCGTGGGTGGACCATATGATCGTGCTGGATACGGGCTCGAGCGACCAGACCATTGCCATTGCGCGCTCGTTCGGGGCCGAGGTCTATCATTTCAGCTGGTGCGACGATTTTTCTGCCGCCCGCAATGCCGCGCTCGACCATTCCCATGCCGACTGGAATCTGGTGCTGGATGCCGATGAGTGGCTGATCTCGGGCGGGCCGCTTCTGCGCAGCATCTGCCGGCAGAAGGATGTCTTTGCCGACCAGCATTTCGTCGGTGCCGTACTGGTTGAAAGCAGTTTCGACAACACGTCACGCATGGATGAAGCCGCCAGCTGGCTGACCCGCCTGCTGCCGCGCGAGGTCCGGTTCAGCGGCGCGATCCACGAACAGCCCATCCACACGCATCCGCGCCGCCAGCTCGAAATACGCGTCGGCCATGACGGCTACGAGAACGAGCAACTCAAACGCAAGCAGGGCCGCAACCAGGCCCTGCTGCAACAGGCGCTGATCACCCATCCCGATGATCCCTATCTGCATTACCAGTTCGGCAAGGAGCTGGAAGTCGGACACCGCTTTTCCCAAGCCTGCGGCTATTACCGAACCGTCCTGTCGCGCTCAAGCCCAAACGAGTCGTGGCATCATGATCTGGTGGTGCGGATGCTGTATTGCCTGAAAATGACCGGACAATTCGAGGAAGGCCTGATCCTCGCCCAGCAGATGCAGGACCATTATGCCACCTCGCCCGATTACTATTTCGTGCTGGGCGATCTGCTGCTCGATATGGCCCTGAGCCAGCCCGATCAAGCCGCCCATAGCCTCGGCATGATCGAGGAATGCTGGCTGACCTGCCTGCAGCTGGGCGAGCGGCCCGAATGGGAAGGCGCGGTCAAAGGGCGCGGCAGTTTTCTGGCCCGCCATAATCTGCATGTGTTCTACACCAGCATCGGCGCAACCGACAAAGCCCGCCTCTATACCCCGCTCGATTGACCCGCAGCCCGCTTTGCGGCCATGATGGCCATCAAAGTGGGGGTGCGTATGCGTAAACTGTCGGGGACCGGCCTATTGGCTATTGGTATCATGACCCTGGGAATCATAGTCGCGCCAGCGATGGCGCAAGAGGAAATGGCCAAGGAAATCGTGGCCACTGAATTCAGCGTGAGCAAATCACGTTCGACCAATGGCATGTTCGTGCTGCGCTACAAGTCGAAAACCGACAATCTGGTGATCAGCGATATCATCATCAACAAAGGCCGCTGCCACACCGTCTTTGCCAAATATCCGCTGCAGGCCGCCATCAACACCTCGATCGAGGTCTATGTCGATTGCGAGCCGTTCAGCGTCAAGACCACCACGGTCAACAAGGACTATCTGAAGATTTTCAACAATTACTGAGCGTCAGATCATCTTCTCGTAAAAGCGGTTCCAGGTCGGGCTGATGACCACCTCGTTGATGCAGACATGCGGCGGCTGGCTGGCGATATAGACGATCAGATTGCCCATATCCTCCATCTGCAACATGCGGGCCCTTTCCTCGTCGGTGACTTTGACGGGCCGCTTGTCGAGCATCGGCGTGGCGATTTCATTGGGGCACAACACCGATGAACGGATGCCGTTGCGGAATTCCTCGACATTGATGGTCTCGCTCATGGCGATCACCGCCGCCTTGGCCGTGCTGTAGGTGCTGCCGGAAATCTGCGAGATATATTTGCCGGCCCATGAGGCGGTGTGGATCAGCACGCCATCTTTCTGCTGCCGCATCACATTGAGGGCGGCCAGCACGTTGTAATAGGCGCCCGTGAGATTGCCCGCCACCATCTCGTTGACCGTATCGGGGGTCAATTCGGCGAGCTTGCGGTTCTTGATATTCATGCCGGCATTGTTGACCAGAATATCCAGACGCCCAAAGCGCGCGACGATCTGCGCGACCACGGTTGAGGCCGTTGTCTTGTCGGTCACATCGCCTGCGGCGACCATCGCCGTCCCACCCTCGGAGGTGATGCGCGCGGCAACCGATTCAAGCGGCTCGATACGGCGGCCTGTCAGCACCACGCTGGCGCCTGCACGCGCCATCAGTAATGCTGCAGCCTCGCCGACGCCAGATCCCGCACCGGTCACCCATACGATTTTGGCCGAGAGTGCCGTGCCGCCCGAATGATGCTGTGCGCTCATAATGCTATCCTGCCCTGATATGATCTTTGTTCTGTTGTGGATCTGATTTTACAAGCTGCGCGGCAACTGTCACGGCATTTCGCGGGCATAGCTGGGTTGCAAGTCCTGTGCGCGATGGCGCACCCGCCCGGCATACGCTAATGTCAGGCTGCTTTTGATATATGCCCCCTTTGCCGAGCGAGCCGTTGATGACAAACCTGTCTGCCTATGACCGCCTGCGCCAGCGTTTCGAGCGTATGGCCACCATCCATGAAGCCTCTGCCATGCTCGGTTGGGATGCCTCCGCCATGATGCCCGCAGGCGGCGGCCAGGCACGCGGCGACCAGCTGGCGGTTCTGGCCAGCCTCGCGCATGGATTGCTGATAGAGCCCGCTGTCGCGGATGATCTCGAGGAGGCCGAACACCACAGGCCCCAGCTCGATCACTGGCAGGGCACCAATCTGAAACTGATGCGGCAGGCGCATATCCGCGCCGTCGCCCTGCCGCCCGATCTGGTGGAAGCGCAGGCGCGTGCCAATTCCGCATGCGAGAAAATCTGGCGGCAGGCCCGCCAGACCAGTGATTTCGCGCTGGTGCGTCCTGCCTTGCAAGAGGTCGTCAAGCTGGTGCGCGAGCAGGCGCAAGCGCTCGGCGAGGCCCTGTCGCTCAAACCCCATGACGCATTGATGGACGGCTTCCAGCCCGGCATCTATGCCGCCGATGTCGCTCCGGTCTTTGCTGCCTATAAAGTCTATCTCAAGGACGCCCTCCCGCGCGCCGAAGCCTTGCAGGCGCAACGTCCGGCACCGGTCATGCCGGAGGGTCCGTTTCCCACCGCCTTGCAGGAAACGCTCTGCCGCAGCCTGTCGCAGCGCGCCGGCCTCGAGGCCGATCATTCGCGGCTTGACCGCTCGACCCATCCGTTTTGTGGCGGCATCCCCACCGATGTCCGCATCACCACCCGTTATGACGAGAGCAATTTCGCCAAAAGCCTGCTGGGTGTGATGCACGAAACCGGGCACGCTTTGTATGAACGCGGTCTGCCGACCGCCTATGCCCGTCAGCCTGTCGGCTATGCCGCAGGCATGGCCGCGCATGAAAGCCAATCGCTGATCGTCGAAATGCAGGCCTGCCGCTCCGATGCCTATCTCGGCTGGCTGGGGCAGGAATTGCACGCCACCTTCAAAGGCGATGCGGCCCCCTACGAGGCTGCCAATCTGGGCCGGCTGTGGCGCAGGATCGAACGCGGCTTCATCCGCGTCGATGCGGATGAAATGACCTATCCCGCCCATATCATCATGCGGTTCGAGCTGGAACAGGCTTTGATCGGCGGCGATCTGCAAGTGGCCGACCTGCCTGCGGCCTGGAATGACGCCTTGCACGGTCTGCTCGGCATCACTCCGCCGGACGATGCCCATGGCGTGTTGCAGGACATCCACTGGTATGACGGGCTGTTCGGCTATTTCCCGAGCTACACGCTCGGCGCGATGGCCGCCGCCCAGTTGATGAGCGCCGCCCGCCTACAGGTGGCAGGTCTGGATGCCGCGCTTGGCCAAGGCGATTTCGGCCCGCTGCTGGGCTGGCTACGCCGGAATGTCCACAGCCAGGGCAGCCTGATGGGCTTCAACGACCTGATGAGGCAGGCCACAGGCAAGCCGCTCGATCCCGCCGATTTCGAAACCCATCTGAACGCCCGCTATCTGGCCGATGCCTAAGCGGGCGGCTCGTTGATTTTGTCGGGCCGCATGATCTCGATCTCGATAAAGGCAATCGGGTGGTCCGAGCCGTTTTTGACATCGTGCTGGACATTGGCGAGACGGCGGTAGGATTGGCCCGCTTTGAGGGGCACATCGGTCACCGTCTTGCCGTCATGGATCGACAGGATGCCGTCCACCAGCATGACCACCACATAGGGCCAGGCATGGGTGTGCCAGCCCGTCACGGCACCCGGCTCGAAATCCCAGCGGGTGATGCGCATGCAGCCATCATCCAGCTGCTCGGTCGGCTTTGCCGGAATATCACAAACAAAAGCCATGGCTTGTCTCCTTATTGCAGGGGCGAGAAGAAAGCGGGTTTCAGGATCTTGTTGTCCATCTTTTCGATATAGTCGCGCGTTTTGGGGATGAACGCCAGCCATTCGGGATCGGCATAAAGCGCGGTGCGCCGCGCCTCGCGGTCGGCATAATCCTCGTAGCGCCACATCATCACGATCTCGTTCAAGCCGCCGATATCGGTATAGAACCAGCCGATCGAGGGGCCGAGATAGCGGCAATGGATCTCGAACGCCTCGGTGTGGTAGAAGCGCAGATAATCCTGCACCATGCCGACTTTGATCCGGTAGGTGCGCTGTTCGATGATGGCCATCACGGCCTCCTTTTGCAGGTTAGACGGGCAAGCGGTGCAGATAGCGGCCGCCGCCGATGGCATGGTCATCAAGCTGCAAATCCCGCATGATCATGCGACCGCGCAGCACGGTATGAATGACCCGACCTGTGAGTGTCTGACCCTCATAGATCGAATAGCCGGCAGAGCTTTTGAGATGCGACCGCTCAAGAACCCACCTGGCCTTGGGATCGATGATGGCGAAGTCGGCATCCATACCCACGGCAATCCGGCCCTTGCGGTCCGACAGGCCGAAGGCTTTTGCCACATTGGTTGAGGTCAGTTGCGCGATGCGCTCGAGCGGCAGGCCGCGCTTGGCATGCCCCTCGCTCAACATCACCGGCAACAGGGTCTCAAGCCCCGGACAGCCCGGCGAGGCATCCCAGACCGAAGCCGATTTGGAAGCAATGTCGCGATGGACATGGTCGGTGCCGATGGTATCGACATGGCCATCGGCAATCGCCTGCCACAGGGCTTCGCGGTCCTTGGCCGTGCGCAGGGGCGGGTTGATCTTGCCCACCACGCCACCCGACCATGTCTCGTCATGGGTCAGATAATGCGGGCAGGTCTCAATCGTCACGCGACTGCCTGCCCGGCGATGCATCAATGCAGCCTCGAGTGCGGCTTGGGACGAGGTATGGACGATATAGACGGGCGCGCCCGTGACCTTGCCGAGATAGGCGGCGCGCTGCACCGCATCCGCTTCGACGAAATCGGGCCGCGAGGCATTCCACGTCGCAAGTCCGCCTGTGCCCTCGGGATCGCTCTGCTTCAACCGCTCGCGCAACACCCAGGCGATTTCGATGGTTTCGGGATGGGGACACACCACACCGCCATGGGCGGCGGCCGCCTCGCAGAGCCGGAACAGATAGCCGTCATCAATATCGGGCAGGCCCAGACGCGACCCTTCGCCGCCACGGTTGTTCATGAAAATCTTGAACGAGGTCACGCCATGGTCGCGGGCATAGAGCGGCACACCGGCCAGTTGCGCCTCGGTCGAGATGATGAAGTGATAGCCGAAATCGATCCGGCTTCCGGCCTGCGTGACCGCACAAACCTCGTCGAACTGCGTCTCGAACGGTTCGGTGCTCATCAGATAGGGGATGAAAGTTGTGATCCCGCCCACTGCGGCGGCCGCGGATTCGGTGGCCGCATCTGCGGGCACGCGCGGGCGGGCGATGTCCTTGCCATGGCCGAGATGCAGGTGTGGATCGATCACGCCCGGCATGATGACCAGACCCGACAGGTCGATCTCCTCGACGCGCGCGCCTGCC
The DNA here is from genome assembly GCA_947447895.1 of Hyphomicrobiales bacterium. Lineage (GTDB taxonomy): Bacteria > Pseudomonadota > Alphaproteobacteria > Rhizobiales > Beijerinckiaceae > CAIYZJ01. The sequence continues at coordinate 37,323 of CANFLM010000004.1, forward strand.
GGATTGTGCCGTGGGGCGTCATAGCGGCCCAGGCCGATAATCTTGCCTCCATGCACGATCACATCACAGGACACCAAACCCTGTTCGGCAGTGACCACCTGCGCGTTGCTGTAACGTTGGACTGTTGGCTGGTCGGACATGGCACACCGTATTTGGAGGTCAGGGGGTCAGGCGGGGGGACATCAGGCTATTGGCCAACAGGTCAAAATCGGCATGATCTTCGATATGCAGCCAAAAGCCGACGATCTGGTCGATCATGGCAGGCGACAGGCTGCGGGCGGCATTGGCCTCGAATTTCTCGAGCACCTTTTGCGCAGTGACCGGACGGCTGGCATTCCCAAGCACATCGTCCTTGCTGATACCGAGCACGCGGCCATCCCTGAGCACGCATTGCACATCCGCCTCGAAGTGGCGCGGAAAGCGGTTGGGCCGCAGCGGCTCCCACGTGGTGCGGGCCGCCAGATCCAGCACCGGCTGGCTCGGGCTATGGGTAAAAGTATCGAGATCGACCTTGCCCTCGACAAAGCGGGCCGCCGTGATCACCGGCAGGCTCCAGCGGATCGCATGGCCGGTGGCGGGCCGCTGTTTGCTGTCCCATGGCTCGCAGACAATGGGAGCTGCCCCTTCGGCGATTTTGACATGGATCCGTTCGATCTGGGCGGCATCGCCGATCTGTTCGGCCAGCTCTCCGGCCGCCTCGACGAAAGAATGCAGATAATGGCAACTTGGCACCAGTTTGAAGGCAACATCGCGCAGATGCCATGTCGTGCCGAAATCTGCCAGATGCCCCTGCAACCGTGCCGCGGCATCCGGATCACGCGCAAAGGCCATGAACAGGCCGCGCTGGCCTTCCAGACTGGTCTGCGGACCCTGCAAACCGGCCATGGCCAGACGGGCAGCGACCACGCCCGCATGGGCCGACCAGCCCGGATGCATGGATTTGACCGAGGAGCCATTGCTGAGAAATTCGAACACGCCGGATGACTGGCTGAGCGCAATGCCCATCGCATCGACGCACTGGTCCTCGTCCGCCCCCATCAGATCACAGGCCATCAAGGCGGTGACCAGCGTGCCTGCCACCGAAGTGATCTGGAAGCCGTGGCGCTGGAACCCGCCTTGTGCGGCCAGACCGATCCGGATCAGACATTCATAACCCTTGATATAGGTCTCCAGCATCGCGGCGGGCGAAGCCCCGACCGCTTGCGCCACAGCCATCGCGGCAGGCAGCAAGACCGCACTGCCATGCACAATGGATTCGGTATGGGTGTCGTCATATTCCAGAGAATGGATCAGCCCGCCATTGACCAGCGCGGCATCCGACGCATCCAGTCCTTTGATCCCGTTGAGGGTCGAGACCGGACCTGGGGCAGCCTGCCGCGTGTATCGGGCATAGGGCTGGCCCTGTCCCAGCGAGGCTGCGGCAATGCCCACACCCATCGCATCCAGACAATGCAAGGCCGCAAACTGCCTGACATCGTCGGGAACAAGCGCCCCATCAAGCGCCATCCAGCGGCTGACAAGCTGGCGGGCCAGATGGTGCATGTCCTTGCTCATGCTTTGGCCTGTGCAATCTCGTGGGCCGCCGCCCGCCCTGCCAGCCGGCCCAGCGCAATCGCCGTCAACAGGCCGTTGCCGGACGCATAGCCCAAGGCTCCCGCCTTGCCGGAAATGCCTGCGGCGGCACCACCGCCGGCAAACAGATTCGGAATGGCATGGCCCTGCTGATCGAGCACCCGCGCATCGCCATCCACTTTGAGACCGCCCTGGGTATGGAACAGTCCGGGCACGACACGGCAGATGTAATAGGGCGCCTTGAGCGCAGCCAGACCGAAATTGGTGCGGCCGAATCGGTCGGCATGTTTGCCTTCGGCGGCCTCGTTATAGGCGGCAATCTCGGCAGTCACAGCCTGCGGATCGAGATCGAAAAAGCCGGCGAGGGTCTGCAGATCGTCAGCCTTTTTCACGCCGCCATAATTGACCAGTTCCATGAACTCTTCTTCGAGAGCGGCCACATCGAAAATCGTCTGGTCGAAAATGGCATAGGCAAATTCGCCCTGTTCAAGCACCACACGCGCATAGCCGGAATAGCCCAGACTTTCGTCCCCGAACCGCTTGCCGTTCTGGCCCACGAGCACGCCACCTTTTTCGATGGTCGTCCACGACAACAGACTGCCATGCGGATAGGCGACAGCGGCATAGCCCTGATAGGCGCCCATATTGGCCAGAGCAGCCCCGACCTTGCGCCCCCATTTGACCGCATCGCCGTGCGAGCCGCGCGCGCCGAAATACTGCGCACCGGCAATTTCGGGACAATGCTGTTTGACCAGATCGGGATCGGCGGCAAAACCGTTGACGGCCAGAATGGTCTTTCTGGCCCGCACATCGGATGTCCCCTCGGTCGATTGGATGCGCGCACCGACAACACCACCGTCTTCGACCAGCAGATCATCCACCCCGTTGCCGACCGCCAGCGGAATATCGCGCTTCTCGATGGCTTTGAGGAAATCGTCGACCAGATCCAGTCCGCGCCGCGACACCGGCGCATGCAGACGCTGGATCGAATGGCCGATATGTTTGTAGGCGGTGATCAGCACCATGCGGGCTTCCACCGTATCGATCAGCCATTCCACCGTTTCGGCCGACACCTCTGCCATGCGTTTGACCAAAGCCAGATCGTCGGTTTCCTTGGCGATCCCCATCAGGTCACGCACCATGGTGGCGGGATCATCGACAATGCCGGCCTCGCGCTGGAACCGCGAATTGGCAGCCGGCACCGATCCGGTCGACAGCGACGAATTGCCACCCGGACGGTCGAGCTTTTCCACGATGGCGACAGAGGCCCCCTCGTCATGCGCCGCAATGGCGGCTGCCAAGCCACAGGCTCCCGCTCCGATCACCAGCACATCGACATCAAAAGCCATATCACACCTTTACCGATACAGAGGAAGCAGTCATCCGCCCGACACAGTCGCGCAATGACAGCAGGTCGACACCCTGCTGGCGATGCAGCAAAGCCGTCAGCACAGGCGCCATCGCGGGGAACAGGCTTGCGGTATTGTCGCCGAGCTTGCCAAGCAATGTTGCCTCGTCGAACGGCTGGTCAGCCCCGCCGCGCGCATTGATTTTTTCCGCTGTATGGCGAGAGCCATCCGCCATGACCCATGTCACTCGGCTGGGCCGGTCATTGGGCCACGGAGCCAGCGGCTGGTAGGGCTTCAAGGTCACCTTGTCGCGCAAGGCGGCAATGTCGTCACGCGCCAGTGATGCGGCGGAAAAGGCTGCCTGCCCGCCGGTCGCCAGCACCGCAACCGCTGCGGCGGCATGCGGCATCGAGAATTGCGCGGACAGCACATTGTCGGGCTTGGTGCCGGTCAAGGTCAGGCCGCGCGGATGGGTTTCGATCTCGATCGAAGCGATATTGGTGCGTGCCGACGCACCCAGCTGCTCGTGCAGCGACAATGAGGCTTCCAGCATCGCATGGGCATATTGGCAGCAGGCAAACACCTTGTGATAGCCGTCATTGATCGCCCAGACCTCACCGAGGCCCGCGCTCAACTGGTCGGGATCGCACGCGGTGTGGAAACAGGTGCTGAACACATCATAAGGCGTCTCGGCGATGCCGCCGATGCCGTCCTGCGCCCATTCAACCGACAAAGCGGCAATCGACGGGCTGGCAGCCGTCCACGCATTGCGCACCAGCGCCCCGTCAACCGCATGGCGATAGGGTCCGGCAAAGCTCATGCTGCATGCGCCCGTCAGCGCGCGAAGGAAGGTCGGGGCATCAAGCCCCTGCACCAATGCACTGGCGACCGTCGCGCCCACCGTGGCAAAAGCCGCATGCGGATGAACTGTCATGGCAGGAAACGGAAAGGCACGGGCAAAGCGGGCCGTCACCTCGTAGCCCACCGCCAGACAATGCAGCACCTGTTCGCAGGTCAGATCATGCGCTTCGGCCTCGGCCAACAGGGTCGGCAACACATAGGCTCCTGCATGGCAGGGCGCGAGGCGGTAGCCTTCGTCCAATTCGCACCAGGCGGCCGCCATGCCATTGGCAGTGGCCGCCTGCAAACGGTCGATCTTCAGGGCTTGCGGACCGAAGACGGTGGCCTCGTGGGCGTGTGATTTGGCGTTTGCACGCTGGCGGGTAGCTGTGACTTCCGGCTCTTGCGAGGCGGCCACCATCGCACCAAGATCATCGAGCAGGACCAGCGCAGCACGGGCGCGGATGGGATCGGGCAGCGGCGTGGCCGAGGCCGACACGGCCCAATCGCACAAGGCTTCGAGGGCGAGCGCGGAACGGGCGCGCAGATCGCCGCTGTCGCGGGCCGAAGCGTTTAAAACCATTCCCACAAATCCTTCTTGTCATTGAGTTCGGCGGTGGTGCCGTTGAACACGATCTGACCGGATTTGATGATGATGGCATGATCGACCAGCTTGAGCGTGGCCGGCACGTTCTGCTCGACCACGATGATGCCGGTTCCGAAGCGCTTGTTCACATCGCGCAAGCCATCCATGACATTGCGCACGATCACCGGCGCCAGACCCGTGGACGGCTCGTCGAGCAACAGCCATTTGGGATGCGTCATCAGGGCCATGCCCAGTGCCAGCATCTGCTGTTCACCGCCCGACATCGACCCTGCCCGCTGGCTGCGCCGCTCGAACAGCACCGGAAACAGCTTGTAGACCTCCTCCAGAAATTCTTCGCCGAACAGCGATCCGGCAATGCGCAGGTTCTTCTCGACACTCAGGGTCGGAAAGACATTGTGGCCCTGCGGCACATAGGCAATGCCCTTTTTGACGGTGGCGGGCACATCGCCTTTGGGCAAAGCTTCACCATGCCAGCGCACCTCGCCCTGCGAGGGCACATGCGCCCCGATGATGCAGCGCATCAAGGTGGTTTTGCCCGCGCCGTTATGGCCGAACACACCGAGTTTGGCCCCATCGGGAATCGACAGGCTAATATTCTGAATGGCGTTCAGAGACCCGTAACCGGCACTGATGTTGACAAGTTCCAGCATGGTTCAAGTCCCAAAATAGAGTTCGGTCAGGTGCGGATCGTTGATCAGCTGCTCGACACTGCCGCGCGCCAGCACCTTGCCCGCAAACATGAACACGCCCTCGTCACAGAGATCGCGGATGAAGGCGACATTATGTTCGACCACACAAATCGCCACACCGCTGGCGGCAATATCGCGCACCGCTTTCTGGATCAGCGCATAGGTCTGGCCCTCAACCCCGGCCATCGGCTCGTCAAGCATCAGGCAGCGCGCGTCATTCATCAAGGCGCGGGCCACACCCACCAGCTTCTGCTGGCCGAAGGAAATATCCTGTACCCGCGATTGGGCAATCGGCGACAGACCGGTGCGTTCCAGAATGTCGAGCGCACGATCACGCGCTTCGGCCTCGTGGGCGCGGATCTGGGAGGGGCGGAAGAACACATCCATCAGGCTGTCGGCACTATAGGAGCGCGGGCCAAGCATCAGATTGTCCATCACCGAGAGCGAGGGAAACAGCCGCAAATTCTGCCATGTGCGGGCCAGTCCCATGCGCGCGCGCTCGTAAGTCGGCAGCGCTTCGAGCGACTGGCCATCCAGCACGATCGAACCGGCATCGGGCTTGACCACGCCGCAGACCAGATTGAACAGCGAGGTCTTGCCCGCCCCGTTGGGGCCGATCAGGCCGAGCACGCGGCCGGCCGTCAGATCGAGATCGATGGAATCGGCGACAACAATGCCGCCGAAGCTTTTGCACAAGCCGCGGATTTCGAGAGTGGCACTCATGAGCGGGCCTCCTTGCGGGAATGGCCGGCATCGCCGTCCCGGTTGCGGCCTACCCATAGATCGGCGGCCGGCAGCAAGCCCTGCGGGCGCACAAACATGAAAAAAAGCACCAGTCCGGTAAACAGCAGTCCCTGCAAGGGTCCCAGAATACTCGGCGGCAGGTTGAAGAAGGTGATGATCTGCGGCATCAGCTGCAACACGATCGCGCCGATCACCGGCCCCATGGTCGTGCGCATGCCGCCCACCACCACCATGGTCAACACCGCCGAGGACTGCAACAGGCCGAACTGGTCCGGCTCGAGAAAGCGGAAATAATGCGCGTAGAGGCCACCGGCGATGCCGGCAATGCCGGACCCGATTGCGAACACCGCAACCTTGACCCAGATGGCATTGCGGCCCAGCATCGAAAAGGCAAGCTCGTCATCGCGCATCGCGGTCATCATGCGGCCATAGGGCCCTTGCGTCAGCCAGCGGATAAACAGCACTGTCGCCACCGCCAGCACCAGCACCAGCACCACATAGCTCTCGCGGCCGAAATCCTTGATCAGGAAGGAAGGGATATTGGTCAGACCGCCCGCCCCGCCGATCTCATGGAAATGCTTGGCCAGCTCGATCAGACCGAGCTGGAAGCCGATGCTGGCGATCAGCAGATAGTCGCCCGAGACCCTGAGCGCCGGCACGGCCACCAGAGCCGAGGCAAGCAGGGCCCCGACACCGCCGCACAGGATCGACAGCGGGATCGGCATCCCCGATTGCTTGGACAGCATCGCCGAAATATAGGCCCCGATGGCATAGAAAATCGGATGGGCAATCGAAATCAGCCCGCAATGGCCGATCACCAGATCGAAGCTTGAGGCCAGTATCACAAACAGGCCGATCAGGATCAGGATCGTGAACACATAATCCATGGCTCAGTGTCCCTTTCCGTCGGTCAGTGCTTGCGGGGCAACCACCGTGCGTTTGAGTGTATTGCGCCGTTCGGGCAGACGGAACCCGCTTGGGAACAACACGATGGCGAAGAACAGGAAGGCAAACAGCAAAAAGCCCTGCCATGCCGAGGGGATGAACAGGATCGAGCTGTTTTGCACCACGCCCAGCACCACGGCGGCAATCGCCGCCCCCCAAATATTGCCGATGCCGCCCAGAATGGTCGCGGCCACCGCAAACAGCATCAATTCGGTCGCCGCCGAGGCCTGCACCTGCGCGCGGGTTCCATAGAGGAACATGCCGATCGAGACGATCACACCGGCCAGAAGCATCGACAGCATCAGGATACGGTCTTTCTGGATGCCGTAAAGCTCGGCGAGATCGGCATTGTCGGCCACAGCCAGCATGAACTGGCCGTTGCGGGAATATTTCAGGAAGGCCCAAAGTCCGACGAGCACCGTCACAGTGGCGGCAATGGCCGGCACATCCCAGGCACTGACGGCGATCCCGCCCACCAGCGTGACAGGCCAGAACATCGAGGCAAAAATCGTGGTCGGCCAGGTACCGAAAATCATCATCACCGCATAGGCAATGAACTGCGAGGCGATCAGCGTGAAAATGAACACGAACATCGCCGAAGCCTTGCGCTGGCGCAGCACGGCAAAGCCGAAATATTCGAGCACGAACGACATCGCGACACCGCCCGCAATGCCCAGCATAAAGCCCGCATAGCCCGGCAGGTTCAACATCCGCACACCGACATAGGCGGCATAGAAGCCGCAGGTCATCACGCCGGCCTGGGCAAAATTGAACACTTTATTGACCTTCAGCACCAAAGCGAAAGCCACAGCGAACAACACAAAATAGCTGGATGTGGCGAAGGACGTCCACAAAATCTGGCTGACCACCGCTAAATCGAACATGATGTCCGCTCTCCTTCAAAAAAACGGGAGGGGGAACATTCCCCCTCCCGTCCGTTCAGATGTTACTGGCCGACGACAGCCTTTTTGGTCCATTTGCCGTTTTTGACTTCGACAAGATAGACAGGCTTGTTGACGGTGTGGTCTTCGGAGAAGGTGATCTTGCCGGTCAGAGGCAGATCGAAGCTCTTGATCGCCAGCATTTCCTTGCGGAAGTTTTCACCGGTCGGGGTAATGCCCTTCTTGTCGAGCGAGGTGAACACGGCGGCAATCAGCGCAGGCGCATCATAGAGGTACTGGGTATAAGGCAGGCCGTTCGGTGCGCGGCCGACATCCTTCACCCAACGATCCACATAGTCCTTCACCAGCGGGGAATCTTCGACGCCGGGTGCCAGCGAGGTGGCAATGACGTTTTCAGCTGCTGCACCCAACTGTTCGATCAGCTTCTGGTTATAGATGCCGGAATAAGAGGTGATCGGCACGGTAATGCCGAGCTGGCGCGCCTGGGCAATCACCTGGGGTGATTCAGCAACCAGACCCTGCAAATGGATGATTTCGGGGTTGGCCGCGCGGATTTTCAGCAAAGGACCGGTAAAGTCGGTGGCCTTCTGGTCATAGGCCTCATAGGCCACAACCTGGCCGCCGGCCTTGGTGAAGGTATCACGATAGACAGTGGCCGAACCGATGCCGGTCTCGTTGTTGATGAACAACACGGCGGCTTTCTTCTTGCCCATATCCTTGGCCGAATAATTGGCCACAGCACGGATATCCACATCGGCGAGCGGGAATGTCGTGTAGACATAATCGCCGAGCTGGCTGATATCGGGCGAATTCGCGCCGACCGAGAGCTCAACCACCTTGTTGTCATTGGCAATCGGCGCCACGGCCTTCACCACACCCGACCAGGCGGTCACGAACACGGCGACCTTGTCGACACTGATCATGCGGTTGACCGACTGGATGCCGACCTGCGGATCAGCTTGCGTGTCCAGCACGATCATCTCGAGCTTCTTGCCGTTGATGCCGCCCTTTTTGTTGATCTCGTCGACAGCCCATTCGGCTGCTTTGACCTGGTCATTGCCATAGGTCGCCTGACCACCGGTCAGCGGCATTGCGAGACCGAATTTATAGCTGGTCTGCTGCGCCATTGCGCCCGTCGACAGAGCCAGCGCAAGCGCCAGCCCGACGGTCGATTTCAAACCCCATTGCTTAGTCATGTTTGGTTCCCTTCCAGAAGTTACGTTTCGTCGAAACAGGTTGTTGTCATTAACGGTTATTATGGTGCAGACGCCAGAGCTTTCAACTGCGCAATGACATCATCGGTCGGCATCACATCGGCATATTTCTCGGCCATGTCGAACAGGTTGACCGCATGCGACACTTGCGAACGGTCGAACACCGCATCCTGCGGCACAATCGTGCGGAAGTTATAGGCAAACCCGTCGACAACCGTTCCGCGCACACAACCGCTGGTGCTGCATCCGGTGACGACCAGCGTATCGGCCTGCGTGTTGATCAGATAGCTGGCCAGAGGCGTGCCGAAAAACGCACTCGGATGTTTTTTTGGAAGCAGAATATCCTCTTCATGCGGAGCGATCTCGGCCACGAATTCATAGCCCTTGCTGGCCACGCCCATGATGCTCGGCACCTTGTCGGACAGGCGGCCCGCGTCAAAACCCTGTTTGGGTGACACATAGGGATAAAGCACCGGCCAGTGATTGGCGCGGAACACCTCCAGCAATTTGGCGATATTGCCGACCGCATCCCATGCGACCTCCCCGCAGGAGGTCGGAAATTCCTTGATCGCCTCCCAGAACGGCACGCGTTGGGTGCCGACGGTGCGGTATTGCACATCGATGATCAGCAAAGCGGGACGCTTGCCGAAGCCACTGGACCGGCCGAAGCCGACGGCCCGATAGGCTCTTTGCTCTTCTTCCGGAATGTACCGGTCCCAAGGTCTCGCGGTCATATCCTGATCCTTACACGCACCATTGCCTCACACTTTGTAGCGGGCTTCCATCGCATCCCATTGCGGCTTGTCGACAACGCGCTGGCGTTCCTCGAACGAGGCGAGCTGGTCGGCCACCAGATCCAGCGACCCGTGCTCTTTCAGCGAGCCGAGCACCTGATAGGCGGCGCGCAAGGCGGCTTGCAGCGAGGCATTGGCATAGAGCACGCCGCCGAAGCCCATCTCCGCCAGACGCGTCCGGCCCGGATCGGGGGTTCTGCCGCCGAACACGATATTGGCGATCTGCGGTACCGGCAATTCCCGCGCAATGCGGGCCATCTCGTCGAAATCCAGCGGCGCCTCGACAAAGGTCGCGTCGGCCCCGGCCTCGATAAAGGCATGGGCGCGCTCGATGGCCTTGTCGATCCCCTCGATGGCACGGGCATCGGTGCGGGCGATAATCTGGAAATCGGCATCGGTGCGGGCATCAACCGCCGCCTTGATCTTGGCCACCATCTCGGCACAGGGGATCACCTCCTTGCCGTTGAAATGGCCGCATTTTTTCGGGAACACCTGGTCCTCGATCTGGATAGCGGCGGCGCCGGCACGTTCCAGCACCTTGATGGTGCGGTGCATGTTGACGGCATTGCCGAAGCCGGTGTCGCCGTCGACCATCAAAGGCAGCCTGATCGCATCGGAGATGGCCGACACCGCATTGGCAATTTCGGTCAGGGTCGTCAGCCCGATATCGGGCGCACCCAGATGCATATTGGCAATGCCCGCGCCCGACACATAACAGGCCTCGAACCCCAGATCCTCGACCACCCGTGCAAACATGGCATTGGCAGCCCCGGGCAAGGTCAAAGCGCGCTTTTGCGCGAGGAGATGTTTAAACCGTGTGGTTGAACGCATGATTACTGTCCCGAAATTTCAAAGGCTCTGGCATTGTTGCACCAGGATGTATGGATATGGTGGCGCATGGCCTGTTCGGCGGCATCGGGATCGCGGGCCCGCAATGCTTTCAATATCGCCTGATGCTCATCCCAGGCCACCGAGGCCCGCCCCTGCGCCATGCTCGAGCGGAAGCGATAGAGCCTGAGCACATCATAGAGTTCTTCGAACAAGGCCCGTTCGATCCGTACATTGCCGCTGGCCCGGATGATCATGACATGGAAATCGTCATCTGTGCCCAACTGGTAATAGGCCTTGCCCGAAGCCATTTCGGCGTTTTGGGCGTCACGCTCAAGGATAAAAGCCATATGCGACAGGGTTTCATCCGAAATGCGGCTTGCTGCCAAATAGGTTGCCTTGCACTCCAAGGCCTCGCGCATTTCGTAGAGGGAGCGCAAATCCTCCAGGGTCAAGGCGACAACACGCGCCCCCAGATGAGCGGTTCGCGTGACAAGGCCCTTAGATTCAAGCCGGAAAATGGCTTCGCGCGCCGGTCCGCGACTGACCCCGAACCGGTCGGCGATTTCGATTTCACTGATCGGGGCACCCGCTTCAATCTCGCCGGACACAATCGCCTCAACAGCGCGGTCGAACACCTGATCAGCCAATGTCTGTCTTCGGATCGAAGCTAACGTCATGGTGTTAACTGTATACAAGAGATCGGGTATTTCAAGGTCATCAAGTGCACCCTCGACAGCACGCTACGCCACATGGCCAAGTACCATTTTGTAGAACTATCTTAGAGCGGCTTTTTCAGATGCCAAGCCGTTGCTTGGCTATACATGGCAGACATTCGCAAAATAAGCCCCTCGCTATGGGGCCGCCCGACCAGTTGGAAGGCAATCGGCAGGCCGGAAGGGTCGAAACCGCACAAAATTGAGGCAGACGGCAACCCCAGATAATTGATGGCCCGTGTCGACAGTGTGCAACGGGCAATCGCGGCCGCGACCGCCGCGGGATCGCCCTCGGTGGTTTCGGCAATGGTCGGCACACCCTGCTGGAGCGCCGGAATCAGGGCGAAATCGGCGTCACCCATCGCTTGATCAAGCCAGGCGCGGGTCACGTCGGCACGCATGGCCAGCGCTTCGACATAGCGGGTGGCGGGATAGGCAAGGCCCGGTTCGATCCGTCCGCGCACCTGCGGTGCGTAATCCTCGGGGCGGGTTTCCAGCCAATGGCGGTGCAGGGTCGCGGCTTCGACCGTCATCAGCACATGCGCGCCGGCATGGGCAAGCGCAAGATCGGGGCCGATGGTATGACGGAGTGTGACACCCAATCCGGCGATCACCGTGGCGGCGTCTGCCAGAGCGGCCTCGACATCGGGACGGGTCTGGGTCCGGTAATGTCCGCCGACAACCGCCAGTGTCATGCCCTTGACGGATCCCTTGCAGGCCTCGCGATAGGCCGTGCCGCGCGCCGTCAGCACATCCATCAGCAAGGCGGCATCTTCGGGACTGCGGGTCATCGGTCCGACCACGTCGAGGCTGTGCGACAGCGGCATCACACCCGTGGTGGGCACCAATCCCCATGTCGGTTTCAGACCGAAAATCCCGCACATCGCCGCCGGATGGCGGATCGAACCACCGGTATCGGTCCCCAATGCGGCAGGGATCAGACGAGCCGCCACCGCAATACCGGACCCGCTGGACGAGCCGCCCGGGCAGTGGTCGGCCGACCACGGATTGAGGCCATGGCCATGATGGATATTGTAGCCGGTCGGCGACATGGCAAATTCAGCCATATGCAACCGGCCCAGATCGATGGCACCGGCCTGATCCAGACGCTCGATCACCGTTGCCGTGACGGGTGCGACAAAATCCTTGCGGATCAGCGTGCCGCCGGTCGAGACCTCGCCTTTGCGGTAGAACAGATCCTTGTGCGCCATCGGCACACCGTGCAGCGGACCAAGCACGCGGCCTTGGGCCCGGGCCTGATCGGCTTGATGGGCCGCCTCGAGAGCCTCATCACGGCGCAGGGAGACCACCGCATTGAAACGGCGGCCCGTGGTATCGAGCGCATCCAGACAGGCTTGGGTTGCCGCCACACTGCTGATCGAGCCATCGGCGATGGCCGTGGCCATCTCTGTGAGGCCGAGTTCGTAAAGGCGCTCAACCATCAGCGTGACCTTTCCCGAGAGACGGCCTCGTCATGGAACCAGTGGTCGAGCGCCCGCGGATCGGAATCGAGCGTGAGCAGCCTGTCCGCCGCCTGTGCCAGAATGTCGCTGTTGGTTTCAACCAGAGTCTGGTGGCTTTGGGCGCGCCGCAATGCGGCATCCCGCAAGGCACGGGCGTCAGGCTGATTGGCCTGCCCGCCCATCAACCGTGCACCCCGAGCCAGCGTTGCACCGCGCCTTCATCCTTGGCGAGCTCCTCGCTGGTAGCGGAATGGACCACCTTGCCGGTCTCCATGATATAGACGCGCGAGGCGACAGCCAGCGCGCTGTAGAGATTCTGCTCGACCAGCAAAATGCCCAGCCCCGTGCGGCCCAGCTCGGCGATCACGCCTTCGAGATGCTGCACCATCACCGGGGCCAGCCCTTCGGAGGGCTCGTCCATCAGGATCAGCTCGGGATCCTGCATCAGGGCGCGGGCCACAGCCAGCATGCCGCGTTCACCGCCCGACAGCTGGTTGCCGCGATGGTGGCGGCGTTCGCCCAGACGGGTGAAGGTCGAGAAGATGCGGTCGATGGTCCAGCCTTCGGTGGCGCGCGCGCTCTTGAACATGGTCAGATGCTCGGTCACCGTCAGGGACGAGAACAGTCGCCGGCCCTGCGGCACGATGGCAATCTTTTTATTGGCGATGTCATGCGGCTTCATCCGCGTGATCGCCTCGCCCTTCCACACCACCTCGCCCTGTTTCACGGTTGGTGGGGTCAGACCCATGATCGAGCGGATCAGCGTGGTCTTGCCCATGCCGTTGCGGCCCAACAGAGCGACAACCTCACCAGGCGCAACCTGCAAGGATGCTCCGTGCAGAACATGCGCCGCACCATAGAAACTGTGCAGATCCTTGACCTCAAGCATGGTGTGGTTTTCCCAAATAGACTTCCTGGACACGCGGATCGGTGCGGATGTCGGCAGGCAAGGCCTCGACCAGCAAACGGCCCTCATGCAGACAGGTGACGTAATCGACAAGGCCCAGAGCCAGATCCATATCGTGTTCGATCAGGATCACGGTCAGCTCCTTGGGCAGACCGCGGATCACGTCGGCGACGATCGACCGCTCGGTGGGTGACAGGCCTGCAGCCGGTTCATCCAACAACAGCATGCGCGGTGTGGCGACCAGAGCCAAAGCGATTTCCAGCTGGCGCTGGTCGCCATAGGCCATCTCGGTCACAACCGTAGCGGAACGGTCGGCCAGACCAGCGAGCCGCAAGGCGCGTGAAATCCTGTCCTGGTCCGCAGTGCTCAAGTCAGGCGAACCGAACAGCGAGAATTTTTGCGGGCTCAAGCCGCGCAATGCCAGCACCATGTTTTCCTCGACACTCAGGCTCGGAAACAGATTGGTGATCTGGAACGTCCGGGCGATCCCCAGAGCCGCCCGCTTGTGCGGCGGCAGATGGGTGATGTCATGGCCCTCGAACACCACACGTCCCTCGGTCGGCGGCACGACGCCGGTGATGGCGTTGAACAACGTGGTTTTGCCGGCACCATTGGGACCGATGATCGCACGGCGCTGGCCCGTCGGGATGGACAGGTCCACGCCATCCACAGCCCGCAACGCCCCGAAGGCGACGGCCACGCCGGACAAAGTGAGTGCAACTTCGGCCATGACTACTCCATAATCCTTTAGGGAGGCGGGTGCATGATCCATGCACCCGCCAAACGGGCTCAGGACTTCTTCGCGCCCTGATAGGTGCGCGAGAAAGCCGGTTCCTTCATGAAGGCTTCCGGATCATATTTCCAGAATTGCGACACGGCCGGATAGGTCTCGACCGGCACGTTCCAGAACTTGCCGTCGGCCCGCTTGGTGACCTTGCGGATATAGACATCATAGATCGGGTTGCCATAGGCATCGAGCTTGACCGGCTTGCCGAGCGGGGAATCCGTCAATTCGGTTTTCAGGACGGCATCGAGCAGAGCCGCCTTGTCCTCGACCTTGCCGCCGAGCTTCTCAATGGCGCGCGACACCCACATCATGCCCGAATACATCGAGAACCCGTAGAGCGAAGGGATCTTTTCGTATTTCTTGGTATAGGCTTCAACGAATTCCTTGGTGGCGGCAATATCCGCTCCTTCGGCGAAATGGGCGGCAGAGATAATGCCTTCCACTTCCGCACCCATGGTGCGGATCACCGACTGGTCGGTCATGTTCATCGCGCCAAGCAGAGGGATCTTGCCCTTCAGACCAAAGCTGTTGAACTGCTGGGTGAAGCGGGTCGCATCGGCACCGGTTTCCATCACGAAAATCGCATCGATCTTGAGGTCGGCGATCTGCCCGAGATAGGGGCTGAAATCGGCCGTGTTCAGCGGATGCCAGAACTGCTGCACGATCGTGCCGCCGCCTTCGGTGAACACCTGCGAGAAACCGCCGCACTGCTCGTGGCCGAATGTGTAATCCTGCGAGATGGTGGCAATGCGCTTGTAGCCCTGCTTGAGCGCCCAATCCGCCAGCGGACGCGGGAAGGCCGACCCCGAATAGCCCGCCGTGCGGATCACGTTGGGAATACGGCCGCGCTGGGTCAATTCGTCAGCGGCAATGATCGGAATGAAATAGGGTGTGCCCGTGCCTTTGACATAATTGGCGACAGCAAGGCCGGTATTGGCCAGCAGATTGCCGGTCAGGAAATGCACGTTGTTCTGTTCGACCAGACGGCGGGCTTTCTGCAAAGCCGTATCGGGGTTGGATGCATCGTCTTCGATGATCAGTTCCACCTTGCGGCCGGCGATCTGGTAATTGATTTTCTCGAACCAGAACTGTGTGCCTTCGACCATTTCCTTGCCGCCCGATGCAATCACACCGGTCAGCGGAGCCATCAAACCGACACGGATCGGCTCGCCCTGGGCCAAGGCCCGCAGGGGTTGCAATCCGGTGCCGGCAGCAGCCAGACCGGCTGCGGTTGTCTGGAGGAATTGTCTGCGATCCATCGTCACTACTCCTGTTGTGGTTTTAGGTGTCGTTTCAGTGTTTGCTGGCATATTTGGCCCGCAAGGCGCGGAATTTTCCGACAATCCCCTCGGGTGCAAAAATCATGATGAGGGTAAAGGTAATCCCGAGCACCGACTGCCAACGCTCGGTATGGCTCGAGACAAGGTTCTGGAGCGCGATCAGGGCCGAGGCGCCGATAAACGATCCGTAGAGTGTGCCGACACCACCGATGATCGCCATTAGCAGCGATTCAACCGATTGGGTCAGGGCCACCGTCGAGGGGCTGACGAAATTGTTGAAGAAGGCATAGACTGCCCCGGCCACACCGGCAAAAAAGCCCGACATGGTAAAGCCGATAAACAGATGCAGCGGCACGTTGTAGCCCAGCGAGCGCATCCGGCTGTCGCTGTCGCGGATCCCCCGCAGGGTCAGGCCGAAGGGGGACTGCACAAAGCGGCGGATGCCGAAGGTCACCAGAGCCGCCAGAGCCAGAATGAACCAGTAGAAGTCCTTGTAATCGGCCAGTGCCTTGGGGCGGATATCGCCGCGCAAGCCATTCTCGCCGCCCGTGACCTGTGTCCAGCGCAAGCATATCCCCCAGACGATCATCCCCAGTGCCAGCGTCAGCAAAAGGAAATAGACGCCGTTGGTGCGGACCGCCAGCAATGCGAAAACCGCCGCAAGCACGGTGGCTGTCGCAATGCCCAAAACCACAGCGAGATAGGGCGACAATCCCGCCTGCGTGACGCAATACAATACCACATAGGTCGAGGCGCCGAAGATCGCGCCATGACCCAGCGAGGTGCGTCCGGTAAAACCGACCAGAATATCGATCGACATGGCCAGCATGCCGAAGATCAAAATCTGTGTGGCCAGTCCGATCTGGTAGCGCGAAAGAAAGAACGGCGCGATCACACCTACCGCCATAACGGCTACACCCACCAAGGCGCCCATCGGGCTTTTGCTGCGGCTCAACCCCGACATGTCAAACAGCCTTTCCAAACAGGCCCATGGGACGGAAAGCGAGGATCGCCGCCATCGGACCGAAAATCACAAAATAAGCCAATTCGGGGAACATCACCTGCCCCAGCGTATTGAGCAAGCCGACCATCAGCGAGCCGACACCGACGCCGATCAGGCTGCCACGCCCGCCGATAATGACAATGGCCAGACTGAACACCAGAATTTCCGAATCGGCCGAAGGATAGAGCGACAGGAACGCCCCACCCATGACACCGCCCATGCCCGCCAGTGCCGAGCCGAGCAGGAAGGTCATCAGAAACACCCGCTGGATATTGATCCCTGCTGCCTCGACCATTTCGGCATCATCGACACCGGCGCGGATCAGGGCTCCCAGCCGTGTCTTGTTGATCAGCACCCACAGACCGATAAAAATCAGGATACCCATCAGCAACACGAACAGGCGGTATTTGGGATAGAACGTCCCGAACACGCGGAAGCCGCCCATCAGTTCCTCTGGGATCGGCACGGTAAAACTGTCACCGCCCCAGATCACCAGTGACATATCATTGAGCACAAAAGCCACGCCGAGGCTCAACAGCACCTGACGCAATTCGAAGCCGCGCACAAAGCGCAACAGGCCCTCGTTCAAGGCAAAGCCCATCACGGCCACTGCCGCCATGGCGCCCATAATCCCCAGCGTAAAGCTGCCGAGCTTGGTGGCAATGGTAAAGCCGACATAACCGCCGAACAGATACAGCGCGCCATGCGCCAGATTGACAATCCTGAGCAGCCCGAAGATCAGTGTAAACCCACTGGCGACCACAAACAGCAGGGCCGCAAAGGTCAGGCCGTTGAGAAGTTGAAACAGGCTCATCGCGTCTTAAGTCCTTCGCTCTTGTACCAGTCCGTAATATTGATCAGGCTGTCGCTTCAGGTCCTACGTCCCGATACCAATCATAGATCTGTTCACCCGTACAGAGCTTGACATCCTTGCGGGCCGAGATCGTCTCGAAAATCTTGCGGAAATATTTCAACCGATGCGGCGCGCCCATAATATAGGGGTGCACGACAAGGGCCATGACACGCGCCGAGTCCTCGGAATCCTGATAGATCTGCTCGAACTGGTCCATGGCCCGCTCGTAATATTCCGACGCCTTGTGATGCTGGATCAGCATCATCGCCACATCGTTACATTCCTGCGTGTAGGGAATGTTGACGATCGGCTTGGTCCGGGTTTTGAGCCAGACCGGCTGGTCATCGAGCACCCAGTCGCAGACATAATCATAGCCTTCCTCGACCAGCAGATCGGGAGTTTCCCATGTCTCGGTCAAGCCCGGTCCGAGCCAGCCGCGCGGCCGTTTGCCGGTGGCTTTTTCGATCACATCGGCGGTGCGGCGGATGTCCTCGCGCTCGTTCTCGACCTTCTGCATGTTGCGCTGGGTAAAGCCGTGACCCATGAACTCCCATTTGCGCTCGAGAGCCGCCTCGACAATCGGCGGATAGGCCGCCAGCGCCGACCCGTTGATGGCCAGTACACCGGGAATATTGAAATCGTCGAACACTTTCAGCATCCGCCAGAAGCCGACGCGATTGCCGTATTCGTGCCAGGCCCAGTTCGGAATATCGGGGCTGGGCGAGCCGCCCGCGGGCGGGGTCAGCACGGTGCGCGGCATCGGCTGGGTGGCATCCCATTCCTCGACATTGACGATGACCCACACCGCCATGCGCGCGCCATTGGGCAGTTTCAGCGGCTTGCGGCTGTTGATGGGGGAATAGCTGATCCGTTCTGTCGGCAACATGCTCAAGCCTCCTGAACCAAATGGGACCCTTTCGGGCCGATATGGATGGTCAACGGCGCCAGTCCTTCGACCCGGGCCACAATCACATCACCCGTATGCACGGCAGCGACGCCGGCCGGCGTCCCGGTCATGATCAGATCGCCGGGCATCAAAGTCACCTGCCGCGACAGCTGCACGAGAATTTCCGCACAGTTCCAGATCATCTGCTCGAGATCGCCGCGCTGCTTTTCCGCCCCATTGACCTCCAGAGTAATCGCCCCTTTGGCCTGAGGGCCGCATTCTGAGGCCCGGTGCAGCGCACCGCAGGGCGCGCAATGGTCAAAGGCCTTGCCGACTTCCCATGGCAGCATAGCGGCACGCGCATCGCGCTGGCGGTCGCGCCGCGTCATATCGAGCCCGACCCCGTAACCCCAGACGTGATCGAGCGCCTCGCCCTCCGACAGATCGGCCCCCTGCTTGCCGACCGCAATCACCAGTTCGACCTCGTATTGATAGTCATCGGTCATCGGCGGATAGGGGATGGTCGAGCCATCGGTGACAATGCTGTCGCGCGGTTTCTGGAAGAAGAAGGGCGGATCGCGCTCGTCGGCCTCTTTCATCTCGCGGATATGCGAGATGTAGTTGCGGCCCACGCAATAGATCCGGCGGACAGGAAATGCCCCTCCACCGGCAACCGGCACGGTTGTCTCGCCCTGCGGCGGAAGCACCAGCGACGCATCACTCATTGCACAGATCCTGTCTTGACAGTCACACTCATACGCCGGCCTGCCCGCTTGCATACCAGTCGTAAATTTCCTCGCCATTCATATGCACAACCCCCTCGAAGCGGTTGATATAGGCGTAGACATCCTCGAGATATTTGATGCGGTGCGGCTGGCCCGAAATATAGGGATGGATTGAAATCGCCATCACGCGGGGCCGTTCGGCTCCCTCGGCATAGAGCCGGTCGAAGGCATCGGTGCAGCGCTGCTGCCAATAGCCCGATTCATGGTGCTGGACGATCATGGTCGGAATATCGTTGAGTTCCAGCGTATAGGGCAGCGCCACCAGCGGACCGTTGGTCGTGGTGATGGTGGAGGGGATTTCATCGAACACCCAATCCCCGATATATTTCACACCGGCCTCGGTCAGGTAATCGGGGGTTTCGAGCGTCTGGGTCAGGCCCGGTCCGAGCCAGCCGACCGGCCGCTTGTGGGTAAAAGCCTCGATCACATCCATGGTCTTGTGGATCATCGCCGACTGGTCCTCGACCTTGTGGATCGGCCCCTGCTCATAGGCATGGGCCATGAATTCCCATCCCTGATCGAGTGCTTCCTGGGCCACCCGCGGATAGTCCTCGCAGACACGCGCATTGATCGACAAAGTCGGCTTGATCCCGAGCTTTTTGTAAAGATCGAAAAACCGCCAGACGCCGACGCGCATGCCGTATTCATGCCAGGACCAGTTCGCCACATCCGGCAGCAAGGCCTGGCCTGACGGCGCGGGCACCATCTGGCGGGCCATCGGACGGGCAATATCCCACACTTCCAGATTGACGATCGACCAGACAATGATGCGGCCGTTATTGGGCACCTTCATCGCCGGACGGTCGACGATCGGGGTAAAGGGGATCCGTTCGCGGGGGATCATGGTCATGCGAGCACTCCTTGCAAAGCCTTGATGCCTACGCCCAAATGCTGGTCGAGCGTGGTGAAAAGAAACTGTGCACCGCGCGACTGCCAATCGCGTGCATTCTGCACACCCACAGGCAATCCGTACGGAACCCCGAGACTGTGCAGCCTTTGCGTGACGCGTGCAACTTCGGCCACCACACTGGGTTCTGTCGTGTCGCCCAGATGGCCCATCGAATGGGCGAGATCATTCGGGCCGACCAGAATCAGGTCGATGCCGGGCGATCCGGCAATGGCATCCAGCGCGGCCACACCGCCGACGCTTTCAATCTGGGCAATCAGCAGAAGATCGGCCTCGCGGCCCTTGGTGGCATAGCGGGCTGTCTCGACGAGCCGAGCGCAATCGGCCGCCTGTTCGACCTGCGGCAAAACAAGACCGTTGATGCCGCAATCGAAATAGCGCACCCATTCGCTCGGCTCGCGCGACGGCGTGCGGACCACGGCCGCCAGACCATGCGCCTGTGCGGCGCGCGCCATGGCATGCACACTCTCGATCCCCATCACCGAGCGTTCGGCATCGATGAACACAATATCCGCACCATAACGGGCGATCATATCGACCGCCGTCAGATTGGCTCCGCCCGGATTGACGGACAACAGCGCGCCTCCGGCGGCCAATTTGGCTTTGCAAGGGATCATGCGGCATCCCCGTTCTGATAGCCGGCCTGCTGCCACTGCCGGGCCGCGCCAACCGCCTCTTTTGCGCTCATGGTGACCGCAAAAGCGGTGCGCAGGCACAGCAGGGCGGCGTCGTGATGGTCGTGGCTGTCCATCGTATCCACGCAATCCTCGATCACTACCACGCTGTAATCACGCACATTGGCAGCAATCGCGGTGGCCAGCACGCAGGAATTGGTGTTGATGCCGGTCATGAAAATCGTGTTGATCCCGAGCGCTTTCAGCCGGAAATCCAGATCGGTGCCGACAAAGCAATCATAGCGTTTCTTGGTATCGACCACGCTATCGCCGACTTTCAGCAGGCCCGGCATGATGGTTGTGCCGGGCGATCCGTAGAGGTTGTGCCGCATCACATTCTTGCGGGTTGCATTGGGATCGTCCGCGCGCATCCGCCAGAACGGGTTCATGCGGATTTCGGCTTCATCGCGATAGCGCGTCACCAGATGGATGATCGGGATCGACAAAGCACGGCAGGACTCGAAAAACTGCCGGTTGGCTTCGGTCAGCCGCTCGGCCACCTCCGGCGAGGCCGGCATGGTGGCGACCAGCGGATCGAGATGGCCGCGATGGCAATCGATGGCCACCACCGCCACTTTGGGATCATCAACTCCGAAAGCCTGCATTATCGCGTCCTCGCATCCATCCGGTTTCAAGCTGTCAGAGAAGCGTATTCCAGCCGGTTTTCAGCAAGGCACGCTGGTCGATGCCGAAGCGGTCGGCCAGCCAGTCGGCCATCACTTCCTGCCCGATCGTCGGATTGTCGTGCTGGCAATGTTCGGCTCCCGTTTCCTCCGGCGTCAGGAACCGCAGCGTCACATCGACACCGTTTGCCTTGGCCGATTCATAGGCCTTGGTGGCCGCCGACATGGTCAGCACATCATAACCGCCATGTAGGATGAAATAGGGGCATTTCATATGCTGCAAATGGCCTTCCAGCGTGAAAGGTTTCATCTTCTCGTGCGCTTCCGCCATGGTCTGGCAACCCAGCACGAATTTGATGTGCATCGCGAGACCGAATTCGTCGGATTTATCGCCCCACAATTCATGCACATCCCAGATCGCGCCATGCGAGATCACCGCCGCCAGACGCGGCTCGTAGCATCCGGCGCGTGCGGCGTAATAGCCGCCGAAGCTCGATCCGCACAGTGCAATGCGCGAGGCATCGACATCGGGACGTGTCTCCAGCCAGTCGATCACCTTGCCGATCGGCACCTCGGTGTCGTGACGGCTGTAGACCTTGTGGCGGCGCAGGGTGCCGCCCTGGCCGGGGCCGTCGATCATCAGCACCGAAATGCCGCGCTGCAGGGCGCCATGCGCCTGCATGAACCACATCTCGTCCTTGATCGAATCCAGACCGCCCATGCAGATCAGCACCGGCATCTTGTCCCCCGGATAGGGCGCACGCACGAAATAGCCGCAGATCGGCTTGCCATCCTCGTAGGGAATATCGACGGCATAACCGGGCGGGTTCAGATGCGACAGGAAACCGAGCGAGCAGGATTCCATCAACTCGAATGTCGGCAGGCGGCGCGGATCATCGGGGAGCAGGAAAAACTCGGCCTGGCGGTAATAATCGGCCGCACGCAGATAGCAATTCATCGCGGTGCGGATATGACCCGACTTTTCGGCTTCAATGGCACGATGGCGGTTGGTGTCGCCGATCACTTTCCATTCCTTGTGCCAGCTCTCCTCGTCGCCTGCGATGATGCGCGAAGCCGCCAAGAACACTTCGGAGACCGAACCACCACCTTCCTGCGTTTCACCGAGACCCCGCCGGAACTGGTAGGCAAACCAAGGACTTTCCGGCCAATGATGCCAGCCATAAGGCTGGTAATGCGCATTCTTGTTGGCGGTGATCTGTTCGATCGCTGCATCGCCACTGGCTATATCGATCATCCGGTATCTCCCCTGTCCCAATGTCTCGCACGCGGCCCTCGCGCGGCCTTGTCTTGTGACAAAGCGAGAGAGGCCTGGTGCCTGCGTTCAAGCCTGATGCGAACCCTTGTTCGGATCCTTGTTTTCAGGCGTGCTCGACTTTAGATGGGGAATGATTGAATACATCAACAGATGTGTCAATTAATTTTGTATACATTTTCAAATTGTCCTGCGATATTTTCAATGAAATGTTGTTCATGTTGCATGGTCTGGGCATATGCCGGTTAATAGGGCATAGGCTGCATCAGGATCAGGCTATATTGCGCACGAGGATCAATGGAATGAAGGTTGCCTTGTAATGATCAGCAATGCCACGCGCTCATTATCTGTCACCGATCACCTGCGCGAAGCAATCCTGTCGGGCGGCCTGCCCGCCGGCACCAAGCTGCAAGAAGTGCGGTTGAGCGAGGAACTCGGTGTCTCGCGCACGCCCATCCGCGCCGCGCTGCAATCCCTCTCGGCCGCAGGCCTGCTCGATTACGCACCCAATCGCGGTTATGTTGTCCGCGAATTTCCCATTTCCGAACTGGTTGACGCCTATGAAATCCGTGGCGCGCTCGAGGGACTTGCTGCCCGCTTCACAGCCGAACGCGGATTGGTGGACAGCCAACGCCAGACGATCGAACAGTCCCTTGCCAGGGGTGCCGACATTCTCACGAGTTCGTCGGTCATGAACGATCATGTTCTCGGGATCATCGGAGAAACCAATGCCGGCTTTCATGACACGATCATGGAGGCCTCGCTGAACCGGTTGTTGAGCCAGATGACACAAATGTCGTTCCAGATCCCGCGTGTGTCCAACCGCAACATCATCGCCTTCAGTCTCGATGAATTGCGCCAGCGCCACGATGAACACTATCTGATTTACGAGGCACTACTGGCACGCTCGGCAACCAAGGCCGATACGCTGATGCGCGACCATGTGGCGAGTGTCAAATTTGCTGCCGTCAGAGCCTTGCGCGAAACACGCTAACGGCGACCGGCCTATTTGCGGGCTGCAAAAAGCAGTTCATGCAGCACTAGACCGTCCTGCTGTTCGGTCAAAAGTTTGGCCTGGTAGATAAAAACCCTGTTCTCCGCAATCACAAACGGGCGGGTGTGGCCGTCACCCTCGCCGAAGGCACGGATGCGACGGTGCAATTCATCGGCATCCACATCCATCGGGATCACGCAAAGCGAGGTGAATTGCCATCTTGTATAAAGATGGTGCCCCCAGCCTTGCGGCATCACGGCCAACGGTCCCCTACGGGTGGCGATCACCAGAGCGTGATCGGCAAACAGGGCTAAAGCCTCTGCCGCAGCCAGATCGGTCAGTTCGTTCAGGGTCTCGTGTCCGCTGCAGGCAAAATGGCGGGTGGCAATGATCGGACCGCTATCGATTTCCTTCAGCATTTCGTGAAACACAACACCGAATTGCCTGACTTGGTTGTAGACCGCAAAATTCAGCTGGGCCCAACCGCGATAGTCCACGGGGCCAAACCGCATCTCGTAGCACCCATGCCCGAACTGCTGCAAAATGTCCTGCGGCACATAGTGTCGGCTGCCAAACGAGATCAAACGGCCTGCCGAAAGCAGATTTTCTGGAAAATCCAGCAATTCATTGGGATGGTTGATCTGGATGACAATGAGGTCATTCTTGCAGGCAAGCAGAAGCGGGATCAACTCCTCAGCATAACGCGGCTCGGTCAATAAGATGATGCTCGTTACCTGCTGGGCGACAGGAGACTGATTGCCCGCCATGATGATGATATTCCGGACTGCACAATGTCAGTCATCTCTCATATAGGAAAGAGTAGGGCGGGAGAAGCAGTAAAATTAAGCCATTGCCCTGCAACAGCTGCGGTTACAATTTGGGTGCACTGGTCGTCTCTCCATCGGGCAGATCAGGCTGGTCAACCTGGCGGGGCGGTGGCGGACGATCCAGCATCCTCCACACCACAAAACCCGCCAATCCGGCATGCACCACCGCATTATGCACGAACAATGCGCGATCCCCGAGCCACTGCATCAAACCGGCAGCGATGACCGGACCGAGCACGGCACCGATGCAATAGGAAAACAGCAGGGTGCTCGAAACCACCACCGCCTCCTCGCCGCTGAAACGGTCCATCACATGTGCCACGGTCAGCGGATAGATCACCGGTATGACAATGCCGAGCAGGTAGCCGAGGATGTAAAGCAGTTCAACGCGCTTGGCCCCGATCCCCGCCAGCGCCAATTCGACCAGCACGGCCACAATCGACACCACGACAATCACCCCGCGCCGGTCGACCAGATCGGAAATCCGGCCGAGCGGATAGGGTCCTGTGGCGCAGCCCAATATCACCACGGTCATGAAGGTCGCCACCGTGCTGGCCCCCAGACCGAGATGCTCGATATAGGCCGGCGCCAGCGACCAGAAACTGCCATTGGCCACCCCGACCAGAGCAATGGTCACCAGCCCGATCGGAGCCATTTGATGGATGCGGCGAAAAATCAGCCGCCCCTTCGGGGGCAAGGGCGGCGGTTCGACCTTGCTGACGGCCATCGGCAGCAAGGCTGCCATCAGAAAGCCTGCCGACACGCTGAACAACTGGAACTGGCGCGGATCGAAAATCCGCAGGAATTGCTGGCCCGAAGCCGAACCGGCAAAATGGATGATGTTGTAGAGGCCCAGCATCCGGCCGCGATAATTCTGTCCGGCCTTGTAGGTAATCCAGCTTTCGACAATGCCGTAAAGCCCGCCAAAGGCGAAGCCGCATAACCCGCGCAACGCCATCCACAACCAGACATTGTTGACCAGAGGAAAGCCGAGCGCGGCAATCGCCACCACCGAGGCATAGGCCGAAAACGCCCTGATATGGCCGATCCGGCGCACGATCACCGGTGTCATCCAGGTTCCGGCAATCATGCCGACAAAATAGGCCGAGCCGATCCAGCCGATGTCGCTATGGGAAAATCCCTCGACCGCCGCGCGCAACGGCACCAGCGTCGTCAGCAAGCCATTGCCGACGATCAGAAAGAAAATGGCCGCAAAAACCGGCACCAGAAGCAGGATCAGGGATAACACAATTCAGATCTCGGGCTGCGCTGCCAGCAGTGTGGCACTGTTCGGCCCGATTGGCCACTGGCGCGGGATGTTTTGCAAACCCACCCTGTCAGCCCGGCTCCGCTCAGTCGGATCCCTGCCCGTCCGGAGCATCGTCTTGACGGTGCACAGCATGGCGGGGACCCAGATGGCTGGTGCCGCGCTGTTCGGCCAGCAGCATCTGCTTGTGCCGTTCACGCGCCGAGGCCTTTTGCTGCGGGGTCAGCACTGCCACGCAATAGGGGCAGCACACGCCTTCTTCATAGGCATTCGATTGCCGTTCTTCGAGTGACAAGGGCGCACGGCAGCCCGCGCACAGATGCAGGTGGCTGGCGACTTTCAGTCCATGCCCAACAGCCACGCGGCGGTCGAACACGAAACAGTTGCCGTGCCATTTGCTTTGGTCCTCGGGGACCACCTCAAGATATTTCAGGATCCCGCCCTTGAGGTGATAGACCTCGGCAAACCCCTCCTGCAGCATATAGTTGGAGGCTTTCTCGCAGCGGATGCCCCCCGTGCAGAACATCGCGATTTTCTGGTGTTTTTGCGGATCGAGATGGGTTTTGACATAATCGGGAAATTGGCTGAACGATCTGGTTTGCGGGTCGATGGCTCCCTCGAACGTGCCGATCCTGACCTCATCGGCATTGCGGGTGTCGATCAGCACGATGTCGGGATCGGCAATCAGCGCGTTCCAGTCCTCGGGCTCGACATAGGTGCCGACCAGACGGGTCGGGTCGACCGTCGGCACGCCCAATGTCACGATTTCCTTTTTCAAGCGGACTTTGAGCCGCAAAAACGGCATCGTATCGGCAAAGGACATTTTATGCTCGAGAGCGGCAAAGCCGGTCAGCCTGCGGATTTCAACAAGCACCGCCTGCATATCCCGGGGCAACCCGGCCAGCGTGCCGTTGATGCCCTCGGCTGCCAGAAGGCAAATCCCCATCACGCCGCGGCTTTCACAAAAATCGGTCAGCGGTGCCTGCAGGGAGGCATAATCGGGGAGTTGGCCGAAGTGGTAGAAGGCCGCCACATCAAAAGGGCCTGACGGGGCCTGATCCGGTAAAGATACATCCACGGTGTTCATCCAACTCGAAGGCTAGGATCGATGATGAAGAATTCCACGCCTGTCTAGCCCGAAACACCCAACCCGCGAAGCAAAAAAACATGCGACCTTGGCCGTAGGGCATGTCGTGCCGTGCGGCTCACAAAGAAAATGGCGCGGGAGCGGACAGCCCCGACGCCATATCCGTTCATCAATGTCAGCTCATCGATCGGCTATCCCAAATGGCTGGGCCATTCAGGACAGGCAGGCTCATTCAGCGCGTGTGATGGCTGCTGTAAAACCGAGCAAAGCAATATCGGCTTTCACCTTATTGCCTTGGGCATCGGAAAAGCCGACAGAAAGGGCCTTGCCCTTCTTGATCACGTCAAGGGTCTTGTCGGCAATCTCGATGGAGGCGAAGCACCCGTTGTTCTGGCAACCGGTGAAACTGGCCTGCTGCTTGTTGGCACCGTCTACGCTGATTTCGATCCCGTCCTTGAGGGACACGCCCATCGGGGCAGAGAGAACCATCACACGGCCTTTCTCGGCCTTGACGATCTCGATCGCCGCAATTCTCATGCGGTCATTGGTGGTGAAAGTCTCGTGAACCACCGAGCAATCCTGCTTTGAACGATCTTTCGCACTCGGACGGCAGATGGTCTGCCAACCGGTATCGGCGGTCTGGATGCTTTGGGACTTGGCATCGCCTGCCGGGGCGGGGGCCTGAGCCTGTGCGACCACAGGCAACAGAGACAAGACTAACGCTAGGACAGATATCTTCTTCATTAGTATAATCACAACTCTACGCATACTGAACAATTTACAAGGCGAGCTCTAGTTGCAAGACATGGCAAGATCAAGGCATATTTTCCGATATATTGAGAAAATCGACCTGAAGAGATACGATAGGTTCTTGGCCACACCAACTGTTACTGACACTATCCACCCATCAAATCTGTAATTTTGAATGGGGCTTTTGTTTTTCTGAAAGTTCAATTGATCGGGGACACCGGATCAACGTCCCACCATCACACGATCTGGTTGCGCAACAGGACCGGAGGCACTTGATGGGCTCCGCCCGTCCACAGCCGGTCAAGATTGTCCATCAACAGATCGAGCACATTATCCTCATACCGGCGTGTTTCACCCGCGCTGTGAGGGGTCACCAGCACATTCGGCAAGTCCCACAAAGCCGATGAGGCCGGCAAGGGCTCCTCGACACAGACATCAAGCCCCGCCGCATCGATCCGCCCGCCACGAACCGCCTCGATCAGGGCAGGTTCGTCCACCACCCGTCCGCGCGCCACATTGATCAGACGCGCCTGCGGCTTCATGGCGGCGAAAGCCGCCTGATTGACCAGGCCTTCTGTCTCGGGTGTCAAAGCACAGGTCAGCACGACATAGTCGGCTTGCGGCAGCAGCGTCTTCAACGCGTCGATGGCATGGATGCTGTCGGCCCCGTTGGCACCCTGCTCGGGATGCCGCCTGATGCCGACGACCGTCATGCCGAAGGCGCGGGCCAGCGTGCTGAAATGGTTGCCGATCGTCCCCATGCCGACCACCAGGACGGTCTTGCCGCCCAATTCATCCTCGCGCCGTGACAGATCGCCGATCATGCCGCGCCAGTGATGCTTGTGCTGGTTGTCGCGCGCCTCCAGCAGACGCCGGCTCAACGCCAGCATCAAGGCAATCGCATGTTCGGCCACCGCCCGCGCATTGACCCCCGAGGCGCTGGCCAGCCTGATCCCGCGCTCCGTGAACAGGGGTTTTGAAAACTGGTCGGTGCCTGCGCTGATCGACTGGATAAACCGTAATTTCGGCGCATGGTCGATGAGTTCGTTCTTCCACAGACCCGACACGACCAGCACATCCGCCTCGGAAAGTCTGGCTTGCAAATCGTCATAGCTGCGCACCTCGAAATGCCGGATACCCGTGTTGCGCAGGGCGAAACGGTCGGCCAGCCGGTAGGCCGCATGGGCGAAGCACAGGGTCAGGTGGTCTTTATCGGGCAGCATAACGGGTCTCCGGATCAGATGCAGGTGAATTCAAGGACGAATTGATGGACCGAATTGACAAATTGAGCCTGCCCCGACTGGGTCTGGCTCTGCTTTCCCTGCGTCTGGCAGAGACGTTGGGCATTCTGCAGGGCCAGCGCATTGGCAGCCGCAGGCGATGAGCTGGAACTTGTTACCGAATAGGTATTGGGCCCCAACGCCTTGAAAATGGAATTCGGCTCGTTGGCCGATTGGCATGCCGCCAAACCGAGGCAGAATACCATCACCGGAATAGCCTTGCTTACTTGGACCATCACATACCTCCGCGGTTCAACATCCGGCTGCTGACACCGTTGCCCGCTCGACAACCGACGCTATGGGACGCGATCAACCACCCTCGCCGTAAAATTCAGTGTCGGGCCCCTACAGCAATCCGTCAAACGACCGTTATTAAAAGCTGACGGCTGGCCTCACAGCCAGACAGTTCACGGAGGGGGTTTACCGTCCGTTCACCCGTCGCCGTGCGGGAGTGGAGCAATGTGATCCCCATGATCGGACATTCTCCACTCCCAAACGTGGCCTGTGCCGTTTTCTCCTGACTCAGCAGTTGCAGAAGCGGGGCATGAAACCGCTGCCCTTGGCCTCGATCCGCATACCGTCCCCGCGCAGATGGTTGGGCACCAGCACGACATCCTCGCTGGCAGCACAGGTAAACAGGCGCTGGCGGGTTTGCGCGGCGGCTGCGCCATCAAGACAGAACGCGCTCGACCATTGCGGAAACAGCACCTGGGCGGGCGTATGCACAGCATCTCCGCAGATGATCGCGCGCGTGCCGGTGCCGCCATCGATATCGAGGCCGATCTGGCCTTTGGTGTGGCCTTCCAGATCGATGATCGACAGGCCTGCGGCCAGCCCGTCGCCGACATCGACAAACTGCTCCTGCTGGCGCTCGATGATCGGCAGGACGCTGTCGGCAAACGAGCCCTGATTGACCGGCGGATCAAGTTGGGTCTGGGCCAGCGTGTTCCAGTGTTCGAACTCGGCCTTGCCCATCACATATTTGGCATTGGGGAAGGTCGGAACCCAGCGGCCATTGCTCAGGCGGGTATTCCAGCCGACATGGTCCGGATGCAGATGGGTGCACATGACCATATCGATGTCTTCGGGCTTCAAGCCCAATCCGGCAAGCCGTTCGAGATAGCCGGTTTCGGTGCGCTGGTGCCAGACAGGCCGCAAGGGGCGGTGCTTGTCCTCACCCACACAGGTATCGACCAGAATGGTCAAACCGTCGACCTGCACGATATGGCTCTGCACGGTCAGCAACACGGCCTGTGCATCGAAATCGATATGGGTCGGCGCCAGCAAATCCCGATGCGGCTCCAGGGCTGCCAGATCGGCCTGCGGCAGAATGATCGCCATCGGCATGGCGAAGGTTTCAATGTCGACCACCCGTTGGATGGTGGCTTTTCCAATCGTCATCATGATGTAGTGTTCCTGTATCAGTCGATGATCTTGATCGCGCTTCCCGCCATCATGCCGTCCAGCCAATCGGGCTTGCGCAAGCCCGCTTTGACGCGCGGCAGCAAAGCGGCCTCGGCAGCCAGAACGCCTTTCAGGCTCTCGATCACCTGATCGATCCGCGCGAACGGCACAACCACCACCCCGTCGCAATCGGCGATCACCAGATCACCGGGGCCGACCGCGACACCGCCGCAGACCACCCGCAGATTGACAGTGCCCGGCCCGTTACGGACCGGCGAATTGGGGGTAATCCCGGCCGCGAAACACGGCAGGCCCATATCGCGGATGCCGATCACATCTCGCGCGCAGCCATCGGTCACAAAGCCGACCGCGCCGTTGTTTTTGAGCATGCCCAGCACCAGATCACCGGTGACAGCCGTTTCGAGATAGCCATCTGCGGCCGCGACAATCACGTCTCCGGGCTGCACAATGCCCAAAGCCACCATCACCGCCAGATTGTCGGCAGGACCGACATGCACGGGCAAGGCCACGCCGCAAAACGTATCCTGTCCGGCGATCACCGCCTTGATGGCCGGGGCCAGCGCGCCGCGGCCCTGCATGGCATCGACCAGAAAACCGGTCGGTATGCCTTCAAGCGCCGCGATCTGTGCCGCAGTCGGACGCGGCACCTGCCGCCGCATGGTAATCAGTGGTGGGTCCTCGATCATGCGTGCTGCTCCCTCACTCGGCTTTGTCTTTGAATTTATTTGTTTATTGCAGGCTTATCTACAGACTAGGCCGCAATCGGTCCCTCTGACAACCACTATATTGTGACAGCGTTATCCCCAAGGGCAGCTGAAAAACACAATAACGGTTGACCTGATCGGTCCTGCCGACCTAGGTTTATGGAATGTGGTCATCGAAGCCCGTTCATCGATCCGTGAATACGGACAGGAGCTTGCGAGACGAAACAGGGGGAAATGATGAAGAAGTCAGTTTTACTGGGTGTTTGCGCGTCAATACTGGTGGGCCTTTCCGCCTTCACGCCAGCACAGGCCCAACAGCCATCCGCCAACCTGATGGCCTCGGGCCTTGTCGGCAAGCTTGAAGGACCGGAGTTGATCCTTGATCCGGCCAAATGGCCGAAAACCTTCGGCGAGGCACCGGATCTGGCAGAGCTGGTCAAGGCAGGCAAACTTCCCCCCGTCAAGGACCGTATTCCCGCAGAACCGCTGGTGATGAAGCCTTTGTCGGAAGTCGGCAAATATGGCGGCACCTGGCGTCGCGGCTTTTTGGGACCGGGCGACTGGGAAAACGGCAACCGCCTGAACGCCTCCGACAAATTGCTGTTCTGGGATCCGACCGGCACCAAGATCGTGCCTTCCGTCGCCAAATCCTGGGAACAGAGTGCTGACGGCAAGGTCATCCGCGTCAATCTGCGCAAGGGCATGAAATGGTCCGATGGCGCGCCGTTCACGGCAGATGATTTCGTGTTCTGGTTCGAGGACCTCTATTCCAACAAGGACATTGTCTCGGCCCCGATTGCCGACATGTCGCCCGGCGGCAAGCCCGGCAAAGTGGTCAAGGTTGACGAGACCACTGTCGAATTCCAGTTCGAGAACCCGCACTTCCTGTTCATAGACTTCCTGGCCGGCGATACGCTGATCGGCGGCGGCCAGTCGGTCCGCCAGTCGCAGGGCACCACCTACGGCGCCTATGCCCCGAAGCATTATCTCAAGCAGTTCCTGCCCAAATACTCGTCGGAAGCCCAGGTCAACGAAAAGGCCAAAGCCGAAGGCTTCGAGAACTGGGTGAAGATGCTGCACTTCAAGAAGGATTGGTCGTTCAACACCGAACTTCCGACCCTTGGCCCCTGGAAAACCACCCGTCCGATCAACACCCCGACCTGGGTGCTCGAGCGCAACCCCTATTACTGGGCGGTGGATTCGGCTGGCAACCAGTTGCCCTATATCGACAAAGTGGTGCTGACACTGGCTGAAGATTCCGAAGTCATCAATCTGCGCGCCATCGGCGGCAATTACGACATGCAGGAACGCCATATCAGCCTCTCCAAACTGCCGGTGATCCTCGAAAACCAGCAGAAGGGCGGCTACAAGGTCCATCTCGATCTGGCCCTGCACGGCTCGGATACCACCTTGTTCATCAACCAGTCGTTCAAGGCCGATGCGGAAGTGGCCAAGTGGCTCACCAATGCCGATTTCCGACGCGCTTTGTCGATGGGGATCGACCGCAACCAGCTGAACGACACGTTCTGGCTTGGGATCGGCACACCCGGTTCGGTGGCCCCCTCTGTCCAGATGCCGCAAAGCCCCGGCAAGGAATACCGCGACAAATATTCCAAGCTCGACATTGCCAAGGCCAACCAGTTGCTCGACAGCATCGGCCTGACCAAGAAGGATGCCGATGGCTACCGCGTCCGCACCGACAATGGAGAGCGCTTGCGGATCCAGGTTCAGGCGGTCAAAGCCCTGCTGCCATGGCCGCAACAGGCTGAAATGATCGGCGAACAGTGGCGCAAGATCGGCATCCAGGCCGATGTCCGCGAAATGGAGCGGACCTTGGCGACCACCCGCACCCGCAACAACGAGCACCAGATCATGGTGTGGACCAATGGCGGCACGGAACTGCTCTATCTGTTCCCCCGCCACGCCATCCCCGTTGATCCGACCGAGGCCTATATGGCACCCGAATTTGCCACATGGTATGCCTCGAACGGTGCACAGGGCCGCGCCCCGACCGATCCCCAGATGCTGAAGATCTATGACCTGTTCAAATCCGCCTCCGGCCAGCGCGAAGCCGGCGACCGCGACAAGACAGCTCAGGAAATCTGGAAAATTCTGGTCGACCAGCAATATGCCATCGGCACGGTCGGGGAATCCCCTGCCCAGTTCGGTGTGCGCATTGTCAGCACGAAACTGGGCAACATCCCTTCGCGTGCCTGTATCGCCCAGCATTGCCGGACACCATCCAGCTCGCATGCAGAGACCTGGTATTTCAAACAGTAAGGGATCTTAGACGATCCGGATTTACACCTTCCGCTTGGCCGCCTCCCGTTTGATCGGGACATGCAAGCGGAAGGCCATTGATCAGGTGACTTAGACCCCTCGCAATCTCCGGGCATGGTTTTGATCGAACCTTGTCCGGCATTTAACTCATGTGGCGTCCCGCCATCCCAAGAGAGAAAGAACAGTCCCGATGCTGGCCTATATTGCAAGGCGCGCGGTGTTGGCGATCCTGACAATGGCTGCGATTTCCGTGTTCGCATTCATCATCATCCAGCTTCCGCCGGGTGATTTCGTCGATGCCTATATCGCCAATCTGTCAGCGTCCGGTTCCTCCGTGTCGATGGAGGAGGCCAAGAGCCTGCGCGCCTTGTACGGGCTCGACCAGCCTGTCTATGTCCAGTACATGAAGTGGATGTCGCGGGTGCTGGTGGGCGATTTCGGCGAATCGATGGAATGGCACCGCCCCGTGGCCGAAGTGATCGGTGACCGGCTCTGGCTGACCATCGTTCTGTCGCTCGCCGCCTTGCTGCTGACCTGGGGCATAGCTCTGCCGATCGGCATCTATTCGGCGGTGCGGCAATATTCGGCCCTTGATTATATTTTCACCTCGATCAGCTTCATCGGTCTCGCAGTGCCCAATTTTCTGCTGGCGCTGGTGATCATGTATTTTTCCTTCGTGCTGTTTGGCGCCAATGTCGGCGGGCTGTTCTCGAGCGAGTTCGATCTGGCCCCGTGGAGCCTCGCCAAAGTGTGGGATCTGGTCAAACATCTGCCCTTGCCTGCGGTCATTCTCGCACTGGCTGGCACCGCGCAGCTGATCCGCATCATGCGCGCCAATCTGCTGGATGAATTGCGCAAGCCCTATGTGGTCACGGCCCGCGCCAAGGGCATGCCGGAGGCCCGCGTGATCTGGAAATATCCGGTGCGCGCGGCCCTGAACCCCTTTGCCAGCACCATTGCCTATCTGTTTCCCTATCTGGTGTCGGGCAGCATCATCATTTCGCTGGTGTTGAGCCTGCCGACGGTCGGCCCGCTCCTGCTGAAGGCGCTGATTGCGCAGGATATGTTTCTGGCCGGCACGATCGTGCTGCTGCTGGGGGTGATGACGGTAATCGGCACCTTTATTTCCGATCTTGTATTGATGTGGGTTGATCCCCGTATCCGCTTCCAGATGGATTGAGGTGATCATGTCCAGCGGACCCGTTTCCACCCCCACACAGACCCAGACCGCAGAGGACCGCTTTGCCGTTGCCACCCAATGGCAACTGACATGGTGGCGGTTCCGCAAGCATAAGCTGGCGGTCGCCTCCGGCATCATCGTGATTGCCTTTTATGTGGTCGTGTTGCTGGCGGATTTTCTGGCCTATGCCGATCCCCATGCCACCGATTCCAAACGCAGTCACATTCCGCCGCAGGAAATCCATTTTTTCGATGATGGCGCGTTCAAGCCCTATGTCTACGGGCTGACGCAAAAGCGCGATCTGCGCACGTTCAAACTCAGCTACCAGCCGACCCTTGACCGCAAGGTCTATCTGACCCTGTTTGCCGAGGGTTACAGCTACCATTTCCTCGGCCTGTTCCCGACCAACAAACATCTGGTTGGACTGGTCGATGCCAAACCCGAGGACGGCATTTTCCTGCTCGGCACCGATCTGGTCGGGCGTGATCTGTGGTCGCGCATCATGGTCGCGACCCGCATTTCGCTGACCATCGGGCTGGCGGGGGTGACGGTCAGTCTGTTTCTGGGGATTTTGCTGGGCGGCATGTCGGCGGTCTATGGCGGAATTGTCGATACAATCATCCAGCGCGTGATCGAGATCTTGCGCTCGATGCCGACCATTCCGCTCTGGATGGGACTGGCGGCAGCCCTGCCCAACAGCTGGAGTGTGATCCAGGTCTACTTCGCCATTACGATCATCATCTCCTTTCTCGGCTGGACCGATCTGGCGCGCGTGGTGCGCGGCAAGTTTCTGGCGCTGCGGTCGGAAGATTTCGTCACCGCTGCCGAACTGGCCGGAGCCAGCCAGTACCGCATCATTTTCACCCATATGCTGCCTTCATTCCTCAGCCATATCATCGCCGCCACCAGCCTTGCGCTGCCTGCGATGATCATCAGCGAAACCTCGCTCAGTTTCCTGGGCCTCGGTTTGCGCCCTCCGGCCATCAGCTGGGGCATTTTGCTGCAGGACGCCCAGAACATCGAAACACTGGCGCTGGCCCCGTGGCTGCTGACGGCCGCCGTGCCGGTCATTCTGGTGATTCTGGCCTTTAACTTCCTTGGAGACGGATTACGCGATGCCGCAGACCCCTATGGTTGATCACCCCGATCATGAGGCTGGCGGCGCATCATCTGCCCCCACGCCCCTGCTGTCCGTCCGCGGGCTGAAAACCTATTTCAAACTCGACGAAGGCACCGTACGGGCGGTCGATGGCGTGAGCTTCGACCTGTTTGCCGGCCGCACGCTGGGGATTGTCGGCGAGAGCGGTTGCGGCAAAAGCATTTCCGCGCGCTCGATTCTCGGCATTGTCGACCGTCCGGGCAAGATCGAGGGCGGTGAAATCTGGCTGCAACAGGAGGGCGAGGCCGATGACGCCATCGACCTGTTGCAACTGCCGCATGAGGGTCCGGAAATGCGGGCCATTCGCGGCAAAGAAATCGCCCTGGTGTTCCAGGAGCCGATGGCCTCGTTCAGCCATTATTACACCATCGGCAACCAGATCATGGAAGCCATTCTTCTGCATTCGGCGACATCCGATGCTGCCGCCCGCGCCCGTGCCATCGAATTGCTCGGCATGGTCGGCGTGCCCAATCCCGAGCGGCGGGTGGATGAATATCCGTTCCAGCTCAGCGGCGGCCTGCGCCAGCGGGTAATGATGGCGATGGCACTCGCCTGCGACCCGCGTATTCTGATTGCCGACGAGCCGACAACCGCTCTGGACGTCACCACACAGGCGCAGGTGCTCAACCTGTTGCAGCGCATCCAGAAAGAGCGCGGGCTGTCGGTGATCCTGATCACCCATGACATGGGTGTGGTCGCCGAAATGGCCGATGATGTGGTGGTGATGTATCTGGGCCGTGCGGTCGAAAAAGGCCCTGTGGACGAG